>NZ_JAAAXQ010000178.1 GCF_009916105.1 Streptomyces sp. GC420 | reverse complement strand
CCGTTCCCCCTTCCCCGTTTCCTCCTCTTCCCCGGCGCACTCTCCGGGCGCGGCCCCCGGTTCCGTGCGGTCAGCCGGACGGCTGGGGTGCCGACTGGTCGGGAGCCGGCTGCGAGCCCTGCGAGTCCGGGGGCGCCGACTGCTCGGGCTCCACGGGTATCTCGGGCTCCCCGTTCTCCTCGGGGGGCGAGGGGGCCGGCTTCGAGGGCGGCTCGGACCGCTCCGGCTCGGACCGTTCGCCGGACCGCTTGTCGGAGGGCTCTTCGGACGGCTTGTCGGAGCGTTCGCCGGAGGGCGACTCGGACGAGGGCTTCTCCGACCGCTCGTCGGACGGCGACTTCGAAGGGGACTCGGACCGTTCGTCGGACGGGGACCCGGTCCGCCTGTCCGAGTGCGGGTCGGACGGAGAGAGGGACGCCTTCGGCGGCGCGGTCTTCCTGTCCTCCTTGCCGGTGTCCCCGCGCTTGCGGACGAACCAGTGGTCCTCCTCAGGGTCGTGGACCACGAAGACGTCGACGACCTCCTCCGCGGGCGCCACCACCACCACGTCCGAGGCGCGGAACCCGGCCCAGGCCTCACCGGTCGTCCTCACCGCACCCTTCTGCTCCACCGGACGGGTCAGCGGATTGCCGCAGGCGCAGCGCACCCGTGGCTCCCCGCGGCCGTCGACGAGCACGGCGGTGCCACGCTGGAGGACCGCCTGGTAGCTGGTCGCGGAGCCGTCACGGTAGCCGTGATTGGTGACCCTGGTGTCGACCATCAGCTGGAGCGGGGTCAGGGAGCGCAGATATGCGGGCACCGTGGACGGGTCGATGCCCAGGACCGTGGCGAACGCCCTTGTCTTCGCCGCGTCGGCGGTCAGGAAGCCGATCTGCTTCTCGACGTCGCAGCTCGCGACCTTCTGGGTGCCGCCGTACAGCCCCGGGGTCGAGCCCGGCACGCTGCGGGTCGCTCCGGTGGCCGTCTCCGGGGCGGTCGGCGGGGTCTCGGGGGACTCGGCGGCCGGGGGTTCGGTCACCGTGGAGCCGGTGAAGGGATCCGGGCCGGTTTCCGACGCGGGCTGGAGGAACACCTCGCCGGCGGCTGCCTCGCCGCCGCCGTCGGGCCGCGTGAGGACGACGGCCAGCACGACCGCGGCGATCACCGCGGCCGCCACGGCAGCGATCTTGGGAACGTCGCGCCACCAGGGCCGCCGGGGCTCGCCGCCGTTCGGTCCCGCGCCCGACGGGCGCGGTGGTCCCGGTGGGGGCGGGGTGCGGCCGGCCCCGGACGAGGAACCCGACAGAGGGCCGGAAGGAGGGCCCGCGGGCCGGCCGGACGGCGGTTGGGAAGTCACGATTGATCCCTTTCTTCCGTTCCGCGCCCATTGTGTGCCTGTGGCCCGTGCACCTCGCAAGCGGACGCGACCGGCCCCTCCGGAAGGCGGCCGCGGGCCGCGCTGCTTAACGTGACAGGGTGAGCCCACAGCGACCGCCCCGGCCCGGACCCGGCGCGGGGGGCGCGTGCGGCGAAGGTGAAACGCCCGGTGGCGCGGCCGCCGGGCGGGGTGCCCTCCTCGGCGCTGTGCGCGACTGGCGCGACGCCCTGGTCACGGTGGTGTGCGGCACGGCCGCCATGGCCGTCACCGCGGCACTCGGGCTGTGGGCGGCGGGCGCGGCCGGTCTCCCCGGCGGTGCATTTCCGCGCGTCGTCGCCGCCGTCGTCGTCATGGCGGCGGGCGGGACGGTGGAACTGACCGGTGACGCCGGGGACCTGGTGGGCGCGGACGCCGAACTCGCCGTACTGCCGCTGTCCGTGACCCTCGCCGGGGCCCTGGTGACCGGCGCCGCCTTCCTCGGACCGCTGCGGCACCACGCGGTCTCCGCCGGCGGCGAACTCCTGGGCCGTGCCGTCCGTACGGCGGTGCTGTGGTCGGCCGCACTCGCCGCGCTCTCGACATGCGCACGCGACGCGTTCGAGATCCCCCTCGGCGAGGAGTCACCCGCCGACCTCTTCGGCGAGCTGTTCGACTCCACCCCGACCGTCGGCTTCCGCGCCGATCTGCCGTCCACTCTCCTCTTCGGGCTGCTGTGGCTGCTCGGCGTCCTCGCCGTCACCCTGCTCGTCTCGCGCGGGGCCCCGCTGCCCGCCCGGCTCCTGCGTTACCAGGAGCAGGTCCGCCCGGCCGCGTTCGCGATGCTGTTCCTTCTCCTCGCCTGCGTCGCGGCGGGAGTGGTCGTCGCCCTGGTGGCCGCCGCGACCCGGGGGCACCCGTCCGAGACCTTCGCCGTCATGCTGCTCGGACTGCCCAACCTGGTCTGGCTCGCGCTCGGGATCGGGATGGGCGGTTCCTGGGAGGGCAGGGTCGAAGGGCCGTTCGGGCTGCCGGTGCCGCACCTCCTCGACGCGGTGCTGCGCGGCGAGCGGAACTCCACCCTCTCCCTTTCCTCGCTGGTCCAGGAGGACGGCCGTGCCTGGTGGCTCCTCGTGGCCGCCGCCGTACTGCTGCAGGCCGCCGCCTTCGTGATGGCGGTCCGCTCACCGGCCGGGACCTCACTTTGGCTGCACGCCGCGCACATGGCGATCGCCCTGACCCTGACCACTCTGGTCGTCTGCCCGCTCACCGGCATCGACGCCAGGGCCGGGCTCTCGCTGCTGGGCATCGGGGACCTCGGCGGCTTCGGCGGAGAGGTGACACTGCGGCCGCGCCTGTGGGCGACGGCCGCAGCGGCGGCGCTCTGGGGGCTTGTCACGGGCTTTCTGGGCGGACTGCTCGCCTCACGGGTGCGCCGCGGGGGCGAGGTGGACGGGCCACTACGACCGGAGCCCGGGAAAGACCGGTAGTGCCCAGCGTGGCGGCGCGGGCGGCTCCTCCGGCCCGGCGGGCCAGGAACGGGAAGACAGGGAGGGATCAGACGCACCGGCCCGCCCCCGGCCACCCGCCGTCACGGCGGCCCGCAGCGCCGCCACGAACTGCAGACAGGTGTCGTAGCGCTCCTCCGGCACCTTCGCCAGTGCCTTCCTCAGTACGGCGTCCACGGCCGGCGGCAGCCCCTGCCGCACCTGGCTCGGCGGCGGCGGGGGATCGTACTGATGGGCCCAGAGCAGTGCCATGTCGTCGTCCCGCCGGAACGGCGGCACCCCGGTCAGCATCTCGAACACCACGCAGGCCAGGCTGTACACGTCGCACCGCCCGTCCACCGGCCGCCCCGAGATCTGCTCGGGCGCCACATAGTCGAGCGTTCCCACGAACTGGCCCACACTGGTGAACCCGGTCAGGGACAGCGACTTCTTCGTCAGCCCGAAGTCCGTGAGATAGGCGTGTTCCGGATGGTCGGTGTCGGTCCCCTCCGCGATCAGGACGTTGCCGGGCTTCACGTCCCGGTGCACCAGGTCGTGCGCGTGCGCCGCGTCCAGCGCGGAGGCCACCTGTACGGCGATCCGGCACACGGTCCCGGGCGGCAGCGGACCGTCCCTGTCCATCAGGGCCCGCAGATCCTGCCCCGCGACGTACCGCATCGCGATGTACAGCAGACC
Source organism: Streptomyces sp. GC420 (assembly GCF_009916105.1). GTDB lineage: Bacteria > Actinomycetota > Actinomycetes > Streptomycetales > Streptomycetaceae > Streptomyces. The sequence goes on along the minus strand of NZ_JAAAXQ010000178.1, from coordinate 12,443 downwards.
GTCCGTCTCGCCCGCCTCGAAGACCGGCACGATGTTGGGGTGGTCGATCGCGGCGGCGACCCGTGACTCGTGCGCGAAGCGCTTGCGGAAGGTGTCGTTGCGGGCCAGTTCGGGCGCCAGCAGCTTCAGCGCCACCGTCCGGTCCAGCCGCAGGTCCTTCGCCCGGTAGACCACCGCCATGCCGCCGCGCCCGATCTCGCGCTCGACGAGGTATCCCGCGACCTGCTTGCCCAGCAGTTCGGCGGGGTCTCCGGCGGGCAGCCCCGCCATCACCCGTACCCGCGGCGGCTGCTGCCGCCGCCCCCGCGGTCGTCGTACCCGCCGCCGTCGGCGTCGTCCGGGGCGGCCCGCGCGGCGCCCGGGCCGTCGATCCAGCGGCCGCTCCGTGCCGCTTCCTCGGGTTCGATGACGCGGGTGGGCCCCTCGCTCCGGTCGCCGCCCCGGCTGCCCCGCCGGTCGCCGCCCTGGCTGCTCCGCCGGTCGCCGTCATGGCCGTCGCCGCGACGCCGTCCCTCCGGGCGGTCGGTCCTGCCCGCCGGGGGCAGTTCCCCGAGGTCCTCCGGCGCTACCACCTGTGTCGGCTCGTGGTCCTCCGGCGCGACCGCTTGTGTGGGCTCGTGGTCCACCGGCCCTGCCTCCGGGGGCCCCGGCTCGGACGGCCCGGGCGCGGCCCCGGCCGCCGCCCCGCCGGCGGAGGGGTCCGTCGTGGAGGCGTAGGTGCTCATCCGGGTGCCGTCCCAGTAGGCCCAGCGCTCGTGCTCGGCGTCGTACAGCCAGACCGACTCACCGTCGACGACCATGCCCACCCGGAGACCGTGGGTGCGGTGCCGGAACGTTTCTCCGCTGGAGTGGCCCGCGGCCAGCTCCTCTGCGGCGCGCCGGTAGCGGCCCAGGGAGTCCTCGGCCCTGGCCAGCAGGGGCCGCGGATCGGTGGTTCCGGCCGCGGGCTGCCGGGCAGCCGGGGGATGCTGCGGCACGGCGACCAGGAGCCGTCCGTCCACCCAGGCCGACCAGCCGTTGGAGCACACGATCCGGCCCCAGTCACCGACCCGGTCGATCAGCTGCACCGGCAGGAACGGGTCCAGCGGCTCCGTGGGACGGGACGGGTCAGGGGTCTCCCACGCGGGCAGGCCGTCCCCCGGCACGACGTGCGTCGGCCGGAAGTCGGAGTTGACCGGTGCGACCATGGCGTGTGCCTGCTTCCGCTACTTCCGCATGATCACGGGCTCGTGCCGGCGCAGCAGCTTCGCGACCACGAACCCGAGGACGAGGGACAGCACCACCAGCATGCCCATGTCCAGCAGCCACGTCTCGGCGGAGTGCTCGAACAGGGGATCCGCGACCTTCGGGCCGCCCACCACCTGCTTGATGTCGATCGTCGAAGCCATCGCGCCCAGCGCCCACCGGGAAGGGACGAGCCAGGACAGCTGGTTGAGGACCGGCACCCCGTCCAGTTCCAGAAGGGCGCCGCAGAACACCACCTGAACGATCGCGAGCAGCACCAGCAGCGGCATCGTCACCTCCTCCTTCCGCACCAGCGCGGACACGAGCAGACCGAGCATCATCGCCGTGAACCCCAGCATCGCCACGGCCGCCGTGACCTCGGCGATCGGCGACACGAACACCCCCTTGCCACCGGGAACGTTCATCGGGACACCGGCCAGGGCCACCAGGGACAGGACCACGGACTGCACCACCGTGACCACACCCAGCACCACGATCTTGGACATCAGATACGCCGATCTGGACAGGCCGACGGCTCTCTCCCTGCGATAGATCGTGCGTTCCTTCACCAGCTCCCGCACCGCGTTGGCCGCGCCCGTGAGCACCGCGCCCACACACAGGATGAGCAGCACGTTCATCGTCGACTCGCGGTTGAACTCGCCCTCCGACAAGGCACGCGCCATCACGCCCATGACGAACGGCAGCGCGACCATGATGGCGAGGAAGGTGCGGTCGGCACCGAGCGCGGCCGCGTACCGCCGGATCAGCGTGCGCAGCTGCGCCCCCCAGCTCTGGGCCTTCGGCGGCGGGGGCGGCAGGGCCAGCGACCCGGTCGCGGTCAGCCGCGGCTGCGCCGAGGAGCTCGCGATGTACTGATGGTGGAAGCGGGAGTCGGCGTACTGCCCGGCCCAGTCGCGGTCGCGGTCGTTCTCGAACGCCTCGAACGCCTCGGGCCATTCCTCGAAGCAGAAGAAGACCAGCGCGTCCTTGGGCGGCCCGTAGTAGGCGATGCGGCCGCCGGGCGCCAGCACCAGCAGCCGGTCGCACACGTCGAGGCTGAGCACGCTGTGGGTGACGACGATGACCGTGCGGCCGTCGTCGGCGAGCCCGCGCAGCATGTGCATCACCGAGCGGTCCATGCCCGGGTCGAGGCCGGAGGTGGGCTCGTCCAGAAACAGCAGCGAGGGCTTGGTCAGCAGCTCCAGCGCCACGCTGACCCGCTTGCGCTGTCCGCCGGAGAGGCTGTGGATGGGCTGGTCGGCGCGCTCCTCCAGACCGAGCTCGACGATGACCTCCTCCACCCGGGCCAGGCGTTCCGCCTTCGCGGTGTCCTCGGGGAAGCGCAGTTCCGCCGCGTACCCGAGGGCGCGGCGCACCGTCAGCTGCTGGTGCAGGATGTCGTCCTGCGGCACCAGGCCGATGCGCTGGCGGAGCTCGGCGTAGTCCCGGTACAGGTCACGGCCGTCGTAGAGCACGGTGCCGTGGTCGGCGGGCCGCTGACCCGTCAGCGCGTTGAGGAGCGTCGACTTGCCGGCGCCGCTGGGCCCCACCACGGCCAGCAGGCACTTCTCGCCGACGGGGAACGACACGTGGTCCAGCAGCGTCTTGCGGCCCCGGTCGACGGTGACCGTCAGGTCCTGGACGTCGAGCGAGACCTCACCGGTGTCGGTGAACTCCACCAGCTGGTCGCCGATGAGGGAGAAGGCGGAGTGCCCGATGCCGACGATGTCGCCGGGTGTGACCAGCGCCCGGTCCACGAGCTGCCCGTTGAGGTAGGTGCCGTTGTGGCTGCCGAGGTCGTAGATCCAGTACGTGCCGTCGGGATGGATCCGCAGTTCCGCGTGCCGGCGGGACACCACCAGGTCGTCGACGACCAGGTCGTTGTCGGCGCTGCGGCCGATCCGGACCGTGCGGGCGGCCAGCGCGTGCACCGACGTCGGCTGCCGGAACGTGCCGGTGGCGGCGGGCATCGACACCGAGGTCGGGCGCGGCGGGCCGGGCACGGCCGTCACCGGTGCCGGCGCGCGTCCGGAGAGCACGGCGCGCGGGCCGTCCGCCGGATGGCCGAACACGATCACGCTCCCGGGGCCGACGTCCCAGGTGCGGACGCGTCTTCCGTCGGTGAAGGTGCCGTTGGTGCTGTCCTCGTCCTCGATGGTCCAGTGCCCGTCGTACGGCCGCAGGACCGCGTGGTGCCAGGAGATCCGGGCATCGGTCAGCACGATGTCGCTCGTCGGGTCACGGCCGATGCGATAGCTCCGGCTCGGACTCATCACCGTGGAGTCCCCGTCGATGTCGAGGACGATTTCGGGCGCGGTGCGCACGTAGGGCCCCTCTCCCATGGGGGAATTTTATCTTTCCGCACCGACATACGCCTGGGAAGTGCGAGATTTCCGCCCGTGTCAGAGCCCCGGCTGCCGGGTGAGGCCGTAGTAATGGGTGAGCACGGCCTCCGCCCCGGACCCCATGGCGATTCCGATCCGCTGGAACCGCGCCGCCCGCACGTCCCCGGCCGTCAGGACCCGCGGATGCTGCGCGGTCGGTGGACAGTGCCCGTCCGGCCCCAGGACCAGACCTTCCGGCGCGGCAGGCCGGCCGCCGAGGTTGCCCAGCACCAGGTCGGCGGCGTACGTCCGCACGGACCCGTCGGCATGACGGGCCTCCACGCGCACCGCCGGGCCGCCGGGCCGCAGCGTGACCCGCTCCACCTCCTCGAGGCGCACCCGCGTGTCGTCCGCGGCCTCCGCCGCCTTGTAGGCGTCCGCCGCCGGATGCAGCACGTGCAGCAGGACGGGGGCTCCGGGATGCGACCGCAGCCAGGTGCCGAGCGGCCGGTCCCCGCCCAGGACGACGACCCGGCGGCCGGCGAGCCCGTCGGGGACCGCCCGCCACAGCGGGGGAGGGGGCGGCACACCGGGAGCCGCCGTGATCCAGTCCGTGGCGGAGGGCGCGAGCGCCTCCACCCCGGTCGCCACCACCACCGCGCCGCCCGCGCACACGCGCCCGTCGGCGAGTACGGCCTCCGCCCGGTCCTCGTACCCGGCGACGCGCACCACCCGGCCGGTGACGAGCGCGCAGCGGCCGGTCCGCCGCAGCCGCTCGACGTCCGCGCGCAGGGCGCGCGCCAGCGCGGCGCCGTCCGCCCAGCCGCCCGGCACGTTCGCCAGGGCGCCGATCGCCGCGGGCTTCGCGGCCACCCGGTCCGCCTCGACGACCGTCGCACGCAGCCCCAGGCTGTCCGCCATCAGTGCCGCCGCCACCCCGGCGGGTCCGGCGCCGACGACGACCAGGTCCACCCCCTTCGCGCTCACCGGCCGCGCAGCCGCTCCAGGTCCCGGCGCTCCCGCTTGGTCGGGCGGCCGGCGCCGCGGTCGCGGACACCGGCCACCACGGCCTCCTCGCGCGGCGGGGGCAGCGGGCTGTTGTCGACGTAGCACTCGGCGGCGGCGGGCGGCCCGACGCGCTTGCGCACCAGTTTCGACACCACGACGATCCGCTCCCGCCCGGCGTGGTGCAGCCGCACCTCGTCCCCGGGCTTCACGGCGTGCGCCGGTTTCACCCGCTCACCGTTGATCTTGACGTGACCACCGCGGCAGGCCGTCGCCGCCATCGACCGGGTCTTGATGAGCCGTACCGACCAGATCCAGGTGTCGACCCGCACGGGTCCCTCGTCCGCTGCCATGATTCCGACTCTAGAGCTTCCGCGCCCGGTTCAGCCTTCCACCAGCCTGGACCTGATCAGGAACCGCACCCCCTCGGGCGCCTCCAGGGAGAAGCCGGCGCCGCGCCCCTGCACGACGTCGACGATCAGCCGGGTGTGGCTCCACACCTCGTACTGGCTCGCCGACATCCAGAAGTCCACCGGTTCCGCCACCCCGTCGGTCCGCGGACTCTCCAGGAGCACGTCCGAGACGCCGGTACGGAACTCGCCGTCGGGGTAGCACATGGGGGCGCTGCCGTCGCAGCAGCCGCCCGACTGATGGAACATCAGCGGCCCGTGGGCCTCCCGCGGCCGCCGGATCAGACCGGCGGCCGCGGGAGTCACCTCCACGCGTGGGGCGTCCGGCATCGGAAGAAGTCGAGCTTCTGTGGCGAGTAGGACACCAGCAGATTCTCCGTCTGCTGGTGGCATATGGTTGGTAGGCCGTTGACCAGCGGAAATAGCTTCAATCGAAGCGGGGAGCGGCTTGCCGGCCCGGGAATGGTCCGGATCTTGACCGGGGGCCGGAGCCGACGGATGCACTCCGCCCGTTCGAGGCGCGCATGGTCGGCCTGTCCGACCTGGCCCGGAACTTCGTCGTGCTGGTGGTCCTGCACCGGGCACACCGCGCCTGTTTGCCTACGTCTCGGACTGAACCCGGCGTACAGCCCGACTCGTCTGCCGCCGCCTGCGGCTTTGCCTGGGGAAGGGCCTCTGATCTGCGACGGAGGCCCTTTCCGGTCTTTCAGGGGCTTGCCGCGTTAGGCGGCGGAAAGTCCCTCGGAAGTTCCTCGGACAGCGTTGAAAGTCCCTGAAAAGTCCCAGGGCTGATCGGGTCGCCGAAGGTGTTTGAGGGGACGTCCTGGCTGTTCAAGCACGCCCCTGTGGCGGTGGCCGGACAGGGAGATCGAGGCCGTGGGAGACCGTCGAGTCGGTCGCTGTGTACTCTCCGGATTTGCTGGCGGCCAGGGAGCCGCCGACGGTCCACTCCTACGGGATCCGCGCAGCGGCGTTGGCAGGGCTTGCGGTCCGTCATGTCGATAACTCGCACGTACGGCTACGGATGGCGCAGAGGTGACCTTGACCAGATTCCATGATGGCTGGTCCGCTTGGGGGTCGGGGCGTCGAACTCGGGGGTTGGCTTCGTGACCGTGTCGGTTCTTGGTGCGCTGTGTCGCGTCTGCGGCAGTCCAGCGGATTCAACTGGCCCCGCCGCCAGTGTGGCGGCCCACGTATGAGGCTCCGGCGTGGGATCGCGATCGGCGTTGTGGCTGCCGGAGGTGCCGTGACGACGATGCTCGTGGGGCTCGTCACGAACGCGGTGTCCGATCAGTCGCGGTGGCCCGGCTGGCTGGGGTGGTTACAGCAGAACGCCTGGTTCTCCTTCGTCGTGCTCGGCGGGGCGATGGTCGGCCTGACAGTGTTACTTGCCGCGCTGTCGGAGACCCGGACGCCCCTGCCGCCCCAGTCGCCACGCCAGCCGGAGGACGAGTCGGGGCCTGCGGGGGCCGCGCCGGTGTTGCGGTCGCTGCCGCGTGACACCACGGCGTTCACCGACCGGGATGCTGAGCTGGAGGCGCTGGTGAGGTCGGCACGGACGTCGCAGGAGACCGGCGAGGTGCTGCCGGTCCACGTCATTGACGGGATGCCGGGGGTCGGGAAGACGACCTTCGCGGTGCACGCCGGGCATGTTCTCTCAGAGCGGTTTCCCGACGGACAGCTGTTCGTGAACCTCAACGGGCACACGCCGGGGCGGAGACCGGTGCAGGCCACCGAGGCGCTGGCCTCGCTGCTGGCGGCCGCCGGGGTACCCACACAACAGATACCCGTCGGCGATGACGTGGGCGCGGTCACCGAGGCGCGGGCCGCCATGTGGCGGAGTCGGCTCGCCGGCATGAAGGCGCTGCTGATCCTCGACAACGCGGCGAGCTACCGGCAGTTGGAGCCCCTGCTCCCGGGCGGGAGTGGCTGCCTCGTCCTGGTGACCAGCCGGAAGCGCCTGGCCGCGCATGAGGAGGTGGTCCTGCCGGTCGAGGCACTGCCGCCTGATCACGCGGTCGATCTGTTCGTGCGGCTCAGCGGGCGGTCGGCGGATGTGCTCGACCGGGGCGTACTTGAGGAGCTCGTGGGGCTCTGCGGGTGTCTGCCGCTGGGCGTGTCGTTGCTTGCGGCACGGCTGCGGCATCATCCATCCTGGACTGCCGAGGACCTGCAGGAGCGATTTGTGGCGGCCCGGGACAGGCTGGGAGAGCTGCGCGCCGGCGAGCGCGCGGTCGCCGCGACGTTCGATCTGTCCTATCGGGATCTTGAGCCGGAGCGGCAACGCTTCTTCCGGCTCCTCGGCCTCCACCCGGGTACGGACCTCGACGCGTACGTCGGCGCCGCGCTCGGCTCGGTTTCGGTCTCGGTGGCCCGGCAGCAGCTCGACGGGCTCTAACATGAGTACGTCGAACTGGCCGACGAGCCTTTGCTCGCTGGTGAGTACAAGGGCGGCGACGCTGAGACGAAACGTTTGGCCGCGCTGACGGCGGAGAACGGCCGGCTGGTGGAGGACCTGGTCAAGAAGGGCCGCAGCGTTGGCATCCTGACCGTCCTGATCAGCCAGAAGACCACCGGGGATGCCATCCCGACGTTCATCCGTGACGTGTGCCCGGTGGGGCTGTCGTTTGCGCAGAAGACGGTGGAAGCCGCGGTGGCCGCACTCGGTGACGACATCCGCAACTGGCCGGATGCCAGCCCGGTCACCTTGCAGGACCCCGCCTACGTCGGGGTCGCGGTGATGGCGATGCAGGGCCGTCCCGGCTTCACCCGTATCCGCACCCCGTACGTCTCCGACGCCGACGCCGCCCGTATCGCGGAAGCCACCTCCCACCTGACTGCCGACCCCGCCCTGTGCCTGGACGCCCTCCTCGACACCACCGGCCACACGCCCCCCGGCGACAAGGACGCACCCGGCAGACCAGCCGTCACTTTGTCCAAGCCCTGAACACCCCTGATCCCGACGCCCTGAGAGGAGGTTCCGCGCATGGGGGAGGAACGTTTCACCCGGCACACCGTGACCGTGGTCATGGCAGTCATCGCGGCCCTGGCCTTCGTCTTCTCCTTCGGCAACGTCTGGGCGCTCGCCCTGCGGCTCGGCGTCCCCCGCCTGATCGCGCCGCTGATCGCTCCCATGGTGGACCTGTCCGTCGTCGGCCTCCTGGTCGCCCTGCGGTTCCTCGCCCTGCGCGGCGTCCCCAAGGCGGAGCTGAAGGCCGGCACCCGCCTGCTGCACCTGTGCGGGCTGCTCACCCTCGCCCTCAACACCGCCGAACCCCTGCTGACCGGCCACTACGGCCGGGCCTGCCTGGAGACCGTCGCCCCGCTCCTGCTCCTGGGCTGGAGCCACGTCGGCCCCGCCTTCCTCGCCCACTTCCACACCGCCGCACACCCGGAGGACGCCACCACAGCTACCCCAGCCCCCGCGCCCATCGCTGAGCCGGTGCCCACTTCGGCGCCCGCTCCCGAGACGGCGGCCCCGGCCCCTGAGCCGGTCCCCGCCGCGACACCTGCGCCGCCTCCGGCCGAAGCACCTGCCGTGATCGAGGTGCCCAACTCCACCCCCGCCCCGGCCGTCGCCAAGGCGCCTGCCACCGGCTCCCGCCCGGCTCTGTCCGCCGCACTGCTGAGTGCGGCCCGGCGCATCGCGGACACCCACCACGCCGAGCACGGAACACCGGTCACCGCCGCCCAGCTCGCAACCCGCATGGGCGTCGCCCTGCCGGTGGCCACCGCCGCCCTCGCTCAGCTCTGAGCCACCCCGGCCACCGGCCGGATCACCTCTCCCCGAGATCCACGCCCACCCGATGGGCCTGGTTCGTCATGCCCCGAGCAGCACCAACACGCCCACAGCCACGGCCGGTTGCTGCTCGGGGCGATCCACCCCGACAGAAGGGACACGCCCCGAATGGTCACCCTGGACCTGCGCCACGTGGCAAGCCCCGCCGTGCGGGACCTGCTCCACCTGGTCAACCACCGCGACTTCGACCGTGCGCAGCAGCAGATCGAACGCGTCGGCGGCTGCACCGAACCCGTCCGCCTGACCGGCCACACTGCCACCGTCGACACCACGACCGGCGAGGTACTGCGCTCCTACACCTCCTCCGACGAACCCATGGGCAGCCTGCTCACGGCGTGCGGGAACCGCCGTGCCTCACGCTGCCCGGCTTGCTCCCGCCTCTACGCCGCCGACACCTACCACCTCATCCGCGCCGGCCTGTCCGGCGGCAAGACCGTCGCCGAAACCGTCCGCGACCACCCTCGCGCCTTCGTCACCCTCACCGCCCCCTCCTTCGGTCCCGTCCACAACCGCCCCACCACCGACGCGGGTAAGCCCCGTCCCTGTGCCTGCGGCCAGACCCACGCAGAAGATGCGCCGGAACTCGGCACCCCGCTGGACCCGACCACGTACGACTACACGGCCGCCGTGCTGTGGAACGCCCACGCCGGGCAGCTGTGGGCACGCTTCACCACCTACCTGCGCCGCGCCCTGGCCGAACACCTCGGCATGACGCAGAAGGCACTGAACGCCGCTCTCCGCGTCTCCTTCGCCAAGGTCGCTGAGTACCAGAAGCGCGGCCTGGTCCACTTCCACGCCGTGATCCGCTTCGACGGACCCGACGGCCACACCGCCCCACCCCCGCCTTGGGCCACCTTCGACGACCTCCAGGTCGCCGTGGGCCTGGCGGTCGAGAGGGCCCGGCTCACCGTCGAGTCCGACGCCATCGGCGAGCGCGTGCTCAAGTGGGGCGACCGGTTCAAGGTCGATCAGATCTCCGCCCTGGGCGACGGCGAACTCACCGACGCCAAGGTCGCCGGATACGTCGCCAAGTACGCCACCAAGAACGCCGAGGGCGCGGGCACTGTAGACCGCACCCTTATGTGCCGCCCCTGCCATGGACGCGGCTACGTACGAGGTCCAGACGGCTTCCGCGACCTGTGCGACGACTGCCAAGGCACCGGACAGGCCGAACCCATCAAGGCCCTACCCGTGCAACGGCATGTCCGCCAGATGATCCGGACCGCCTGGGACCTCGGGAACCTGCCGGAGTTCGCCGACCTCAAGCTCTGGAAGTGGGCCCACATGCTCGGCTTCCGCGGCCACTTCTCCAGCAAGTCCCGCGCCTACTCCACCACCCTCGGCGCCCTCCGCGACGTACGCCGCGCCTGGCGTCTCGCCCAGGCCGCAGCGGCCCGCGCCCGCGCCGGCCTTCCCACCACCGACGAGACCACCCTCGTCACCGCCTCCTCATGGACCTACCTCAGCAGCGGCTACCGCCCTGGCGAGGAACTCCTCGCCGCCCAGGTCCGCCACGACGTAGCCCACACCCGACGCCTCAAGCAGGAAGGACTGCTGCCCGCATGACGACGGCCGTACTCACCGTGGACCAGGTCGCCGAGCGTCTCGGCATCAGCCGCTGGAAGGTCCACGACCTGATCCGCTCCCGCGAACTCGCCTCCTTCAAGATCGGCCGCTGCCGCCGCATCAGCGAAGCCGCCTTGGACGCCTACGTATCCCTCCGTACCGAGCAGGAAGCCGCCTGATGCCCAAGCCGAAGAAGAACGCCAACAACGAGGGCACCATCTACCAGCGCAAGGACGGCCGCTGGGAGGGCAGTGCCTACGTCCTGACGACGGACGGCACGTACAAGCGGCGGAGCGTCTACGGCAAGACCTGGGACGAGGCGCACGAGAAACTGACCAGGCTCAAGGCCGACTCCCTGAACGGCCTGCCGGTATCCACCAGCAAGATGACCATCGCCGAGTACCTGACGTACTGGCTCACGAACGTCGCCCAGGGCAAGGTCCGCAGGACCACGTACGTCAACTACGAATCACTCGTCCGCAACTACGTCACGCCCGAGTTCGGCAGGAGGAAGCTGGCCCGGCTCACCGCCCGCGACATCCGGGCCTTCCTGACCAAGACGGCGGCCACCTGTCAGTGCTGCGCGCAGGGCAAGGACAAGAACCGGCCCGCACACAAGCGACGCTGCTGCGCCCTCGGCAAGTGCTGCACGAAGCTTCCCTCGGACCGGACCGTCCGCTTCCTGCTGGTAATCCTGCGGGCCGCCCTCCAGCACGCCGTACGTGAGGACGAGCTGCCCCGCAATGTGGCCCGGAACGTGGAGCTGAGCATGGGAAGGAAGCGTGAGATAGAACCGCTCACGGTCAAAGAGGGGCGTCAGCTCCTGACGGCGGCCAGGGACAACAGGCTGTGGGCCGCGTACGAACTGGCGGTCCGCATCGGCCTCCGGCGCGGTGAGCTGCTGGGACTGCGCTGGTCGGACGTGGACCTTCACGAAGGCGTCCTCACCGTTCGGCAGGCCCTACAGCGCGTCGGCGGTGAGCTGCTGATCGTCGCGCCGAAGACTCAGCGCTCGGCCCGTCGCGTGGCCCTGCCCGCCGAGTGCGTCACGGCGCTCCGCGCCCAGCGTGCCCAGCAGATCGCCGACCGGAAGGGTGCGGGGGACAACTGGAAGAGCACGGGTCATGGCCTCGTCTTCACCACCAAGAACGGGACCCCCATCGAGCCGCGCAACCTGAACCGCTCCTTCGAGGTGCTGAGCGTCCGCGCCGGCGTCCGCAAGGTCCGCTTTCATGACCTGCGCCACACCTGCGCCTCGCTCCTCCATGAACAGGGCGCCGACGCTCGCATGATCATGGAAGTCCTCGGCCACAGCTCGATCCGCGTGACCATGGACATCTACACCTTCGTCCGGCTCGACTCCCAGCGCTCCGCCTTCGATCGCGTCGGCGACGCGCTGAGGGGTGACGGCACCGATCCGGACGACGATGACGGCGCGGCCGGTGTCCCGGTAGCCGTCTGATCGGCCCCCGAATCTGGTTGCCGTCAAACACTGCCGTCAAGGCATAAAGCAGAGGCCCTGTGGAGTGATCCACAGGGCCTCTGACGTGCTGTGCACTCGGCAGGATTCGAACCTGCAACCTTCTGATCCGTAGTCAGATGCTCTATCCGTTAAGCTACGAGTGCTTGTCCTCCCGGCCCTTTCGGCCCGGTCGGCGTTGCGGGAACAACATTACATGACCTGCAGCGAGAGACGAAATCCATTAATCAAACCGCCTCTGACCTGCAAAAACACCGATCCGGCGGTTCGAGGGCGGCCAAGGGCCCGGAGGTGTGCGGCCCCGGACGCACCGAAGCCCCGGCCAGAGGCCGGGGCTTCGGTGGTGAGTGCGGAGGCGGAGGGATTTGAACCCTCGATGGGCTTTAAGGCCCAAACCGCATTAGCAGTGCGGCGCCATAGACCGGACTAGGCGACGCCTCCATTGCGCACCCGCGCGAGCGCGAGTGGACGTGCAAATGATGACACAGACCGACGGCCGGTCACCAACCCGTTCCACGGTACTAGGCGGGCGCCCGGCAGGGCAAAGCCCGGGACGTGGCGCAACGCCGTCGGCCGGAGCGCGTTGGAGAGGGCGGAGGCGGAGGCGTGCTCCGGGCACGCCCCCGCCCCGCACC
>NZ_JAAAXQ010000177.1 GCF_009916105.1 Streptomyces sp. GC420 | reverse complement strand
GCCCCAGCCCATGACCGTCTTCCGCCTCGCCCCCGCCGTCTGCGACGCCTTCCCCGGCACCCTCATCGCCCTGGTCACCGCCACCGGCCTGCGCGGCCGCGAACCCTGGCCCGACACGACTGCCGCCCTGGAGGACCTGGAGCAGCAACTCGCCTGCGGCACCTGGCAGCCCGCCGGCGACAGTGACCCGCGCATCGAGGCGTGGCACACCGCCTACCGCTCCTTCGGCACCAACCCCCGCCGCGTCCGCCCCAGCGTCGACGCGCTCGGCCGCCGCCTCGTCAACAAGGGAACGCTGCCGCGCATCAGCCCGGCCGTCGACTCCTACAACGCCGTCTCCGTCCGTCACGGCCTGCCCGCCGGCGCCTTCGACCTGCACCACGTCGCCGGCGACATCGACATCCGCTACGCCGATGGCGGTGAAGTGTTCACACCGCTCGGCGAACCCGGCACCATCGAGAACCCCAGGCCCGGCGAGATCATCTACGCCGACACCACCGGTGTCCTGACCCGCCACTGGAACCACCGCGACGCCCACCGCACCCGCGTCACCGAGGACTCCGCCCACGTCGCCTTCGTCCTCGAAACCCTCCACGCGACCCGTGACGGCGACCTCCTCAAGGCCGCGGCGGACGAACTGCGGACCCTGCTCATTCCGCACACGGAACGGACCGCCATCCACCACCTCGGCCCGGCACACCCCCAGGCCGCCGTCTGAGCCTCCACCAGCCCCGGTTCGCCCGGCGGCGCCACGCAGGGCCTTCGCTCGCGGCGCATCGTCGGCGCTTGACCTTGCAGTTGGTGGAAGGGCGAGCATGGCGCCATGTTGTCGATCAGCGATTTCAGTGAAATGTGCCATCTGTCGCCGCAGACGCTGCGGTTCTACCACTCCGAGGGTTTGCTCGTCCCGGCCGACGTCAACGAGCGGACCGGCTACCGCTCGTACACGTTCGACCAGGTCGAGCGGGCCATGCTGATCACCGTCCTGCGCGGCACCGGGATGAGCGTCGAGCTCGTCCGGCGTGCCCTCGACGAACCGGACGCGGCCCCCGCCCTGCTGGAGCAGCACGGCATGGAGGTGCGGCGCCGGCGGCAGGCCCAGGACGATGCGATCAGCGACGCGCGTGAACTCCTCGGCTCGTGGCCTGAAGTGCGCCTGAACCACGCACCCGGCACGACCGTGGTGTCGAAGCCGGTGGCCGGCCCGCCGGCCGGGCGCGACCGGGACGACTGGGACCAGGCCGATGCCGTGCTCACCGCCGTTCAGGAGGTGGTCAAGACCGTGGAGTCCTGCGGAGCCGTCGTGTCGGGGACGCCCTGGCGGGCCCCGGCCATCGAAACCCCGGAACAAAGAAGGCAGAACCTCACCCCTGAGGGGCCGCACTGGCTGGTGAAGATCCCCATTACGGCGGACGAGAAGGCAGTGGCGGCCCTGCCCGGCGACGTCGAGGTGCAGATCTTCGAGGCCCGGGACGAACTGTCGATCTTCATCCCGGGCAAGCGCTCGCTGGCCAAGCACTGCACCGCGGTCTCGCGCCTGGCCAGGCACCCCCTCGACGCCGCCTTCATCGACCTCTCCGGCATCCGGGAACTGCTGCATGACGGCGGTGTCGAGACCGCCGTGGCGATCCGCGGACTCGACGACACCGGCGTGGGCGGGTGACCTGACGCGCGGACGGGCTTCTCGATCACCTCGGTGATCTTCCGGCCGGCGATGTCGCGGACCTGGAGGAAGACCGGCGCCTGCCCAGGTCAGGGCGCGGGCAGGGCAGGCAGGGGCCGGGTGGCGAGCTCCTGTGCTTCAGCGCGCGTCAGGCCGAACATGCGCAGCAGGCGGGCGGCCAGCTGATCGGTGACGCGCTCGGCATCGAGGTCGGGGCGGGCCTCCAGGAGGTGCAGCACGCCGAGCAGGGCGCCGCCGGCCATGGCCACGGCTGTGTGCGGGTCGTCGATGTCCAGCCGTCCGCTGTCGGCGGCGGCCTGCAGGTCCCGCATCGCCTGCGGGGCCAGGCCGTTCTCGGAGGTCAGGTAGGGCATGCCCGTGCGCACGAAGATCCTGACCATCTGCGGGTGGGTGCTCTGCAGCCGGCCGGTCAGGCGGACGCTGGCGGAGAAGACCTCCGCCGGGTCCTCCAGGTCTCCTACGACGGAGTCCAGAAGTGCCCCGTGTTCATCCAGGGTGAGCGCGACGGCGGCGTCGAACAACTCGTCCTTGCTGGTGAAGTGGTTGTAGAAGGTGCCGAAACCGACGTCCGCCGCCTCGGTGATCTCCTGGATGCTCACATCGGCCCGCCCCTGCTCGGCGAGGAGCCTCTGCGCGGCCGCGACCAGTGCGGCCCGGGTGCGCGCCTTGCGCCGGTCCAGGCGGTTGGGCGTCCGGCTGCCAGCCATGCCCTGTCCGTCGGTAGTCATCCCACACCTTACTCCGTGGATCAGTTCTGAGTATTCAATCAGTGCTGATACCTCTTGACGATTACTTCATCTTAACTGATGCTCTCATCACTCCGACCGGAGACCGCTCGCGGGAGCCGTCCCGGTCGACGCTGCCCAGTACTCAGGAGAGCCGATGAGTGTCCAGGTCGTCCGCACCGCAGACGGCTGGTGGGTGGAGAGCAGCTCAGGACGGCTGCACCGCGTCGACACCGATGCGGACACCACCGCCGGCCTGCTCGCCGACCGCCCCGCCGTGCAGGACGCGGCCGCCCGCGCCGCGGCCGACCCCGACGCCGGGCCGTCCGCAGGAGAAGCAGGGCTGCTGCCGCCCGTCACCACCCCCTGCCGGGTGGTGGCGCAGATGGTCAACTACCGTTCCCACGCGGTGGACTCCGGATTCGACCCGGACACCGTCCCGCCCGCCTTCTTCCGCAAGGCCTCCGGGTCCGTCAGCGGCCCCTACCAGGACATCGTGCGTCCGCCGCACGTGCGCTTCCTGGACTACGAGGTCGAGCTCGGGCTGGTGATGGGCGCCGACCTGCCGGTCGGCACCGAGGTCACCGACACCACCCTCGCGAAATACGTCGCCGCGCTGGTCGTCGCCGACGATGTCAGCGCCCGCGACCTGCAGCTGCCCAAGACCCAGTTCTACGAGTCCAAGTCGTACCCGACCTTCACCCCGCTCGGCCCCCGGCTGCTCCTGGTCGACGCCGACGACCTGGCCCGCCTGCCGGACCTGCGGCTCACGCTGAAGGTCAACGGGGCCACCCGGCAGGACTGCACCACCACCGACATGATCGTCCGGCCCGCGAGGGCGCTCACCCTGCTGGCCCGCTTCCAGACCCTGAACCCCGGCGACGTCCTGCTCACCGGAACCCCCGGCGGCACCGCGCTGAAATCCCCGGGGAAGCTCCTGGCCACACTTGCCGCCCTGCTGCCCCCGCACAAGCGCTGGCAGAAGTTCTTCGCCCGCCAGCAGGCCAATCCCGACTACCTCAAGGACGGCGACGTCGTCACGGTCCGCATCGCGACCGACGACGGCGTACTCGACCTCGGCGAGCAGCGCACGGTGGTGCGCGCCCGCTGACGACCCCCGGGCCCCCGCCCGGGACCGGCCGGCCCGGCATCCCCGTACCGGGCCGGCCACATGACCCCATCCCTCACCCTGCAAAGGCGCACCGGTGACATTCACACCCACCGACCTGCTGTGGCCCGCCTGCGACAGCGCCGCGGACCTGACCGCCGTCGAGGCCGTCCCGCTGCACGAGCGCGGCCTGCCCGCCACCACCTACGACGCCCTGCTCCGCGCCGCCCGCCTGTGGCCCGGCCACCCCGCCCTGACGGTACTGCCCGATGCCGCGCGTTTCCTCCGCCCCGCCACCGTGACCTTCGCGCAGCTGCGCGACCAGGTGCACCGCACCGCCAACCTGCTGCGCTCGCTCGGCGTCACCCGCCGCGCCGCCGTGGGCCTGCTCGCACCGAACACCGCCGAGCTCCCCGCCGCCCTGCTGGCCGCGCAGGCAGCGGGCATCGCCGCCCCGGTGAACCCGGGCCTGGCGCCCGAGCACGTCGAGCAGCTGCTGCGGCGCGGCGGCGCGCGCGTGCTCATAGCCGCCGGTCCGCAGCTGGACGCGCAGGTGTGGGCCACGGCCCGGCAGGTCGCCGCCTCGCTGCGCCTGGACGCGCTGCTGGCCCTGGCCCCCACCACGGCCGACGGCCCCGCTCCCGCTCTCGAACCCGTCGAGGGGGTACGCGTGGGCTACCTCGCGGAGCTGGCCGCATCCCATCCCGCCGACAAGCTGGTGGACATCGAACCTCCGGCTGCCGAGGACCTGGCCGCCTACTTCCACACCGGCGGCACCACCGGCACCCCCAAGCTCGCCGCGCACACGCACACCAACGAGGTCGTCGACGCCTGGATGGTGGCCGCGAGCATCCCCCTCGACACGGGCTCGGCGATGTTCGCGGCACTGCCGCTGTTCCACGTCAACGCCTTGATCGTCACCCTGCTCGGCCCGCTGCTGCAAGGCCGGCGAGTGGTGTGGGCGGGGCCGCTGGGCTACCGCGATCCCGAGCTGTACGGAGTGTTCTGGAAGCTGGTGGAGCACTACCGGATCGCCGCCATGTCGGCAGTGCCCACCGTGTACTCCGTCCTCGCCCGCGTCCCCGTCGACGCGGACATCTCCAGCATGCGGTTCGCCGCCGTCGGCGCCTCCCCGCTGCCGCCCGCCGTACGGGAGTCCTTCGAGGAGCACACCGGCATCCCGCTGTGCGAGGGCTACGGGCTGACCGAGGCGACCTGCGCCTCCGCCCTCGGCCTGCCGGGGCACACCCGGCCCGGCAGCGTTGGCCGGCGCCTGCCCTACCAGCAGGTCAAGACCGTGCGCATCGACCCGGACACCGGCGAGTGGCACGACCTGCCGCGGGGCGCCACCGGGGTGCTCGCCGTCAGCGGGCCCACCGTCTTCGCCGGCTACGTCGCCGAGCACACCGCCCACGGGCCGAGGCTGGAGACCGCCGGGAAGATCCGCGAGGGCTGGCTGGACACGGGCGACCTGGCCCGCATCGACGCCGACGGCTTCGTCCATCTGGCCGGCCGCGCCAAGGACCTGATCATCCGCGGGGGCCACAACATCGACCCCGCCGGGATCGAGGACGTCCTCCTCGCCCACCCCGAGGTCACCGCCGCCGCAGCGGTCGGCCGCCCCGACCCGCACGCGGGCGAGGTGCCCGTCGCCTACGTCGCCCTCACCCCCGGCGCCCGCGTGGATCCCGCCGAGCTGCTCACCTGGGCCACCGAACGGGTCGGCGAGCGCGCCGCCGCCCCGCGGGAGGTGCTCGTGATCGACGCGATCCCGCTCACCGCCGTCGGCAAGCCCTACAAGCTCGGCCTGCGCCTGGACGCCACCCGCCGCGCGGTCCACGCCGAACTGGCCGCCCAGGGCGCGGAATGCGACCCGGAACTGATCGTGTGCCGACCGCACGACGGCGGTGTCCGCGTCGTGCTGCCCGCCCCTGCCGACGAGACGGTACGGCGCAGGGTCACGGCAGCCCTCGACCGGTACGTCCTCGACTGGCAGTACGCCGCCCAGCACGTCACCTGACCGGGCCGCATCGACCCGCTTCCGGACGGCGGCGAGCCATCCCCTCCGCACAGAGAGAGCCTCCATGAGCACCACCACCATCGTCCTGGCCGTCATCCTCGCCGCGGTCTTCCTCCTGCTGGGGTCGGCCAAGCTCGCGGCAGTCCCCGCAATGCGCCAGGCCGCAGCCCACGTCGGCATGACCACCAACCACTACCGCCTGCTGGGCGCTCTCGAGGTGGCGGCCGCGGCCGGGCTGCTGGCCGGCCTGCGGATCACCGCGCTCGGTGCCGCCGCCTCAGCGGGCCTGGTCCTGCTCATGGCCGGAGCCGTCGCCGTACACCTGCGCAGCGGCGACCCGGCCGCCCGCTGTCTGCCGGCCGCCGCCGTGGGCGCCCTGGCCGCAGCCCATCTCGTCCTGCTGGCCGGCGGCTAGCAGAACAACACCCCCGTGGCCGACGCCGTCAGGGCGCGGCCGTAACCGCCCAGCCGCCGACTGGGCACCGGGAGGAGCACCACCATGAGCCGCATCGACGGCCACCGGCATCCGCCGCCCCCGGCCGGCACCCGGTGGCCGAAGCCGAAGGGCATCCACGCTCCCGGCGGCCGCGAACCGCCGCCGCGGAGCCCCCAGCACGCGATCGCCCTGATGGACACCTACGCCGTCGGAACCGCAGTGCCGTCCCTGTCCACCCCCGGCACCCGGCCGGGTGCCGGTGCCGAGGCGGCTGCCATGGCCAGGCAGGTCAACGAGCTCGGCCAGGAACCCGTCAAGGACCACCCCGACCAGCCCGACCGGTTGGGACACCTCGACACCGTGCCGCTGCCCGACCCGGACGCCTTCGGCGCCGCGATGCGACGGGCGGGTGTCTCCTCCGCGCGTCCCGTCGTGGTCTACGACGGCGGGCACGGCTGGGCGGCCGCCCGGGCCTGGTGGCTGCTGACCTGGGCCGGGCATCCGTCGGTACGGGTTCTCGACGGCGGCCTCGCCGCGTGGACGGCCGCGGGCGGCGAGGTGACCCGGGAGGTGCCGGCCCCCGGGGAGGGCGACTTCGTCCCCGAGCCGGGAGCGCTAGGACTGCTGGACGCGGACGGGGCCGCGGCCCTGGCCAGGACGGGACTGCTCCTCGACGCGCGGGCCGCCGAGCGGTACCGGGGGGAGACCGAGCCGATCGACCCGGTGGCCGGCCACATCCCCGGGGCGGTGCCCGCACCGACCACGCAGAACGTCGCGGAGGACGGGTGCTTCCTGCCCGCCGGGGCACTGCGTGAACGCTTCGCCGCTCTGGGCGCCACGGGCCCGGCGCCCGTCGGCGTCTACTGCGGCTCGGGCGTCTCCGCGGCGCACCAGATCCTCGCGCTGACCCTGGCGGGCATTCCGGCCGCGCTCTACGCGGGTTCCTGGTCGGAGTGGATCTCCGACCCGTCCCGCCCGGTCGCCACGGGTCCCGAACCCGGCTGACCGGTCGTCTGCCCGCGCGCCCGACTGTGCGGCTCCGCACGCTTCCCGCGCGCGGCCGGGCCGGGGCGCCCGGAGGACGCCGGCCTCGGCCGACGGCCCGCGAGGCGCGCTCCGCCCGGCTCGGCCAGGCCTGGTGGGTGTGCGGGCCGCCCGACCAGGAGCGCGTTCCGGTCACCCGTGATGGCCGGGCCCGGGGCCGCGCTCATGGGCCCGGCCCGGCGCGGGCCGCCCGGGTGGGGACCGCCCGAGTGGGGAGGGGCCGCGGGGAGCCGGCCCCGTCCGGCGCGGGATGCGGTCCGAGCGGCAGGGACGTGGTTCTGCCGGGGGCTTTCGTGTGACCCCGGCCGCGCGGACACGGCGCGGTCCACCGGGCCTCGCGGGTGCGTCCGGGCGGACGCTGCCCCGCCGGGCGGCAGGCGCGGGCGGGTGGCGTCGACCGGGCGGGGCCCGGTCCGGCGAGGGTGCCGGCTGTCCGGTCGTCCGGCGCGGGGACCTCGGCCGCGCGTGCACGGCGCTGTCCCGCGCCAGGCCACGCGGTGCGTCCCGGGGGGGTGCCTCTATGTCTTTCGTCAAGGCGCCCGGGTTCGGTTTGGGGTGGTTTGGCCTGCTGGGGTCATGCGGCGAGTTCGACGTCCTTGGGGATGCGGGGTTCGTAGAGGGTGCCGTCGCGGAGCATGGCGAACAGGACGCTGATGCGTTGGCGGGCCAGGCGGAGGAGGGCCTGGGTGTGGGTCTTGCCGCGGGCTCGCTGGCGGTCGTAGTAGGTGCGGGAGGCCGGGTCGGCGTTCATGCAGGCGAAGGCGGAGAGGAACATGGCGCGTTTGAGCTGCCGGTTTCCGCCTCGGGGTGCGTGTTCGCCGTGGATCGAGGTCCCGGACGACTTCGTGGTCGGGGCCAGGCCGGCGTAGGAGGCCAGGTGGGCGGCGGTGGGGAAGCCGGTGCCGTCGCCGACGGTGACCAGCAGGACGGCGGCGGTCCTGACGCCGACGCCGGGCATCGACGTCAGGACCGGGGAAAGAGGGTGGGCCTCCAGCAGGGTGTTGATCTGGGCTTCCAGGGCCCGGCGCTGGGTGTGGACGGTGGCCAGGGAGGCGGCCAGGGTGGGGATGACGATGTCGAGGGTTCCGGTGCCCGGGACGATCACGGTCTGTTCGTCGAGTGCGTCGAAGACGTCGTCGATGAGCCGGGCGGCCATGCGCGGGGCCTTGGGCCGGATCAGTTCGACGAGTCTGCGGCGGCCGGCTCTGCGCAGGGCGGCCGGGGAGCCGTGACGCTCCAGCAGCCAGGTGACGGCCTGGTGGTCCAGACGCGGCCCGAGGACGCGCTCCAGGCTGGGATGGAACTGGGTGAGCAGGCCGCGTATCCGGTTGGAGGTGCGGGTGGCCTCGGCGGCGAGGTCCTGGTCGAAGCCGACGAGGACGGTCAGCTCGGCGGTGATCTCGTCGGTGAGTTCCAGCGAGCGCAGGGTGTGCGGCATGGTGCGGGCGGCGTCCGCGATCACGGCGGCGTCCTTCGCGTCGGTCTTCGCCTCGCCGGGGTAGAGGTCGGCGATCCGCCGCATGGCGAGTCCGGGCAGGTAGGCGA
Source organism: Streptomyces sp. GC420 (assembly GCF_009916105.1). Lineage (GTDB taxonomy): Bacteria > Actinomycetota > Actinomycetes > Streptomycetales > Streptomycetaceae > Streptomyces. The sequence goes on along the minus strand of NZ_JAAAXQ010000177.1, from coordinate 7,427 downwards.
CCTGGCAGCCCGCGTCGCGGGCGACGGTCAGCGGGAGGGCGCCGATCGAGGCGGGCTGGTCCACGATCACCAGGACGGTGCCGAACTTCGCCGTGAGCTTGTCGAGGACGGCCCGCAGCTTCGGCTCGCTGTTCGGCAGCTGCTTGTCGAAGACCTTCTTCCCGGCCGGAGTCAGCCCGTGCCCGTGATGGGCACTCTTTCCGACGTCCAGGCCGAGGAACACGCCCACGCCTTCGGTGTCGAACATCGCGCCCTTCCCGGGGTGTTGACGGTGCCGGCCTCGGCATCGGTGTCGTACGCGCGCATCCACGTTATGCAGACCTGCCATCCGCGAGCTGTCCGGCATTGCGCCGGACCGGGTGGCGGCCGGACCTCTCATCAGCGTCTCCGACGGCACCTCCCGGGCCCGGTGACACCACCCCCCAGGTCATCCCATCGACAGGGGGACACAGTCATACCGGGCCCGGAGGCCAGCGGCCCCGTTGCAGGACCGCGGAAAACATAGCGGGGGGGGCGCCGACCGGGCGGGGCCGTCCCGCGGGTGCGGTGGGGCGGCCCGGCGCGCGGGGGAACCGGCCGGACGGGCGCTGTCCCGCGGGTGCGGTGGGTCAGTTGCACCGGACGGGCCGTGCAGGGGCATGCCGGGCCGCCCTGTGTGCGGGCGGGCGGCACACCTGCCCCGGTCGTCAGTCCTGCTTCTTGCGGCGGGTGCCGAAGACGATCTCGTCCCAGCTCGGAACCGCCGCGCGGCGTCCCGGGCGGACGCCGTCGGCCTCGGCCTGCCGGTCCGTGGAGCCGACGAGGCGGTCGCGGTGACCGGTGACCGAGCGCGGCATGAGCACGTCCGCGTACGCCGAGCCGGCGCTCGCGGCGGGAGCCGGGGGCTCCTCGGCCTCCGCGGCGAGCGCGGACACCGGCTCCTCGTCCGGAGCCGGTTCCACCGGTGCCGGACGCTCCGGGACGACCATGTCGCCCCGGAAGCTCGGCACCGCCTCCAGCAGGCTGGTCAGCGAGTCGCGCTCGTTCTCCTCGGCCGGTTCCGGCGAGGACGGACCGCCGGAACGGTCGGGGACCCGGTCGAGCGGCCGGTCCCGGGGCAGCCGGGCGATCCGGGGCACGAAGGGGAAGCTCGGCTCGGGCGTGTCGTCGGTCTCGCCGATCAGCGAGCGTGCCTCGTCGTCCACGGCCTGGACGAGCCGCCGCGGCGGGTCGTACGTCCAGCTCGCGGAGTGCGGTTCGCCCGCCACCCGGTAGACAAGCAGGACCTCCCAGGTGCCGTCGTCGCGGCGCCAGGAGTCCCACTGCACGGTGTCCTTCTCGGCGCCGCGCAGCAGCAGCCGTTCCGTGACGGCCTCGCCGAGCTGGGGTCCCGCGTTCTCGCCGGGGCGGCGCACCGGGGTCTTGCGGGCACGCTCCGCCATGAAGGCGCGCTCCGCGAGCACGGGGCCCTCGAAGCGGCGCACCCGGTCGACGGGGATGCCCGCGAGCTGGGCGACCTCCTCGGCGGAGGCGCCGGCACGTATCCGCGCCTGGATGTCGCGGGGGCGGAGATGGCTCTCCACCTCGATCTCGATCTGGCCGAGGCGGGCACGGTCGTTGCGGACGGCGGCACGCAGCCGCTCGTCGATCGGAAGCGTGTATTCCGTGTTGTCCGCAGCCTTCAGCACCAGCCGTGTGCCGTCATTCGAGACGGCCACGACACGCAGTTCGGGCATGGGGACCTCCCGGGTGGTGCCTGCCGACGTCACGTGCGTCGCTGCTTCCGCTAGTCGAGTGTGGCCTGCCCGGGTGCAGCCTGCCACAACCTTGCCGAGTTGCCCGGCGTGTCGGGCATGGGCCCTGAAGCGCCGTTATGGCACGGTTACCTGTTTGCGACGCAGAGTGACCAGCTCGGTCGCTCTGTGCAGCAGGCGCCCGTGCGGTGCCGCGGCGCCGCCGGATCGAGTGCCGCCTTCGGCCCCCTCCCGAAGGTCCTGCTCCCTTGCGGGAAACCGGACCCAGGGCTCGTCACAGTACTCCATTCGGACCATGGCCGTCGTGCGCCGCGCCACCGAACTTCGTACGACGATCACTTGCCCAGTACCGGGAACCGGTAACCGAGTGGGTGTACGGGTGTTGAGGTTCACACGGTCCCGGGAATCGGAACTTTTCGCTCCGTAAGCCGCTTCATTCGGACCGTAACCGCGCGTAGTTGGGCAATCGGTCTCCGCCCAACCCTTTCGGGTGGTCAGTCGCCCAGCACCCGCCGCAGGTAGTCGTTGGCGAACAGCCGCTCAGGGTCGAGCCGGTCGCGCAGCGCCGTGAACTCCTCGAACCGCGGGTAGACGGACGCCAGATACGCGGCGTCACGAGTGTGGATCTTGCCCCAGTGCGGCCTGCCCCCATGGGTGGTCATGATGCGCTCCACCGCCGTGAAGTACCCCTGGTGCGGAGTGCCCCGGTACAGGTGCACGGCGATGTAGGCGGTCTCCCGGCCCGAGGCAGTGGAGAGCGCGATGTCGTCGGCGGGCGCCGTGCGCACCTCCACCGGGAAGCTCACGCGGAACGAGGAGCGGTCCACCAGGGCCTTCAGCTCACGCAGGGCCCCGACCGCCGCCTCCCGCGGCAGCGCGTACTCCATCTCGACGAAGCGCACCCGGCGCGGACTTGTGAAGACCTTGTAGGGAATGTCGGTGTAGGTACGGGCGGACAGCGCGCGGCTGGATATCCGGGCGATCGCCGGGATGCTGGACGGCACCGCGCGCCCCAGGGTGCACGCCGCCTGGAAGACTCCGTTGGAGAGGAACTCGTCCTCGAACCAGCCGCTCACCGTGCCGAGCGGTGAAGCGGGGCCCTGGCTGCGGTTGTTGCGCTTGGTGTTGCAGTTGCCGGTGTGCGGGAACCAGTAGAACTCGAAGTGCTCGTTCTCGGTGACGTGCTCGTCGAACTCGGCGGTGACCCGCTCGAAGGTCATCGGCTCCTCGCGTGCCGTGAGCAGGAAGACCGGCTCCACGGCGAAGGTCAGCGAGGTGACCACACCCAGTGCGCCGAGACCGATCCGCGCCGCCGCGAAGACCTCCGGATTCTCGGACGCCGAGCAGTTCAGCACCGAACCGTCGGCCGTCACCAGCTCAAGTGCCTTGATCTGGGCGGATATCGAGGCCGAGTCGCGGCCGGTGCCGTGAGTGCCGGTGCTGGTCGCCCCCGACACCGTCTGATCCATGATGTCGCCCATGTTGGTCAGCGACAGGCCCTGAGCGGCCAGAGCGCGGTTCATCACCTTCAGCTGCATCCCCGCGCCCACCGTCACGGTGCCGGCGGCGCGGTCGACGGAACGGATGCCGGCGAGGCGCTGCGGCCGCACGAGCAGGCCGTCGGTGGCGGCGGCCGCCGTGAAGGAGTGCCCGGTGCCGACGGCCTTGACCCGCAGCCCGTCCTCGGCGGCCCGGCGGACGGCAGCCGCCAGTTCCTCCACGGAGCCCGGCGCCACGATCCTCGCGGGCCGTGCGGAGACGTTCCCGGCCCAGTTACGCCACGTGCTGTTCGTCCCGGTGGTCACGGTCGTTCCTGTCATGCTCTGCCAGCCCCTCCCGTTGCTGCCGAGCCGACGGCCTGCGCAGCCGGCGGTGTCCCAGGAACGCGACCGCGACCGCGGCGGCTCCGGCGAGACCGGGCACCACGTACCCGGTGCCCGCGCCCGCGGTGTCGATCACCCAGCCCGCGGCCGAGGACCCCACCGCGATGCCGACCGCGAGCCCGGTGCTCACCCAGGTCATGCCCTCGGTCAGTTTCGCGCGTGGTACGTGCTGCCCGACGAGGGCCATCGTCGTGATCATCGTGGGTGCGATGGACAGGCCCGCGACAAAGAGCGCCACGGCCAGGAACGGCAGGTTCCCGACCAGTTGGAGGGGGATCATACTCACGGCCATCGCGCATACGCCCAGCACCCACCTGCGGGCCGCGGGACCCTTCGGGTGCAGCAGGCCGAAAACCACCCCCGCCAGGCACGAACCCAGGGCGTAAAGCGCCAGCACCACGCTCGCGGCCGCCTTGTGGCCCTGCTCCTCGGCGAAGGCCACCGTGACGACGTCCACCGCCCCGAAGACCGTGCCGACCGTCACGAACGCGGCGACCAGGACCTGCAGTCCGGGAGCGCGCAGCGCGCTGCCCCGGCCGTGCTCCCCGCGCGGGTGCGGGACGGGTTCGGTCGCGCGCAGCGCGGTGAGCCAGAGGACCCCGGCCGCGAGGAAGAGGGCGGCGAGCAGCGGACCCGCCTCCGGGAACCAGGCGGTGGACAGGCCGATGGAGATGATCGGCCCCAGGATGAAGCAGATCTCGTCGACCACGGATTCCAGCGAGTACGCCGTGTGCAGTTCCCGGGAGGCGCCGTCGTAGAGGGCAGCCCAGCGGGCCCTGACCATCGAGCCCAGGCTGGGCACGCAGCCGATGAAGGCGCTGGACAGGAACAGCGTCCAGTCCGGTGCCTCGCGCCTCGCGCTGACCAGCAGGCCGGCCGTCGCGGCGAGCGAGACCGCGGTGACCGGGCGCAGTACGCGGCGCTGGCCGTAGCGGTCGACCAGCCGGGAGACCTGGGGGCCGAGCACGGCGGCGGAGAGCGCGACGGTGGCGGCGAGGGCGCCGGCCAGCCCGTAGCGGCCGGTCAGCTGGGAGACCATGGTCACGATGCCGATGCTCATCATCGACAGCGGCATCCGGCCGAGTAGGCCCGCCGCGGAGAACGACTTCGTTCCGGGCAGGGTGAAGATCGCGCGGTAAGGGCTCGGCAAGATGTCTCCGTAAGGAATGCAGTCCGCCACACAGCTTACGGGCGATGTCGTCCCAGGTGCATACGCGTTTTTCCGGGGAGCGGTGCGGCCCTCGGGTGCGGCGGCCGGGCGGGGCGCCCCGCGGCGTACCGCCCGGTTGTCGTTTTCACGCTGTCGGTGGCGGGTGGGAGGATCGGGGACATGTCCGATCAGCGTGAAGCGGACCGCGCAGCGGCCCCGTCCCCCTCCCCGTACGACGCCCTTCTGCTGCTGTCCTTCGGTGGCCCGGAAGGCCCCGACGAAGTCGTTCCGTTCCTGGAGAACGTCACCAGAGGCCGCGGCATCCCCAGGGAACGGCTCAAAGAGGTGGGGCAGCACTACTTCCTGTTCGGCGGTGTCAGCCCCATCAACGCGCAGAACCGGGAACTGCTCGACGTCCTCCGCAAGGACTTCGCCGAACACGGACTCGACCTGCCGGTCTACTGGGGCAACCGCAACTGGGCGCCGTACCTGACGGACACCCTGCGCGAGATGGTCGCCGACGGCCGGCGCCGCATCGCCGTCCTGGCCACCAGCGCCTACGCCTCGTACTCCGGCTGCCGGCAGTACCGCGAGAACCTCGCGGACGCGCTCGCCCGGCTCTCGGAGGAGGGCCTGGAACCGCCCCGCGTGGACAAACTGCGGCACTACTTCAACCACCCCGGATTCGTCCGGCCCATGGTGGACGGCGTGCTGAAGTCGCTCGCCGGACTGCCGGAGGAGGTGCGCCCGCACGCGCACCTCGCCTTCACGACGCACTCCATCCCCGACACCGCCGCCGACACCTCGGGGCCCGTCGAGGGACACGGCGAGGGAGGCGCCTACGTCAGGCAGCACCTGGACGTCGCGCGGGTGATCGTCGAGGCCGTGCGCGAGGAGACCGGCGTCGAGTACCCGTGGCGGCTCGTCTACCAGTCACGCAGCGGAGCCCCGCACGTCCCGTGGCTGGAGCCGGACATCTGCGACCACCTGGAGGAGCTGCACGGCCGGGGCGTCCCCGGAGTCGTGATGGTTCCGATCGGCTTCGTCTCCGACCACATGGAGGTCAAGTACGACCTCGACACCGAGGCCACGGCCAAGGCCGCGGAGCTCGGCCTTCCGGTCGCGCGCTCCGCCACCGTCGGGGCCGACCCGCGTTTTGCCGCCGCCGTCCGCGAGCTCCTGCTGGAGCGCGCGGCCACCGAGCGGGGCAGCGCGGTGGAGCGCTGCGCGCTGGGCTCGCTCGGCCCCAGCCACGACGTGTGCCCGGTGGGCTGCTGCCCGGCCCGCGCCCCGCGTCCCGCCGCCGCGGGCGCCGACAGCCCCTACGCCTGAGGAGTGCCGTGACCGATCCGCTCAACGCCCAGCTGCTGGATCTCGCCCTCGAGGCCGCCCGGCGCGCGGGTGAGCTGCTGCGCGACGGCCGGCCCGCCGACCTCGGCGTGGCGGCGACCAAGTCGAGTTCGGTCGACGTCGTCACCGAGATGGACATCGCCGCGGAGAAGCTGATCACCGGCTTCCTCGCCGACCGCAGGCCCGACGACGGATTCCTGGGGGAGGAGGGCGCGGACACCGCGGGCACCAGCGGCGTGCGCTGGGTCGTCGACCCGCTCGACGGCACGGTGAACTACTTGTACGGGCTGCCGACCTGGGCCGTGTCGATCGCCGCGCAGCGCGACGGCGAGACCGTGGCGGCCGTCGTCGAGGTCCCCATGCGCGGCGAGACGTTCCACGCCGTCCTCGGCGGCGGCGCCCACAGCGGCGAGGTGCGCCTGGCCTGCCGGCCCTCGCCGCCGCTGGAGCAGGCCCTGGTGTCCACCGGCTTCAACTACGTCAGGACCGTGCGCGCGCACCAGGCCGCAGTCGCCCAGCAGCTGATCCCGCTGCTGCGCGACATCCGGCGCGGCGGCTCGGCCGCGGTGGACCTCTGCGACGTCGCCGCCGGCCGGCTCGACGCGTTCTACGAGCGCGGGCTGAACCCGTGGGACTTCGCCGCGGGAGACCTGATCGCCCGTGAGGCGGGGGCGCTCACCGGCGGCCGGCCCGGCTCGCCCCCGTCCTCCGAGCTGACCCTCGCCGCCTCGCCCGGCGTCTTCGAACGCCTCCAGCCGCTCCTGGAGGAACTCGGGGCCTGGCACGACTGACCCGGGGCGCCGGCGGCCCGCCCGGCCGCCCTGTGCCCGCCCAGGGCCCTTCGGGGCCCGGCGGGCGCGGACGCGAAGGTGCCCCGGACCTCGCGGTCCGGGGCACCTTCACCTGCGGTGACGGATCAGAGATCAGACGCGCGCGGCGTCGACCTCCACGCCGTGCTCGGCGGCGAGGCGATGCAGGTCGTCCAGTTCGGCCTGCTCGACATCCGCGAGGAAGTCGTCGCCGGTCTCGCGAGCCCGGTAGAGGTCGGACTCGGTGGTCCTTATGCGCTGCAGGAGTCCTGCGGTGAAAGCGTCCATGTGCGCCCCCTCGTCGTAGGTCGGGTCGGGTGGCACGGGGGTGTGCCAGGGGATCTCCTGCGGCTCAGGGTCCCCGGAGACACGATCACGCGGCGCTGCCTGCGGGGGACTGCAGGATGGCGGCGTGCGACGCACACGGCGTGATCGTGGGGTGTGAGGTGTCCTCCCCTGCCCGTACCTCAGGGAAACCTCAAATCCCCTAAGAGTCCCGAAC
>NZ_JAAAXQ010000176.1 GCF_009916105.1 Streptomyces sp. GC420 | reverse complement strand
CGCCCATGCCGCCCCCGCCGACCGGTCCGCCCACTCCGGGTCCGCCCGCGCGGAACGGGCCGTGCTGCCCGCGGGCGACGGCTGGGCCTCCGCCGACGGCGGTACGACCGGCGGTGCCGCGGCGAGCCCGGACCACGTCTACACCGTCACCGACCGGGCCGGACTCCTCGCCGCCTTCGAGGACGCGGGCGACGCCCCGAAGATCATCCGGGTCAGGGGGACCGTCCACGGCAACGCGGATGCCGAGGGCAACCCGCTGAGCTGCGAGGACTACCAGACCGACGGCTACACCCTGGAGGGGTACCTCGCCGCCTACGACCCCGAGGTCTGGGGCAGGGACCAGGTGCCCTCCGGCCCGCTCGAGGACGCCAGGGTCGCCTCCGCCGCGAAGCAGAGCGCCGCGGTCAACATCCAAGTACCGTCCAACACCACCATCGTGGGCCTGGGTCCTCTTGGTGACCCGCTCCCGCGTCACCGGCGAGGCCCCCGACGCGTACTACAGACTGGCCCGGCCCTGGGTGCCCGGCTCCGACACCACCGCCAGGCCCATGCTCACCGTCAGCGACACCTGGATCGGTCCCGGCATCGACGCCGTCGCCCCCTACACCGACATGCGCGGGCAGTACCCGTGGCAGTCGATGCGCTTTCGCGAGTACGGCAACACGGGACCCGGCTCGGTGGTGCACGTACCGGAGAACCGGCCGCAGCTCACCGCGGATGAGGCGGAGTCCCACACCGTGGCGGCCCACCTCGGCGACTGGACGCCCGGCCGCTCATGAGGCGCAGGACCTTCATGTCGATGCCCCCGGCACTGGCCGCGGCCCCCGTCCTCGCGCCGGCCGCGGCGGCGGCGCCCGCACCCGCCTCCGGCACCGGCGTCCCCTACGAATCGCCCGGAGTCGTCGGCGGCAACCTCCCCGCCTTCCACGCCGCCCTCAGGGCCGGGCTCGGATACCCGCTCGCCTGGGGCACCTCCCGCCACCGCTCCTTCCCCGCCTGGCGCAGGGCCGCCCGTGCCAGGACGGAGGAACTGCTGCGCCACCCGGCGGACGACACCCCCTTCCGGCCGGAGATCCTCGACGAGCGGCCGGGCGACGGGGCGTACGTCCGGCGCACCCTCGCCTTCGCCGTCACCCGCCACAGCCGGGTCCGCGCCGCCCTCCTGATGCCGGCGGGCCGGGGCCCGCACCCGGGCGTGCTGCTGCTCCACGATCACGGCGCGAGGTTCGACATCGGCAAGGAGAAACTGATCCGGCCCTGGTACGACGAGACCAGGCTCGCCTCGGCAGAGGCCTGGGCCGCGCGCCACTTCGGCGGCCGCTTCCCCGGCGACGAACTGGCCGCCCGCGGCTACGCGGTCCTCTCCGTGGACGCCCTCGGCTGGGGCGACCGCTCCGGCCTCGGCTACGAGGGCCAGCAGGCGCTGGCGGGCAATCTGCTCCACCTCGGCTCGTCCCTGGCGGGCCTGATCGCCCGGGAGGACATGCGGGCGGCGGAGTTCCTGGCTTCTCTGCCGGGCGTGGACCCGGACCGGGTCGCGGCCCTCGGCTTCTCCATGGGTGCCTACCGCGCCTGGCAGGTGTCCGCGCTGTCGGACAGGGTGGCCGCGGCGGTGGCGGTCTGCTGGATGACCACGCTCGAGGCGATGATGGTTCCCGGCAACAACACCCTGCGCGGCCAGTCCGCGTACTGCATGCTCCATCCGGGCCTCTCCCAGTACCTGGACATCCCGGACGTCGCCTCGATGGCCGCGCCCAAGCCCTTCCTGTGCTTCGCGGGGGAGACCGATCCGCTCTTCCCGGCGGACGGAGTGGCCGCGGCGTTCGAGCGGCTCGCCGCCGTCTGGCGCTCGCAGCGTGCGGAGGACCGGCTGCACACCAGGACCTGGCCGGGCCTCGGGCACACCTTCACGCCCGTGATGCAGGACGCCGCCTTCGCCTGGCTCGACGTGCACATGCGCCCCTGACCACAGGGCCCCTGACCACAGGGCCCCTGACCACCGGTCCGCCCCGACCACCCGCGCACCGCGGCCGCCCGACGGGCGGCCGCGGTTTCAGCGACGGGACGTCACCGGTCTCACCTGTAACCGATGTCCGAGGACGAGTAGTCGCAGTGGGTGCCGTCGGCGTCCGAGCCGTTGGTGGTGGGCTCCTTGCCCGTGTTGTTGCCGATGTACTTCTGGCACGGCACGATCCTCCTGCTGCTGTCGCCGATGATCGTCACGCCGCGCAGCACCGCCGTGTCGCCGTAGTTGGTGTTGATCCCGGCCAGGCGCGTGGCCGGCGCGGTCACCTCGACGGTGTTGAGGACGACCGAGCGCTTGTACTGGGTCGAGCAGTTGCCGCAGGAGCGGTAGAGCGTCTTGAAGTCCTGGGCGGCGAAGTTCGAGATGGTCAGCCTGCCGCCGCCGTTGTGCTGGAAGACCTTGTCGGCGGCCTTCTTCGCGCCGCCGGTGACGTTGTAGACGGCACCGCTGCCGCCCTTGAAGGTGGCGGCGTCCTCGCCGACGTCCTCCCACCAGACGTTCTGCAGCGTGCAGCTGCCCGAGCAGTGGATGCCCCGCGTGTTCCTCCGTTCGTGCTGACGCGGGCTGCGGGCTGCGCTGCGGGGGTGCGGGCCGGGGCGCCGCTCACCGCCTCGCGGGTGCGAAGTCCCCGCGCCACTCCACGGGTCCGCCCGGTCCGCCCCCTCGGACCAGATAGGAGTCGTCGCCCGTCTCCCGTCCGCCCTGGGCGTGCTTGTACTGCCCTGCGAAGACGTACTCGCCGGGCGGTACGGTCCTGCCCTCCCGCAGCGTCCAGCGGTAGAGCAGCGTGCCGTCCTCCTCCTCCACGGACGGCGCGAAGTCGGTCTCCGGGAGCGACTGCCAGGAACCGGTGCTCTCCACCCCCTCCGTCCGCGCGATCCGCAGCTCGACGGTGAGTGAGGTCAGCGGCACCTGCGACTTGAGGGTGACGTTGCTCTGCGTCCAGAACTCGTTGCTGTGCGGGTCGACCGAACCGTCCGCCCACAGCCCGTCCCGCCACGGCACGGCTGTGCCGCCACCGCCACCGTCGCCGCTGCCGCCCGGTGCGTCCGCGCCGCCCCGTGTCCCTCCGGGCCCGGGAGCCGCCGCCGTCCCCGTGGACCCGGCGCCACGCGTGGGCGCCGCACCGCTGCCGCGGGTGGCCTCGCCGCCCCGGGGGTCCGCCGCGGGGGACTCGGACGGAACGGGCCCGCGGGTACGGGAGGTTTCCGGCTCCGGGGAGGCGGCCGCCGTGCGCCCCGCCCCCTCGTCCCGGACCGCCGCGCCCACCACCAGGCCTCCGGCGAACAGCACCCCCGAGGCGGCCGCCGTGGCACCGATCACCCGCAGCCAGGGGGCCGACGACGGGAGCGGCCGGCCGGGCCCGCCGTCCTCGCGCGCCCCGTCCGCATCCCCGGCCGTGCCGCGCTCGATGCGCGCCAGCATCCGGGCCCGGTCGGGCTCGTGCCGCTGCGCGGCCTCGCGCAGCCGCCTGCGCAGCTCGTCCATCAGTCTCCTAGCGAGGGGACCACCGGCTTCGGCCGGTGGAGGAAGCCCTTCCACGGCCTGTGGCATTTTCCCCGCGTCCCGTAAGGGATCGGTTCGGGCTGGACCGCAACCTCCGGGTTGGAAGCCCGCTCCTTCAGGTGGGGGGGCGGAGTCACCAGTTCCCCCCCTGCCGTGTTCTGCGCGTGCGCGTGCACGGTGACGGGGGCCCGCACCCGGGCGGCCGCCGGCGAATCCCGGGCGGCCGGTCCGCGGTCGCCGCTCTCCTCCGCGCGCCCGCTCGCGGCCGGCAGACCGGGCCCCGCGGGATCCAGCAGCCGTTCCAGCTCGCGCATGCCCCGGGAGGTCTGGCTCTTGACCGTGCCGACGGAGATGCCGAGCGCGAGTGCCGTGTCCCGCTCGGACAGGTCGAAGGCACGTCTGAGTACCACGCAGGCCCGCTTGCGGAAGGGGAGCCGGCGCAGCGCCTGCTGCACGTCGAGCACCGCCGGCACGTCCGGGGCGTCGGCCTTCCCCTCCCCGCGCTGCCAGAACAGGGCGACCCTGCGCCGCTCGCGCACCGCGCTGCGGATCCTGGTCCGGGCCAGGTTGGCGACCACCCCGCGCGCGTAGGCCACCGGGTGGTCGGCGTCGCGCACCCGGTCTCAGCGGTGCCACATCGCCAGCAGGGCGTCCGCGGCGAGGTCGTCGGCGGCGTCCGACTCACCGGTCAGCAGGTGCGCGAGACGGGCGAGCTCGGCGTAGTGCTGTTCGAAGAACCGGTGGAACTCCCCGGCCGCGGCGTCGTCGGCGACTGTGCCCACGGACGTGTCTCCCCTGTCCCGTCCGTCCCGGCCGTATTCGACCATGGCGGGGCCCCGGGTCCTCCCGGAGCGCGGTGCGGGAGCGTACCAGTGCGGACCAGTGCGGACCGGTGCGGACCGGTGGGGAACGATGATCGATCGAACAGGTCACGAATCGGTGGACGTAACACGGCGTAAACCCGGGACCGGCTCCGGAGGGGCACAATCCATCCGATCGACTACCCGTAAGTAATAACCCGTGAAGCGCCCCCACCGCTGCACCGGCCGTACCGAAGGAACCGCCATGTCCGAGCAGGCCACCGACACGACCACCGCGCCACCGGGAGGTGGCAACCCCCTGGACCGCTTCTTCCGGATCACCGAGCGGGGTTCCACCCTGGCCCGTGAAGTACGCGGTGGCTTCGCCACGTTCTTCACCATGGCCTACATCCTGGTGCTCAACCCGATCATCCTCGGCAGCGCGACCGACAAGTTCGGACAGCAGCTCGACACGGGACAGCTGGTTACCGCGACCGCCCTGGTCGCCGCCGTGATGACCGTGATCATGGGAGTCGTCGGCAACCTCCCGCTCGCACTGGCCGCCGGCCTCGGCCTCAACGCCGTGGTCGCCTTCCAGATCGCACCCCAGATGAGCTGGGCCGACGCGATGGGCCTGGTCGTCCTCGAGGGCCTGCTGATCTGCGTGCTCGTCGTCACCGGCCTGCGTGAGGCCGTCATGCACGCCATTCCGCAGCCCATGAAGCAGGCCATCAGCGTCGGCATCGGCCTGTTCATCGCCCTGATCGGCTTCGTCGACGCCGGATTCGCCACCCGCATCCCCGACGCGGCGAACACCACGGTCCCGCTCCAGCTCGGCGCCGGCGGCACCCTCACCGGCTGGCCGATCCTGGTCTTCTGCTTCGGCGTGCTGCTCACCATCGCGCTCATGGCGCGCAAGGTGAAGGGCGCCATCCTCATCAGCATCGTCGTCAGCACGGTGCTCGCGGTCGTCATCAACGAGATCGCCACCATCAAGCCGATCGCGTGGGGTCTGACCGTTCCCACCGTGCCGGACGACGTCGTGGCCGCCCCCGACTTCGGGCTGCTCGGCGAGTTCAGCCTCTTCGGCGCCTTCGAGCAGGTCGGCCTCATCACCCTGGTGCTGCTGGTCTTCACCCTCATCCTGAGCGACTTCTTCGACACCATGGGCACCGTCGTCGGCATCTCCCACGAGGCCGGACTCCTCGACGAGAACGGCAAGGTCCCGCACCTCGGCCGGGTCCTCCTCGTCGACGGTGCCGCGGCCGTCGCGGGCGGCGCCGCCTCCTCGTCCTCCGCGACCAGCTACATCGAGTCGGCGGCAGGCGTCGGCGAGGGCGCGCGCACCGGGTTCTCCAACCTGGTCACCGGAGGCCTCTTCGCCCTCGCGCTGTTCCTCACCCCGCTCGCCACCGTCGTCCCGGCCCAGGCTGCCGCGCCCGCCCTCGTGGTCGTCGGCTTCCTGCTGATGACGCAGGTCCGGCACATCGAGTGGGACAAGTACGACATCGCCATCCCGGCGTTCCTGACGATCGTCGTGATGCCGTTCACCTACTCCATCACCAACGGCATCGGCGCCGGCTTCATCGCCTTCGTCCTGATCAAGACGGTCCTCGGCAAGGCCCGCGAGGTGCACTGGCTGCTGTGGGGCGCCGCGGCCCTGTTCGCCGTCTACTTCGCGATCGATCCCATCGAGCAGCTGCTCGGCGTCAAGTAGGCCGGGTCCCCCGGGACACCCCGGCCCCGGGGGACACGACGGCGGTTCAAAGGGGGTGCGCGCGGTTCAGAGGGCGTGCGCCCGGTGGGCCGCCGTCCGTATGTCCTCGAGCCGCAGCTGCACCTCCTTCTCCTGGTCGCCGGAGGCGGAACTCTCCTCGCGCAGCGCGAAGGCCGTCACCAGCTGGTCCCGTACGAGGTCGACGGCGTGGCAGCCGCCCAGCAGGGTCACCGTGACCGTGCCCTCCAGCGGCAGCGGCTCGGCCGGTGCGCGCGGGCCGTCCGAGGTGTCGAAGTCCGCCGTCCACACCATGCTGCGGCCCTCCGGCGCGTACTGGGGCACGTCGCCCGGCTCCCGGTCGGAGGGGAAGCACGCGCGGAGCAGGCTGAACACGGCGTGCGCGCTCTCCTTCATGCAGCCTTCGATCGACACCATCACTTCCGCGCCTGGCCGCCGGGTCTCCATCATGCTCATCTCCTGGTGCTGGTCCGCCCCGCGGCCCCTGGTGTGCCGCGCGGCGATCCGAGTACCCGGATCCCGCGGATCCACAGGTCACCTGCCCGTTTCTCCATTCCTTCCCCGCCGGTGGCCCCTCACCGCAGCGCCGCCGCCATCACCGCCTTCGCGACCGGCGCCGCCAGCCCGTTGCCGCTCACCTCGGAGCGGGCCGCGCCCGAGTCCTCGATCAGCACCGCCACCGCCACCTGCCGCCCGTCACCGTCGCGCGCGTACGAAGTGAACCAGGCGTACGGCGTCTCGCTGTTCCTCTCACCGTGCTGCGCGGTGCCCGTCTTGCCGCCGACCTCAAGCCCGTCCATCCGGGCATTGGTGCCGGTGCCCTCCTCGACGACGGTCACCATGGCGCTGCGCAGCTGCTCCGCGGTGGACTCGCCGACGATGCGTGTCGACGCCCGGTCCTCGTAGCTCTCCAGGGTGTCGCCGTCCGAGCCGGTCACCGCGGAGACCATGTGCGGGGCGACCAGCTCGCCCCCGTTGGCCAGGGCCGCCGACACCATCGCCATCTGGAGGGGGGTGGCGGTGACGTCGAACTGGCCGATGCCCGACAGGGCGGTCTGCGCCTCGTCCATGCCGGAGGGGTAGACGCTCTCGGAGGCCCGCACCGGCACGTCCTGCTCCGTGTCGTTGAAGCCGAACCGCTCCGCCATCGCCCGCACCTTCTGCTGTCCCAGGTCGGCCGCGATCTTCGCGAACACGTTGTTGCAGGAGTAGCGCAGCGCGGTGCGCAGGGTGGCGTTCTCGCAGGGCGCGGAGGCGTTCTCGTTGTCCAGCACTGTGCGGGTCCCGGGCAGTGTGTACGGATCGGGGCTGTCGGTGGGCGCGTCCACCGAGGTGTACAGCCCGTCCTCCAGCGCCGCCGCGGCGACCACCAGCTTGAACGTCGAGCCGGGCGGCAGCGGCTGCCGCAGGGCTCGGTTCGTCATCGGCTTGTCCTCGTCGCCGGTCAGTCTCTTCCAGGCCGCCGAGTCGCCGCCGCTGATCGACGACGGGTCGTAGGAGGGCGTGCTGACCATGCCGAGGACGTCCCCGTTCGCGGGGTCGAGCGCCACGACCGCGCCCTTGGTGCCGCCCAGCGCCTCGTAGGCGGCCTTCTGCACCGCCGGGTCGATGGTCGTGAGCACGTCGCCCGGGTCCGCCCGCTCACCGGTCAGCACCTCCAGCGGGTTGCGCAGCCGGGTGTCGGTGCCGTCGAGGACGTCCTGGTAGATGCCCTCCAGCTGGGTCGCCCCGAAGACCTGGGAGCTGTGGCCGGTGACGGCCGCGTACAGCTCGCCGTCCTTGTAGACACGGCGGTACGCCAGGTCACTGCCGCTCGTCCGTTCCGAGCCGGTGACCGCCTCGCCGGCCACGACGATGTCGCCCAGCGGCCGGGCGTACTGCTCGATGATGTTCCGCCGGTTGTTCGCGTCGTCCGCGAGGGCCCGGCCCTCGTACCCCTGCACCCAGGTGGCCCGTACCAGCAGGGCGAGCACCATCAGCAGGGCGAAGACCGCGGCGCGCCTGATTGTCCTGTTCATCCCGCACGGAGGACGAACGGCCCGGACGCGGCGGTTCCCCGGTGGGGCCTTTCTCAGCCATTCCTCATCCGCGCATTCCTCATCCGCGCGGCGTGTCCGCCGGCGCGGCTACCGCCCTGGGAGATGGGTCACCCGAGGGTCATGAGTACCTCGTCGACCTCCTCGCCGCGTCCGTGCGCGAAGCCCCTGTCGTGGCCGGTCAGCACGAAGCCGCACTTCTCCAGCACCCGCCGTGAGCCGGTGTTGTCCGCGGCGGCGCGGGCGTGCAGGGGCCGCTCCCGGACGAGGTCGAGCAGGGCCCGCAGCGCCGCCGTCGCGACGCCCCGGCCCCAGTACGCCCGGTCGATGAAGTACGTGACCTGGAGGTCACCCGGCTCCCCGTACACGGCGGTGTGGCCGACCACCTCGCCGTCGGCGACCACCGTGCGCACCACGGCGCCGGAGGCGAGGACCCGGGCCCAGTGGGCGTCGAAGCGGGCCCGGTCCACCGGGCCCTCGGCGACGAAGGCGGCGACCCGCTTCGACTCCGGGTCGCTCATGTGGGCGAAGAAGAAGTCCAGGTCGCTCTCGCGCACCTCGCGCAGGGTGATCTCCATGGACGCGAACCCTACAAGCGCTGGGCGAACGAGTGTGCGACCGTGTGGTCCTCAGAGCCGACGGGTCGCCAGCGTCAGCCGGTCACGGGCGTCGAACAGCGCATCCTTGATCATCTGCTCGTGGGCGGGCGTCAGCCGGGCCACCGGCACCGAGCAGCTGATCGCGTCCCGGGCCGGGGTCCGGTAGGGAATGGCGATCCCGAAGCAGCGCAGTCCGAGGGTGTTCTCCTCGCGGTCCACGGCGTAACCCTGCTCCCGCACGCCGCGCAGTTCCTCGATGAGCTTCTCGCGGTCGGTGATGGTGTGCTCCGTCAGCGCGGGCAGGGTCTCCGGCAGCATCTTGCGCACCTGCTCGTCGGTGAAGGTCGCCAGCAGCGCCTTGCCGAGCGAGGTGGAGTGCGCGGGCAGCCGCCGCCCGACCCGGGTGAAGGGCCGCAGGTAGTGCTGGGACTGCCGGGTCGCGAGATAGACCACGTTGGTGCCGTCGAGACGCGCCAGGTGGATCGTTTCCGTGGTGTCGTCCGAGAGCCGGTCCAGGGTGGGCCGGGCGGCCGCGACGACCTCGTCGCCGTCGATGTACGAGGTGCCGACGAGAAGGGCGCGCACGCCGATGCCGTACCGGGTTCCGGTGGCGTCCGTCTCGACCCAGCCCAGCTCGACGAGCGTGCGCAGCAGCATGTAAAGGCTCGACTTGGGATATCCGACGGCCTCCTGGACGGAGGCCAGGGAGTGCATGCCCGGCCTGCCGGCGAAGTACTCCAGCAGTTCCACGGTCCGCACCGCGGACTTGACCTGGGCACCACCATCCCCCGGGCTCCGCCCGGGGGTGCCCCCATTCGCTGCCGACATCGCCCTTGACCCCTTCGTTCGACCGGAAATAGAGTCCCGGAAGAATTCACCATCAGGAACATTGTTCAGTATATCGAACACGCCTGGTGGATGGCAGTGAATGTGGCGGACCTGGAGGAACGCGCGGTGGCAGCAGCACCAGTCTGGAGTGTCGACCCCCGAACCGGGAAGCAGCGGGAACAGGTCGCGGTCGAGGCCACGGCGGCCGAGGTGGACCAGGTCGTACGTGCCGCCCACGAGGTACGGGGCGCCCTCGCCGACCGCACCGTCCGCGCCGCGCTGCTGCGCACCGCCGCCGAGGTCCTGGACGGCGCCGCCGACCAGATCGTCGAGGCCGCGGACGCGGAGACCGCCCTCGGCCCGGTCCGGCTCCGCGGCGAACTCGGCCGTACGACCTACCAGCTCCGGGCCTTCGCCGACATCGTCGACGAGGGGTCCTTCCTGGACATCCGCATCGACCACGCCGACGACACCCTCGCCATCCCGCGCCCCGACCTGCGGCGCTACAAGGTGCCGCTGGGCGTCGTCGCCGTCTACTCCGCCAGCAACTTCCCGCTCGCCTTCTCCGTGCCCGGCGGCGACACCGCCAGCGCGCTGGCCGCGGGCTGCCCCGTCGTGGTCAAGGCCCACCCCGACCACCCGGCCACCTCCGAGCTGGTCGCCGCGCTGCTGCGCAGCGCCGCCGCGCGCGCAGGTGCGCCGGAGGCCGTCATCGGCCTGGTGCACGGCTTCGAGGCGGGCGTCGAACTCGTCAGGCACCCGCTGGTCTCGGCGGCCGGGTTCACCGGCTCGATCCGCGGCGGACGGGCGCTGTTCGACGCGGCTGCCTCCCGCCCCGTACCGATTCCCTTCCACGGCGAACTCGGCAGCCTCAACCCGGTGGTCGTCACCGAGGCCGCCGCCGCGGAGCGGGCCGAGCAGATCGGCGCCGGCCTCGCGGGCTCGATGACGCTCGGCGTCGGCCAGTTCTGCGTCAAGCCCGGACTGGTCCTCGCGCCCGCGGGCGAGGCGGGCGACCGGCTGCTGAAGTCGCTCACCGAGGCCGTCAGCGACACCGGCTCGGGCGTCCTGCTCGACCACCGGATGCGCGACAACTTCGTCGCGGGCGTCACGGAGCGCGCCGGGCTGCCCGGCGTGGAGACCCCGGTCACGCCGGGCGCCGGCGGCGAGCACACCGTCAGCCCCGGCTTCCTCACCGTCCCGGCCGCGAGACTGGCCACCGAGGGGCCGCACGACCTGCTGCTCGAGGAGTGCTTCGGCCCGGTCACCGTCCTCGCCCGCTACGACAGCGAGGACGAGATCGCGGACGTCCTCTCCCGGCTGCCCGGCAACCTGACCGCCACCGTGCACGTCTCCGAGGCCGAGGCCGAGGGCAGCGAGGGCCGCGCGGCGGAGATCGTCGCCGAGCTCACGCCCCTGGCCGGGCGCGTCCTGGTCAACGGATGGCCCACCGGTGTCGCCGTCGCCCCCGCCCAGCACCACGGCGGCCCGTACCCGGCCACCACCTCCACATCCACCTCGGTCGGCGGCACCGCCATCGAACGCTGGCTCCGTCCGGTCGCCTACCAGTCCACCCCCGAGGCGCTCCTGCCGCCGGAACTGCGCGACGACAACCCGCTGGGACTGCCGCGCCGGGTGGACGGCGTCCTGCAGCCCTGAGCCGCCCGCGGACTACTCCCTCCCCGTGCCGGGCCGCCGCCTCCCCGGCACGGGCAGGGAATGAAACGGAAGCGGAGGCAGGTTCCCGTTGTGGCCGGGCCCTGCCTGCCCCGAACCCGCTTTCCGGAGGAAGAACACATGCGCGTCGAGATCTGGTCGGACATCGCCTGCCCGTGGTGCTACATCGGCAAGGCCCGGTTCGAGAAGGGGCTCGCCGCGTTCCCGCACCGCGACGAGGTCGAGGTGGTGCACCGGTCGTTCGAACTCGACCCCCGGTCGCCCAAGGGCGTGACGGGGCCGGTCATCCCGATGCTCGCGAAGAAGTACGGGCTGACCGAGGCGCAGGCACGGCAGGCGGAGGAGAACGTCGCGGGCCACGCCAGGGCCGAGGGTCTTGACTACGTCGTCGGGCGCGACCACGGGAACACCTTCGACCTGCACCGGCTGCTGCACCTGGCGCGGGCGCGCGGCCGGCACGAGGAACTGCTGACCCTCTTCTACCGGGCCAACTTCGCCGAGGAGGAGTCCGTCCACGACCCCGGGCGGCAGGTGGCGCTCGCCGTCGCGGCCGGGCTCGACGAGACCGAGGTGCGCGCGGTGCTCGCAGACCCCGGCGCCTACGCGGACGAGGTGCGCGGGGACGAGGCCGAGGCGGCGCGGCTGGGCGCGAACGGTGTGCCGTTCTTCGTCATCGACCGGCGGTACGGCCTCTCCGGGGCCCAGCCCGCCGATGTGTTCGCCCGGGCGCTGGAGCGCGCCTGGGCCGACCGCGAACCGGAGCCGGCCGGGGACGCCGCCGCCTGCGGTCCGGACGGGAGCTGCGAGGCGCCCCGGACCGGAAACGTGCAGGCGGGAGCACATTCATAAGCACTTCTTGGGGGTGAACCCAAGGAATTGGCAATGGACTTCGAGGCCTGCCAGGCAGCACAGTGATTCCGTGACTCCGCTCCCTCACCTGTAAGGAGAGGGGCTTCCAACCCGAAGGTTGCGGTCCAGCCCGAACCGATCCCTTGTGGGACGAAAGGTAACGCAGCACAGGCCAGGGAAGCGATTCCCCCACCGGCTGAGGCCGGTGGTCCCCTCGCTAGGAGACTGATGGAGAACCTGGCAGGCGCCGAGTTCGCGCCCGAGACGACGTATCTCAACACCGCCTCCTCAGGACTGATCCCGGCCAGAGCGGTGGCGGCCATGCGGGACGCCGTGGCCGGCGCCGCGGCCGGCCGGCCCGCGGACATGTTCGCCGACGTGGAGGCGGCCCGTGCCTCCTACGCCCGGATCACCTCAGTGCCCGTGGACCGGGTCGCCGCCGGAGGATCGGTGGCCGTCTACACCGGTCTGATCGCCACCTCGCTGCCCTCCGGTGCCGAAGTCCTGGTCGCCGAGGGCGACTTCAGCTCCATCGTCAACCCCTTCCACATGCGCGGCGACCTCAAGGTCAGGGCGGTTCCCCTGGAGGGACTCGCCGGGGCGGTCCGGCCCGGCACGGCGCTGGTCGCCGTCAGCGCCGTGCAGTCGGCGGACGGCCGCATCGCCGCCCTCGACGGCATCGCCGAGGCCGCCCGTGCCCACGGCGCCCGTACCCTCGTCGACGTCTCGCAGGCCGCGGGCTGGTTCCCGTTCGACGCGAGCGCATACGACTTCACCGTCACCGTCGGCTTCAAGTGGCTGCTGTGCCCGCGCGGTGTCGCCTTCCTCACCGTGCCGGAGGACACCGGCTGGGTCACCCCCGTCTTCGCGGGCTGGGTCGCCGGCGAGCGGCCCTGGGACGCCTGCTACGGCCCGATCGAGGAACTCGCCCACTCCGCCCGCCGGTTCGACGAGAGCCCTGCCCTGTTCTCGTACGTCGCGGCCCGCCACTCCCTCGCCCTCGTCGAGGAGATCGGCGCCGGCCGTGTCCACCTGCACGACGTGGCCCTCGCCGACCGGTTCCGGGAAGGGTTGGCCCGCATGGGGCGGGAGCCCGTGCCCGCGTCCGGATCCGCGATCGTGTCCGTCCCCGGCCTCGGCCACCGCCAGGAGGAACTCGGCCGCGCCGGTGTCCAGTTGTCCGACCGCGCGGGCAATCTGCGGGCCGCTTTCCACCTCTACAACACGCCGACCGACGTGGACCGGCTGCTGGACGCGCTCTCCGGCTGACCCGGGCCCCGGACGCCCGGTTCACCCGCCGGAAGCCCCGGACACCCGCGACCCGCGGGCGTCCGGGGGACGGTCACCGTACGGGCGTGAAGTCCCGCGCCCCGATGAACTCGGGCCGCCGCCCGGGGGCCGCGAAGGGCTCAACCGCCGTGTTCTCCACGCTGTTGAACACGATGAACACGTTGCTGCGCGGGTACGGCGTGATGTTGTCGCCCGAGCCGTGCATGCAGTTGCAGTCGAACCAGGTCGCGGAACCCGCGGGGCCCGTGAACAGCCGGATGCCGTTCGGCCGCGCGAACTCCCTGACCGCGTCGTGGGAGGGGGTGCCCGCCTCCTGCATGCGCAGCGATTGCCTGTAGTTGTCCTCCGGCGTCCCGCCCGCACAGCCGAGGAAGGTCCTGTGCGAACCGGGCATGATCATGAGGCCGCCGTTGGTCTCGTGGTTGTCCGTGAGCGCGACGGACACCGACACCGCCCGCATCCGGGGCAGCCCGTCCTCGGCGTGCCAGGTCTCGAAGTCCGAGTGCCAGTAGAAGCCGCTCGCCCCGAAGCCCGGCTTGACGTTGATCCGGGACTGGTGGACGTACACCTCCGAGCCGAGGATCTGCCGGGCCCGGCCCACCACGCGCTCGTCGCGCACCAGGTCGGCGAAGAGCCCGCTGATGCGGTGCACCTCGAACACCGAGCGCACGTCGCGCGACTTCGGCTCGACGACCGAGCGCTCGTCGGCGCGGACGGCCGGGTCGGCGATCAGCCGGTCCAGCTCGGCGCGGTAGAGACCCACCTCGTCCGGGGTCAGCAGCGCGTCGACCGTCGCGAAGCCGTCCCGCTCGAAGCCCAGCAACTCGGCGGGTCCGAAAGGTCCTGGCGCGTCCGGCGCGGACCACACCACCGGGTCCTGGCGCGGAACCGTCCCTTCGGTCCGGCCCCTGGTCGGGTAGAGATCGACGGTTTGTTCGTGCAGGGTCGTCATGGTGTCCTCAAGGCCCCTCGGTCGTGGGTTCCGTCAACAGGGGGTACACGCCGTTCTCGTCGTGGTCCTCACGCCCCGTCACCGGCGGGTTGAAGACGCACACGCATCGGAAGTCGGTGCGCGGCCGCAGTGTGTGCCGCTCGTGCCCGTCGAGGAGGTACATCGTCCCGGGCGCGATCAGATGGGTCTCACCCGTCTCCTCGTTCGTCAGTTCGGCCTCGCCCTCGACGCACAGCACGGCCTCGATGTGGTGCGCGTACCACATGGACGTCTCCGTGCCCGCGTACAGCGTGGTCTCGTGCAGGGAGAAGCCGACCCTCTCCTTCGCGAGGACGATCCGTTTGCTCTCCCAGGTGCCGGACGCGGCCCTGACGTGCCGGTCGGTGCCCTCTATCTCCTTCAGGGAACGGACGATCACGGCCGGTTGCCGCCTTTCTGTCGGGTACGGGCGTCGGGGCGGGCCGTGGTGTGCGGCCGTTTGCGCGACCGCCCGCGCGGGTGTCGGTGCGGGGCCCCGGCGTGCGGGCGGGTGCGGCGGCGGTCACGCCGTCTCTCGCACCGCGCGGGCGAGCAGGGCGAGCCCCTCGTCGAGTTCCTCCTCGGTGATGGTCAGCGGCGGGAGCAGCTTGACGACCTCCCCCTCGGGACCGGAGGTCTCCAGCAGCAGACCCAGCTCGAAGGCGCGGGCGCACACCGCCGCGGCGCGGGACTTGCCGGCGAACTCGAGGCCCCACACCAGTCCGCGGCCGCGCACGCCGGCGCCCGCACCCGGATGCTCTGCGGTGATCGCGTTCAGCGCCTGCTCGCACTGCTCGCCTCGGGCCGCGGTCTCCTTCTCCAGTCGCGCGTCCCGCCAGTACTCCTCCAGCGCGGCGGTGGCCGTGACGAACGCCGGGTTGTGCCCGCGGAAGGTGCCGTTGTGCTCGCCCGGCTCCCACACGTCCAGCTCGGGGCGGAAGAGGGTCAGCGACATGGGAAGCCCGTAGCCGCTGATGGACTTCGACAGGGTGACGATGTCCGGGGTGATGCCGGCCTCTTCGAAGGAGAAGAAGGCGCCGGTGCGGCCGCAGCCCATCTGGATGTCGTCGACGATCAGCAGCATGTCGCGGCGCCGGCACAGGTCGGCGAGACCGCGCAGCCACTCGGGCCGCGCCACGTTGATGCCGCCCTCGCCCTGGACGGTCTCCACGATGACCGCCGCAGGGGTGTTCAGGCCCGAGCCCAGGTCGCCCAGCAGCCGCTCGAACCACAGGAAGTCGGGGATCTGCCCGTCCAGGTAGTTGTCGAAGGGCATCGGGGTGCCGTGCACCAGCGGGATGCCCGCGCCCGCGCGCTTGAAGGCGTTGCCCGTGACGGCGAGCGAGCCGAGCGACATGCCGTGGAAGGCGTTGGTGAAGGAGACGATGGCCTCCCTGCCCTTGACCTTGCGGGCCAGCTTCAGGGCCGCCTCGACCGCGTTGGTGCCCGTCGGGCCGGGGAACATGACCTTGTACGGCAGACCGCGCGGCCGGAGCACCACCTCCTGGAAGGTCTCCAGGAAGGCACGCTTGGCGGTCGTCGACATGTCGAGTCCGTGGGTGATGCCGTCCCGTGCCACGTAGTCGAGCAGGGCGCGTTTGAGCACGGGGTTGTTGTGGCCGTAGTTGAGGGCGCCGGCGCCGGAGAAGAAGTCGAGGTGGGAGCGGCCGTCCTCGTCGTAGAGCCGGCTGCCGCTCGCCCGGTCGAAGACAGTGGGCCAGCCGCGGCAGTAGCTGCGGACCTCGGACTCGAGGGTCTCGAAGACGGTCGGGGCGGGGGCGGGGGAAGTGACGGTCACAGCGGCCTCCATCTGTGGCGTGCGTGGTGTGCGGG
>NZ_JAAAXQ010000175.1 GCF_009916105.1 Streptomyces sp. GC420 | reverse complement strand
ACAGCCTTCACCCTCCCCGTCATGCCGGAGGGCCTGACCCGGCCCGGCGTCGACCTCCTCGCCGACGCCGGGAAGAACGGCGTGGACATCGGCGCGGTCAACATCATGGCGATGGACTACGGCCCGGCGTACAGCGGTGACATGGGCGAGTACGCCGTCCAGGCGGCGACCGCCACTCATGCCCAGCTCAAGGGGATCCTCGGCCTCTCCGACGCCGAGGCGTGGAAGACCGTCGCGGTCACACCGATGATCGGCGTCAACGACGTCACCACCGAGATCTTCACGGTGGACGACGCGAAGCAGCTCGTGGACTTCGCCGGGGAGAAGGACCTCGCCTGGCTGTCGATGTGGTCCTCGACCCGCGACAAGGAATGCCCGGGCGGCGCGAAGAACTCCGCGGACGCCACCTGCAGTTCGATCCTCCAGGCCCCGCTGGCCTTCACCAGGGCCTTCGCCGTCTACAAGTGACCCACCCGTTTGCGTCCGGGCGCCCCGGCCGGCTCACCCCCCATCCGGCCGGGACGCCCGGACGCGTCAGCGCTCCCAGCGGCTGGGGAAGGGGAAGTACGAGTCCAGGAAGTCGCGCAGTCGGGCGTCGACGCGTTCCTGCTCCTCGGCGGACGCGTTGACGTCGTTGAGGCAGAAGAAGTCGTACTTGCGTGCGTTCCTGAGCTCCCCCAGACGCTCGGCGGCGTCGGCGTGGCCGATGTCGACGTAGCGCAGCCGGAAGGAGCCGGCGACGGCACGGCCGGTGAGATAGGCGTGGTGGTGGTGGAACGAGGCACCCATGGCGATATCGGTGGTGGCGCGGAAGCGGGACCGGCTGGTGCGCCGGACGTCCTCGGCGTACCGCTGCTCGATCTCATGCATCACCGACCGGATCTGCGGGTGCGGGACGTGCTTGAACTTGTTGACCGTGAACCGGCCGTGGGCTTCCCGGAGGAGCTCGCGGATGTTCTTCCCCGCGGAGTTGGGGGCGGGTTCGTCGGGATGCGGGTCGCCGACACCGAGCTGGTGGGTGGAGAAGGGGAGCTTGGCGATGCCGTTGCCGTGGAAGAAGTGACCGGCGGTGACGGGTCGGCCGAGGAAGACGTCGTCGTTGAAGTACAGGTAGTGCTCGGACAGGCCGTCGATGTGATGCAGCTGCGTTTCGATGGCGTGTGAGTTGAAGACTGGAAGGGCGTCCTGGTCACTGAAGATCTCTTTGTGGTCGACGACGCGCACGCCGTCGGCCTTGGTGTCCAGCCAGTCGGGAGTCTGGCCGTCGGTGACGATGTAGATGTTCCGGACGAACGGCGCGTACATCTCCAGGGAGCGCAGGGAGTACTTGAGCTCGTCGCGGCTGACGTAACGGGAGGCGCCGACCTCGCGCTCGTGGATTCGGGACGCGGCCGCGCTGCCGTTGAGGTAGGCCTCGCGTTTGGCGGCGAGCGCGGGGTCGTCGCCGTCGACCCAGGTGTAGACGACATCGATGGGGAAGCCGACGGTGTCGATGCGGGGCTCGAGGAAGTCCTGGTAGGAAGGGTAGGAGCGGCCGGATATCTCACGCTCGGCGGGTATTCGCGCCGCGGCGGGCAGGACGTCGCTGACCGCGTTGGGGCGTGGTGCGACCAGAGCGTCGGCGACCACAACCGGGGGCGCCTGGTACATCAGTGCCACCCTGCGCTCGGGTGCCAGGTCCTCTTCGCCGTCCTCGATGAGGGAGACGCCTTCACGCCAGAACTCCACGTCGCAGCCGTATGCCAGATCGGCAAGCAACTGCCCCCCGGGGCCGAGCAGGATCTCCCCGAAGCGGATGGTGTCCCTGCGCTTCAGCGCCGTGGGCAGGGCGCCGTCCGCGTACAGGGCGATGTCCTCCGGCAGCAGGTCCTTGCCGGTCTTCAGGGCGTACAGCGCGGTCGAGCGGTACAGCTCGCGCAGCGACGTCAGCAGCGCCTTGCGGTCCTCCAGCCGGACGCCGACCACGTGGCGCAGCGGCGAGCGCCCCGGCACCAGGAAGTATTCGATGCCGGCCTTCTCCAGTGCATCGGCCACCAGGGACAGGTTGCGGGCAGCGGCGTCCTCGAAGGAGCTGATGCGGCGCCCGTAGTAGACGCGGCCGTCCAGGGTGATCTCGGCCAGCGCCTCGTCCCCGGCGAGCAGGGCCCTGCGCCGAGAGGCGATCCGCTCGGCCTCCTTGCGCGCGGCGGCCTCGGCCTCCGCCACGCGCCGCTGCTCTTCACGCTCTTCGCGCGCCCGCTTCTTCGCGGGCAGGAGCCGTTCAACCGTGGTTTCGAGGAGGGAGGGCATCAGGTTTCCTGGGTCTTGTGTGCGGGGGGACAGGGCGCCCAGGTGACCGGGCACACCGTGAATCAGCCGGATACCAGTGGCGTCTCCGCACCGATCGGGTGCGTGCCAGGGTACTGCGCCGGTTCTGGAGGTGACCCTGACGTACGTGTATGTCCCTGCGTATCCGTGATTGAGGCGCATTGGCGATCAATGTGGGAGAATCGGCGAAAGCAATGTGCCTGAATGGGTGAATTTTGGCGCATGGTGTCCGGTTCGCCTGTGTATCGATCGCAATGCCGACGGGCGGTCGGATGTGAATGGTCCGGGCGAGCTGAGAATCCTGCTTCACGGTGACCGTCTCGATTCGGCCAACGGCTGAAATCCTGCCGCGGTGCCGGGTGGGCGTGCGGCATTGGGATTCGGTCGGCGGATCGGGAATTCCCGCGCCCTGCGTCGGCGGATAATTGGGATTCCCTGCCCGATCGGGCTTTGCGTTGAGGGTGCCTTTCCCCTCTGCCTTCCGGTCGCGACCATGCGGGCGTCCGGCATGCTGTCGCGGGACCGTACGCGGGCGTGAATCCGCCTTGCCCGGCGGCTGCTTGGGCAATCCGTGTCGGCAAAGCACGGTTCGTACCTTTCGACCCCTGCCTGCCGGGCTTACTTGCCCTGGGTATGTGAAGGCACCCGGGACCACCTGCGTGCACCGAGTGAATGGACTATGAACGCTCTGCTGACGCGGTGTCAAGGGTGGGCAGCCGAGCTGCCTGATTTGCCCTCAATCCTCGGCAGAGTGGGCGATAGGGGCGTTATTTCACCATGCGAATGTCTCTCATGCGAAATCGACGCCTCCTCGATGAGTGGCGTTTCTCCGGCCCGCTCGACGTGAGGTGTGGTCAAGCCCACGCGATCATGTGTGAAGTGAGTGTCGATATATGCGAGTTCGTTCTGCGTCCACTCGAAATTCCCTCTGGATCATGAGCCTGCGTCCTGGGTAGCGTCCGAATCTGTTGCTTTCATCGAATCTTCATGACAGGTGGGGTTTGTGAACACAGGGGGCAAGTCGCGAAGACGCCTCGTGGGGGGTGCGCTGTCCGTGGCGCTGAGCGTCGGCATGGTCGTCGGTCTGGCGCCCGTGGTGGCAACGGCCGGACCGGCCTCAGCGCCGGCGCCGACGGTCGAAGAGGCCTCGGACGCCGACACGTTGTCCGAGGCCGAGGCGCTGGAAAGGGCCAAGCGGAGCGGCACGAATGTGGAGATCGCGTCACTGCGGGGCGAGAGCAGCGAGGTGTACGCGACACCGGACGGCAAACTCGAAGCGCGGGAGCATCTGCGTCCCGTACGCGCGCGTGTAGGCGGTGAATGGAAGCCGATCGACACCGGCCTGGCGAAGCGTGCCGACGGAACGGTCGCGCCCAGGGCGGCCACGGTACGCCTGGAGTTCTCCGGCGGTGGGGACGAGCCCTTGGTGCGCATGGAGCGCGCCGGACGGGAACTCGCTCTGTCGTGGCCGACGAAGCTCCCGGCTCCGGAACTCGACGGGGACACCGCGACGTACCGGAACGTCCTGCCGGACGTGGATCTGCGTATGGGGGCACAGGAGGACGGCTTCACCCAGCTGCTCGTGGTGAAGTCGGCCGGGGCGGCGGCCAGTCCCGAGCTCACCGAGCTGCGTCTGAAGCTGTCCGCTCAGGGGATGAACGTACGCGAGACGGCGTCCGGCGGCCTGGAAGCGGTCGACGAGGGTGCCGGGAGCACGGTGTTCGAGGCTCCCAAGCCGGTCATGTGGGACTCCAGCCCCGGCAAGAGCGCGGCCAGTGCGGCCAAGGCCGCCGGAACGGCCGGGAACAGCGCGGTGGCAGGCTTCCGCGACGGAGCGGGCAAGGAGGGCGAGCCCGGTGCCGGTGAGTCCGGCAAGCTCGCGCCGGTCGGCGTGGAACTGCCGGCCAAGGGGAACGAGTTGGTACTCAAGCCGGACGCCGGCGTGCTGAAGGGTTCCAACACGCAGTACCCCGTCTTCATCGACCCGCAGTGGTACTCGCCCAAGACCTCCGCATGGACGATGGTGTCGAAGTACTGGGCGTCATCGCCGCAGTGGAAGTTCAACGGCGAATCCACCGCCGGCGTGGGTTACTGCGGCTGGGCCTACTGCCAGCCATACGACACAAAGCGGGTCTTCTACCGTATCCCCGTTTCCAAGTTCGCAGGCCGGGACATCCTGTCCGCAGAGTTCGTCGTACGCAACACCTGGTCGGCCTCCTGCTCGGCCCGCGGCGTGCAGCTGTGGCGCACCAGAGGCATCAGCTCGTCGACCACCTGGAACTCGCAGGACAACTCGGATTTCTGGATCGACCACCTCAAGACGGAGAGCTTCGCGTACGGCTACGACGGCTGCTCCGCCAAGGACGCCGAGTTCGACGTGCGCTCCGCGGTCCAGCAGGCAGCGAACGGCAAGTGGTCGACCATGACCTTCGGCCTGCAGGCGTCCAGCGAGACGGACGCGTACGGCTGGAAGCGCTTCTCGGACGATGCCTTCCTGCGAGTGAAGTACAACCGTCCGCCGGCGCAGCTGAAGATGTCGCAGCTGACCATGGAGTACGGCGGCACCTGCAAGAAGTCTTCCTCCCCGGCTCGCGTCCGCACCCTGGGCAAGATCTACGCGAACAACGTCACCGACCCCGATGGCGACACCGTCGCCGTGCAGTTCCAGGCCAAGTGGGACTCGGGCGACGGCAAGGGGCTGATCACCCGCTGGAAGCCTCCGCTGACTTCGTACAAGAAGTCCGGCTCGGACTTCTCCATCACGATGCCTTCGGTCACCGAGAACAAGACGGTCCACTGGTACGCGCGGTCGCACGACGGCGGGCAGTACTCGCCGTGGTCGTACACCGGTGATCCCACGGGCTGTTACTTCGTGTACGACACCAAGGTGCCCAGGGCCCCGACGATCGTGTCGGGCGAGTACCCGGCGTCCAACCCGGACAACCCCGAGGACCCGTGGTTCGACGGCGTCGGCAAGTACGGCTTCTTCGACATCAAGGCCGCCGACACCGATGTGGTCAAGTACTGGTTCGGCATCAACGGCGATCCGACCTCGAAGAACACCCTCACCACCACGTCGGGTGCCCTGAAGACGGCCGATGTACTGCCCACCAAGCCCGGGCTCAACTTCGTTACAGCCCAGGCGTTCGATTCGGCCGGCAACGGCAGCGAGATCCGCACCTATCAGTTCCGGGTCAAGGCCGGGCAGCCCGACCGTGCGACCTGGCAACTCGATGAAGCGGCCGGAGCGGCTCAGGCCGCAGGCTCGACCCCGCCGCGCACGGCCGTTCTCAACGGCGGGGTGACGGCCGGGGGCACGGGTGCCAAGGGCACAGCCCTCGAATTCAACGGAACGGACGGATACGCGGCGACGGACATTCCGGTCGTCGACACCAGCGGCGGCTTCGCCGTCTCCGCCTGGGCGAAGCTGTCGCAGATGCCCACCGGTGCCGCCATCATCGCAACCCAGCCCGGCAACCACTCACCGGGCTTCGAGCTGTACTACTCCAAGCACTACGACCGATGGGTGTTCAACCAGTACGCGTCCGACACCGCGGATGCCTCGATCGTGCGCGCCATGGCGCCGCAGCCCGGCGGGGTGACGGCAGGGACGTGGACGCATCTGGTCGGCACGTACTCGGCCAGCGATGACATCCTCCAGTTGTACGTCAACGGCCAGCTGGCCGGACAGACCGCCTACAGCACCCCGTGGGAGGCCCGCCGGGGACTGCAGATCGGCGCGGGCTCCTACAGTGGCGCGCCCGCCAGTTTCTTCCCGGGCGCTATTGACGAACTGCAGCTGTTCGACAAGCCGTTGACGGCAGGCGAGGTCACCAAGCTCCGCAACCACGAGGCAGTGGGCGACCCGGGACGGCCCGCCACCGCGATCTTCCCGCTCGACGAGCCCGTCGGCTCGACGGAGATCACCGGCCGGGGCGGCGTACTACCGGCGAAGTACAACGGCGGCGTGACCACCGGTGTGCCGGGCATCGCCGGAAAGGCCGCACGCTTCAACGGGACCACCGGCCACGCGAAGATCGGTCAGAGCAGCGGTGCGCATATCAACACCTACCGCAGCTTCACGGTGTCGGCGTGGGCGAAGCTCGACAACAAGCCGGACCACGCCGCGATCATCGCTGCCCAGGCGGGCGAGCACAGCCCCGGTTTCGAGCTGTACTACTCGGCCGCTTACGACCGGTGGGCCTTCAACCAGTACTCGGCCGACAGCCCGACCGCTGTACCGGTACGTGCGCTGCAGCCGACCGGTACGGTCGCGCGGGCCGGGGAGTGGGTGCATCTTGTCGGCGTGCACGACACGGTCGCCGACACGCTGACCCTGTATGTGAACGGCGCCTATGCAGGCTCGAGCACCCTGGAGGGTTCCTTCTACGCCGGACAGTCGATGTACATCGGCGCGGGCTCCTACAGCGGCGCGCTCGACAGCTACTTCCCGGGCACGATCGACGACGTACGGCTGCTGAGCCGCCCGGTGTCCGCCGACGAAGTCCGGCAGATGTTCAGGCAGCGGCCGCTGGTCAAGGGCCGCTGGCTGCTGGACGAGGCAACCACCGGCACTCCTGCCACCAGCCCGGATGCTTCCGCCGAGGACCGGGCGCTGACTCTGGGCGGCGGTGCGAAGACCGGATTCGGCTGGGTCGACGACGGCGCCCTGGAACTGGACGGCGTCGACGACTACGCCGCGACCACCGCGTCCACCATCGATACGGGTGCCAGCTTCACGGTGATGGGCTGGGCCCAGTCCGCCGGTGTTCCGGCGGACAGCGCGGCCGTCCTGAGCGCACCGGGCGCCTCCAACAGCGCCTTCGCGATCCGGTACGTGCCGGCGGCGGCAGGTGACGCGGGTGCCGGGCGCTGGCAGATCTCGATGCCGGACTCCGACGCGGCGGCCACCGTCGTACGCGTAGAGAACCAGCAGTTCTACGACGCGCGGGACTGGAACCATCTGGCGCTCGTGTACGACGGCTTCACCAAGGAGGCCCAGCTCTATGTGAACGGGCAGCTGGAGGAGGTCGCCTGCGCGGACGCGGACGGCGACGGCGAGTCCGACGACACCACCTGCGCCGACCGGTTGTCCTGGGCCGAGAACGTGCTGTCGTACAAGGCCACGGGCGGACTGCAGATCGGCCGGGCCAGGACGGCCGGGGCCTGGGGCGAGTACTGGCCCGGCGCCGTCGACGACGTGTGGGTCTTCCAGGGCGCGCTGAGCGAGTCGCAGATCGCCCATCTGTCCCTGGGCATGCCTGGAGTCGCCACCGAGGTACCGGGCACGGACTGACCGGGAGCGGTGCCGGCCCGTCGCCATCGGCGCACGGGCCGGCACCGTGTTGCGGCCCGGCTCCTGCACGGTCCCGGGCCGCCCTGACTTTCACACGAGACCTGCGCACCCCGGAGCCGCACGGGCCGATCCCGTGCGGCCGGTGCGCGGGCGAATCCGAGGGGAACGATGAGGGATACGGCACAACCGGGCCGGGCGGCCCGGTGGAGACGGAAGACCGCACTGGCTTCCGGAGTCGTCATGATCGCCACGTTGCTGCAGGGGGTCACCGCCCCCGAGTACGCGGGAGCCGTGGCGGACGACGGGCGGGGCCGGCCGGCTCTGCCGAAGGCGGAACGGCCCGTGGCCGGTTCCGCGGTCACGAAGTCGAAGCCCCGTACGGTGGAGCGCGGACCGCGCACACCGAGAACCGAGCCCAGGGCCGAGTGGCCCGCGGGCGGAACCGGGCGGGTGACGCTGGGCGGGACACCGGCGGGGGGGAAGGCCGGTAAGGCCGCGGCTCCGGTGAAGGCCGGGGAACTACCGGTCTCCGTCGGACAGCCCGCGGCGGCCTCCTCGGCCCGTGCGGCCAAGGCGCGCAAGGCCGCCGCCGGTCCCGTGAAGGTCCGGCTGGTGGGGCGCAAGCAGACCCGGCGGGCCGAGATCGACGGACTGCTCGTGACGTTCGCCCCCGAGCGGACGAAGTTCACCGACGGCGCCGCCCGAGTGCGCGTCGACTACCGCGAGGTCGCGCAGGCGTACGGCGGCGGTTACGGCGCCCGGCTCACGCTGATGGAACTCCCCGCCTGTGTCCTGAAGACACCGGAGCTGGCCAAGTGCCGCACCCGGACACCGGTCGAGACCGTGAACGACACGGAAGGCAGCACTCTCACCGCCCCGTCCGTGCGGCTCAGCGCCGCACAGCCGACAGTGCTCGCCGCAGTGGCGGGCGACACCGCGGCCACCGGCGACTACAAGGCCACCACGCTCGCCCCGTCCGCGACCTGGCAGACCAATCTCAACACCGGTGACTTCGCCTGGTCCTACGACATGGGTGTTCCCGAGGTGCCCGGCGGACTGAAGCCCAGCATCGGCCTCGGCTATTCCTCCGGATCGGTCGACGGCCGGACCAGCGAGACCAACAACCAGTCCTCCTGGATCGGCAGCGGCTTCGACATGTGGCCGGGCTACATCGAGCGCCGCTACAAGTCGTGTGCCGACGACGGGGTCGAGAACAGCGACGGCATGAAGCCGGGTGACTCCTGCTGGGGCTACGACAACGCCTTCATCAGCTTCAACGGCAAGGGCGGCGAGCTCGTGCCCGACGGCGCCGACCAATTCAAGCTCCGTCAGGACGACGGCACCCGAATCGCGCGACTGACGTCCACCAACCGCGGGAACGGCGACGACAACGGCGAGTACTGGCGGCTCACCGACCCCGACGGCGTGCGCTACTACTTCGGCTACAACCGGCTGCCCGGCTGGGCCGAGGGCAAGAAGACCACGGACTCCGCCTGGACCGCCCCCGTCTTCGGTGACGACACGGGCGAGCCGTGCCACGCGGGTACCTTCGCCGACTCCTGGTGCCAGCAGGCCTGGCGCTGGAACCTCGACTACGTCGTGGACCCGCGCGGCAACGCGATCGCCTACTACTACACCCCGGAGAAGAACTCCTACGGCCGCAACCTGAAGGCGGCCGACGACACCCGCTACACCCGCGGCGGCCACTTGGACGAGATCCAGTACGGCCTCAAGTCGTCGTCGATGTACGGAACGAAGGCCCTCGCGAAGGTCGCCTTCACCAACGCCGAGCGCTGCCTGCCGAACGCCCAGACCACGTGCTCGTCCATCTCCACGGACTCGGCGTACTGGTACGACACTCCTTGGGACCTCAACTGCGACCAGGGCACCGACTGCGACCAGGGCCGCCTCTCACCCACGTTCTGGACGCGCAAGCGCCTCACCGACGTGACCACGCAGGTCCTCGACGCCACGGGCGCCTACCAGAAGGTCGACTCCTGGAAGCTGACCCACCGCTGGGGCATGGCGGACATCGACTACCAGCTGCTCCTCGACTCGGTCCAGCACACGGGCCACACCGCCACGCCCGCGATCACGCTGCCGAAGACGACCTTCGGATACACCCAGCTGGAGAACCGCCTCGACAAGACCGGTGACGGCTTCGCACCGTTCATCAAGTCCCGGCTGTCCACGATCGCCGACGAGTACGGCGGCCAGACAGACGTCAACTACTCGGCCCCCGACTGCGACTGGGCCGCGCTGCCCACCCCGCAGACCAACACCACGCGCTGCTTCCCGCAGTACCTCGGCGGCTCTGCCACGGAAGACCCCGAGCGCCAGTGGTTCAACAAGTACGTCGTCAAGTCCGTCACCGCGACCGACCGCACCGGAGGGGCACCCGACCAGGTCACCGCGTACGAGTACATGGGCCCAGCCGCGTGGCACTACGACGATGACGACGGCCTGACCAAGGAGAAGTCCAAGACCTGGTCCCAGTGGCGCGGGTACGGGCACGTGCGGGTCAAGACCGGCGGCCAGGGCGGCGACGCGGCCATGAAGTCGCAGACCGACTCGTACTTCCTGCGCGGCATGGACGGCGACCGCGAGTCGCCGACCGGCGGCACCAAGAACGTCAGCGTCGCCCTCGGCACGGACGAGGGCGACCCGATCACCGACCACGAGGCCTTCGCCGGCACCGCCTACAAGACGGTCAGCTACTCGGGCAACGGCGGCAAGATCCTCGCCAAGACCGTGAACCGCCCCTGGCACCACCAGACCGCGAAGAAGACCCGCGACTGGGGCACGGTCACCGCCAACTTCACCGGCATCGGGCACACCAAGTCGTGGACGTCCCTGGACGACGGGGCGGGAGCGTCCTGGCGGACCACCTCCAGCTCCACCACCTTCGACACCGTGGCCGGACGGGTCACCGAGGTCGACGACTTCGGGGACAACTCCACCGCGGCGGACAACCGCTGCACCCGCACCACCTACGCCACCAACGACACCGTCAACATCCTGAAGCTGCCCGCACGGGTCGAGACGGTCGCGAAGGCCTGCGCCGACCCCGTCGACCGTTCGAAGGACGTCATCTCCGACGTCCGCTCCGCCTACGACGGCGGCGCCTACGACGCGGCCCCGACCAAGGGCGACGTCACGGCCACGGCCCTGCTGAAGAAGCACGACGGCACCACGGCCACCTACCTGGAGTCCGGTGCCACCTTCGACTCCTACGGCCGGGTGCTCACCAGCACCGACCTGACGGCGAACGTCACGGTGACGGGCACCGCCGCGCCGGTGCGGACCGCGCGTACCGACGGGCGGACCACCACCACGGACCGCACCCCGGCCACCGGATTCGTCACCAAGACGACGACGACCACGCCGCCGGCCAAAGCCGGTGACGCCACCACCGCACTGAGCAGCTTCGTCACCCACGATGCGCTCCGCGGGCTTCCGCTGACCCAGACCGACGCCAACGGGAAGGTCACGACCCTCACCTACGACGCGCTCGGCCGGTCCTCGAAGGTCTGGCTCGCCGACCGGCAGACCACGCTGTCGCCCAGCTACGAGTTCGACTACCTGATCACGGACGGACAGCCGGTCGCCGTCTCCACGAAGGCGCTCGGCACCAACGGCAGCCAGGTCACCGCGTACAGCATCTACGACGGGTTCCTGCGCCAGCGCCAGTCCCAGACTCCGGGGCCCGACGGAGGACGACTGCTCTCCGACATCTTCTACGACGAGCGCGGTCTGAAGGCAAAATCCTTCGAGACCTACTACGCCACGGGCGCGCCCTCACGGACCTTGTTCAAGCCCGCGGACGCGCTCTCGGTCGAGACCCAGACCCGCACCACGTACGACGGCATGGGCCGCCCGACCGTGACCGAGCAGATTGCGGGCAACGGCGACGGCGGTACGGTGCTCGGCACCACCCGCACCACGTACGGCGGCGACCGCACCACGGTCATCCCCCCGGAGGGCGGCACCGCCACAACCACCGTCACCGGTGCCCGCGGACAGACCACGGAGCTGCGTCAGCACCACACCCGGTCTGCGGACGCCGCGTACGACACCACTCGCTACGCCTATACCCCGCGTGGCGAGCTGGAGAAGTTGACCGACCCGGCGGGCAACGTCTGGAGCTACACCTACGACCTGTTCGGCAACCTCAAGTCGGCCGTCGACCCGGACAAGGGCTCCAGCTCCACCACGTACGACGACCGCGGCCAGGTCCTGTCCGTTTCCGACGACCGGGACACCGACCTCTACTACGTCCACGACGGGCTCGGCCGGCAAACCGAGCTGCGGGAGAACAGCGCCACCGGGACCCTGCGCGCCACGTGGGTCTACGACACCATCAGCGGCGCGAAGGGCCAGCTGGCCGAGTCCACCCGCTACGTCGGCTCCAACGCGTACACCAACAAGGTCGTCGCATACGACCGGCTGTATCGCGTGCTGCGCTCGACCGTGACGATCCCCGCGAGCGAGGGAGCGCTCGCCGGCACATATCTGTCGGCCACCGCCTACAACGTGGACGGCTCGGTGCGCACGACCGGATCCCCGGCCGCCGGCGCCCTGCCCGCCACCACGGTGGCGTTCACCTACGAGGACCAGACCCAGCGGCCTATCGCCCTCAGCGGCAACCAGGGGATCGACGCCACCACCAGCTACAGCCTCACCGGCAAGCCGCTGCAGCACGAGCTCTCCAACAACGGCGGCAAGAAGACCTGGGTGACCAACACCTACCAGTGGGGCACGCAGCGCCTGGCCACCTCTCGGGTGGACCGTCAGGACGTGTCGGGCGTCGACCGGCACAACACCTACGGCTACGACCAGATGGGCAACATCCTGTCCGTCTCGGACGTCTCCCGCTCCGGCACCGACACCCAGTGCTTCGATTACGACTATCTGCGCCGGATGACAACGGCCTGGACCCAGTCCACCAGCACTTGTGCCACGGCCCCCAGCGGGCAGACTGTTGGCGGCCCCGCGCCCTACTGGCATTCCTACACTTACGACAAGGTGGGCAACCGGCGCACCGAAACCCTGCACGACACCACCGGTGACACGGGGAAGAACACCGTACGCACCTACGACTACCCCGAGCCGGGCGCACCGCGCCCGCACGGCGTGAACACCGTGACCCAGACCGGGCCGGGCGGCACCGCGCAGGACTCCTACGGCTACGACGTGGTCGGCAACACCGACACACGCACCATCGCGGGCACGACCCAGAAACTCGACTGGGACGCCGAAGGCCACCTGGCCAAGGTGACCAAGCCGGTCGAGGGCAAGCCGGACGACGTCACCGAATACGTCTACGACGCCGCCGGCAACCGGCTCATCGCCCGCACGGCGAAGGAGAACACGCTCTACCTCGGCGCCACACGGGTCACCGTGGCCAAGGGCAGCACCACCGCCAAGGCCACCCGCACCCTGGACCTCGGCGGCGGACACCAGGCCGTGATCGACAACGACGGCTCGGTCTCCTTCACCATCGCCGACCACCAGGGGTCGGGACAGCTGGCGGTCAAGGCGGCGGACCAGCAGCTGACGCAGCGCCGCACGCTTCCCTTCGGCGGAATCCGGGGCACCAAGCCGAGCAGCTGGCCCGGTGTGCAGGGCTTCGTCGGCGGCGTCGACGACACCGAGTCCACGGGGCTGCAGCACCTGGGCGCACGTGAATACGACCCGGCGACCGGCCGGTTCATATCGGTCGATCCGCTGCTCACCCCGGGTGACCCGCAGGCACTCAACGCCTACGCCTACAGCAACAACAGCCCGTTGACCTTCAGCGACCCCGACGGTCTGGGCTGCATCCACGGCGCGCCCGGCGGCGGAGCGGACGGTATCTGCGCGGGCGTCGAAGGCGACACCGACGGAGTCATCGACGGCACATCCAACAACTGCCAGCGGACGCAGTCCTGCTACGACACCGCGGTCAAGATGTCGGAGGAGGCGAGGAGGAACGGCACCTACGGCAAGAAGCCGATCATCATCAAGCCCAGGGGTGACTCGATCACCATCCAGGGCACCTACATACCGACCCAGGCGGAACTCGCCGAGAACTTCCCTTACTACCACGAGAACCTGGACTACCAGCACAACCTGCAGAACTGGGCGCGGGCCCGGTGCACGGGCCTGCAGGCCATGGGGTCGGAGTTCTGCACAGCAGCGGGCAAGCTCGGCTGGTTCGGCGACCAGAACGGTCCGGGAATCCTCGAGGTACTGGGCATCGACGACTACGTCGGCTGCGCCCAGGGTTCCGGCAGCGCCTGCAAGGCCGCAGCGATCGACGCGGGCATAGCCGTGGGCACCGGACTGCTCGGCAAGGGCGCCAAGGTCGTCTTCAAGGGGTTCAAGGCGGCCCTCAAGAAGACCGACTCCGTGCCCGTCCAGTGCCTTGTAGGGGGTGGCCGGCACAGCTTCACCCCGGGCACGCACGTCGTGATGTCCGACGGGTCCACCAAACCCATCGAGGACGTCCGCATCGGCGACGAGATTGTGGTCACCGACCCGGAGAGCGGCCTGACCACGACGCGGACCGTCGTTGCCACGATCGTCACCGAGGACGACAAGCACTTCGTCGACCTCACGGTCTCCAAGAAGGGGTCGGATGGTACGGACTCGCTGACCTCCACGACGACGCACCCGTTCTGGTCCCCCTCCGAAGGCACCTGGGTCGACGCCGGTGACCTTGAGCCGGGCATGACGCTGCGCACGGTCGACGGCGGCACGGTCCAGATCGAGAAGACCCACGAGTACCGCAAGCTGCAGCGCACGCACGACCTCACCATCGACGACGTTCACACCTACTACGTCGTCGCCGGTACGACTCCGCTACTCGTCCACAACGACGACGGCGGGTTCGACTGGGAAAAGGGTCTGGAGGAGATGGAGTGGGACTCCGGCGACCTAGACGATGACGGCTATCACGCACCGCGCGGCAACCAGGCCGAGAACAAGGAGTTCAACGATGCCCTGAAGAAGATCGAACGCGAACTCGGCCGCCAGGTCACCCCGGCGGAGCGACGCATACTGCACGACAGAGTCAGCGGCCAGGGGTACGGCTACCATCGCATCATCGAGGAAGGCAGGGGGTTGTTCGGTGGCTGCTGAGATTCAGCAGGACGAGATCACCCGGATCCTGACGGGCACGGTCGTCCGCTCCATCGGCAGAGCAGTGGACATGGGCGTCGTTGAGTTCGACGGCCCTCATGGGGAGACGGCGATGGTCCATATGCAATGTCCGTTCCGGATCGTGCGGCACGGGAAGATCCTCCTGGGGTCCGCGGACATGCGGTACGCGCAGAAGGGCGCGGGAGCAACGGCCTTCGACGATTTCCGCATGATCTACGATGCCCAAGCCGCCAAGCTCACCGCGATCCTCGGCGAACTCCGGCCCACCGTCGGTAACGTGGCCGTCGGCGAGGCGGGCGAACTCACCGTGACCTGGGCGCCCGCGTTCCGGCTCGTTGCGTTCCCCGACTGCTCCGGTGCGATGGAGGCATGGCGCGTCTTCATCCGTGGCGGCGCTCATTACGGATTCCCGCCGAACACCGTCTGACGCATCCCGGCGACACCCCAGCTCGGCCCCCGTTCCGTACGACTACGGAGCGGGGGCCGAGCCGTCATGGCGGAGCACGTGTGACGAAGCCGTCCCTCCCCCGAGGGACGCGCATGCAGATCTCGTCCCGTACCTCGTTGCCGGTGGGGAGCACCCAGTGCGGTGCATGGTGCTGATCTGCGTCCGCAGGTCCCACGCATGGCGGCCGCCGAGGGTCCCCTCGGGGTGTCCACCGTGGGGTGGTCGGCTCGGTCCAGGTGATCGGGGGCAGGGGCGCGTTGGTCAGCGAACAGTGTGATGCAGGTCACATATGTTCGCCGGTGAGTTCCGAGGCCCCGCGTCGTCAATACGGTGACATCCCAACGGGGGGTGTTCCAGAGAGACTTGAGGAGATCACGATGAGCACGAACACCACCGGGACCGGTTACTCCTACACCGCCGCCCGAGGCTTCGACGTACCGGTCGCCGCCGTGTGGGACGCGTGGACGAAGCCCGAGCAGTACGCGCAGTGGGCCGGGGCCGTCGAGGGGTCCGTGGAGATGGACGTTCGCGAGGGCGGGAAGTGGAAGGCCGCCATGGCCACCCCGGACGGCATGGAGTTCCCGCTCACCGGGTCCTACGTCGACGTGGTGGAGGGGGAGCGGCTGGTGATCGGGATGGACATGCCCGGGAGCCCCGAGCAGGCGGTGATGACTGTGACCCTCGCCGCGAAGGGGGACGGTGCCGCGATCGAGGTGAGCCAGACCTGCGGGACCGCCGCCGAGCGCGACCAGGCGGAGGCGGGCACCGGCATGCTGCTCGACGGCCTCGCCGCGTTCCTGCGGGCGTGAACGGGGGCACGCGGACAACTCGCCCACGGCCCGGACGGCTCGGCCGTCCGGGCCGTTGTGGGGCCAGGGCCAAGGGGTGACGCGGGCGCCGGGCCCGGCCGACGCTGATCACTTGGACCTCAAGGACTACGAGTACTTCGAGGGCCGGCACGGATTGCGCATCCTCGGCGAGGAGTGGCCCCGAGAGGCGGGGGACGTCGACGGAAACAGACGGGGGGCCGAAAGCGTCGCCGCGTTTCCGGGCCGCTGAGGGCGGGCGGCGCCGCGCCCCCGCTCACGCCGCCGCGGGGCGGCGTGAGCG
>NZ_JAAAXQ010000174.1 GCF_009916105.1 Streptomyces sp. GC420 | reverse complement strand
GAGCTGTCGTACCACGACGACAAGGCCGACACCCTGGTCACCAAGACCGTCAACCTGGAGACCGGCAAGGTCGAGCAGACCGACACCCAGCGGGGCGTCCAGCCGCCGCCGACCGGCGCGGAGGCCCGTGAGGCGGCCGAACTGCTGATCGCCGCCCCGTTGGGCAAGGGCCTGAAGGCGGACTACAAGGACGCCACGAGCAAGGAACTGACCTCGGCCGACCAGCTGACGGTCACCGGCATGGTCTACCAGGTGTCCGCGGAGAGGCCCGGGCCCGCGTCGCTGGGCGAATGCGGCACGCACCGCTGCGTGACGCTGTTCACCAAGGTCAAGAACGGTCCCTGGATCGACACCAGGAGTCTGGTCGTCGACCTCAGCGCGCGGAAGGTCGGCAGCATCGGCTGACCCGCTCCACCGCCGTCCCGGCGAGCCCGGCCCCGGCCGCGGCGGCAGCGGACGCGGAAGCGGCGCACGCCAGGCACGGGCCGCAGCCACCCACCCCGGCGGCGGCCGCCGAATCCGGGCCCGGCCCTGCCGCCGCCCGGCCACACACCATTCTTCCTGCACCAGTACTGCGAGGAGTGCTTCTTCATGCACGTCAACAGAGTGAGCCGTGCCCGCAGGCGCGGGGCGGCGGCCCTCGCCGCGAGCGCGCTGCTCGGCGGCGCGGCCGTGGCGACGGGACCGGCCGCGAACGCCGCCACGCCCGAGGCGCCCGCCGCCGCGGCGGCCGACTGCAGCGACGCCTACAAGATCGAACAGACACTGTCCGGCGGCACCACATGGCGCATGTGCTGGTCGTACGAGCGGGAAGCGGGCCTCGTCCTGAACAAGGTCTCGTACCAGCCCAAGGGCGAGAACGCGCCGATCAAGGTCCTCACCACCGGCAAGCTGGGCCAGATCCACGTTCCCTACGACGACGGCCAGAACGAGTACGACGACCTCACCTCCTTCGGCTTCGGGATGGGGCTGCAGGGCCTCAAGGCCGCCGAGTGCCCCGGCGGCACCATCAAGACCGTCAAGCTGCCCGACGGCGGCGGCAACGTGAAGGGCCTGTGCACCACCACCAGGGCCCGCGGCCACGCCTACCGCATGGCGGGCGACGCCGCCGGCCAGGTGTGGCAGGCCCAGGGCAAGGACCTGCTCGTCTACACCGTGAACCAGGTCGGCTGGTACGAATACATGACCGAGTGGCGCTTCTCCGACGACGGCACCGTCAACGCCAACGTCGGCGCCACGGGAAGCCTGTCCTACGGCGACTACGACGCCGGTGACGGCCGCGGCTGGCCCATCGGCAAGGGCGCCAAGGACTACGCCACCAGCCACAGCCACAACGTCTTCTGGCGGCTGAACTTCGGCCTCGACGGCAAGCCCTCCAAGGTCGAGCAGTACGACTCCAAGCTCACGGCGCCGAGCGGCGGCGGCACCCCGAAGATCAAGACCACCCGCACGAAGGTCACCAAGGAACTCGCGGGCGACGTCAAGACCTACCGGTGGTGGCGGATGGTCAGCGCCACCGGCAAGAACAAGGACAACCACGCCCGCAGTTACGAGATCGTGCCCGGCCCCTCCACGAAGTACCCGGGACGCGGCTACACCAAGCACGACGTCTACTTCACCGAGTACAACAAGTGTGAGCAGTTCGCCAGCAACAACCTGCGCAGCTGCGGGGCCGGCGCGGGCAAGAGCGTCGACAAGTGGGTCAACGGGCAGACGCTGACGCGCCCCGTCACATGGGTGAACATCGGCTTCCACCACATCGCCCGTGACGAGGACCAGCAGCCGATGCCCGTCCACTGGCAGGGCTTCCAGATGGTTCCGCGCGACGTCACGGCCATGAACCCGCTCACCCCGGACGCGCTGAAGAACCAGAACGGCAACTACATGTCCGGGCGTTGACGAAGGAGCCTGCGCATCCGGCTGCACCGCGTCCCGATCGCGGAGTACCCTTCCTTGATCGTTCGAACAGGGCTGGGAAGGGGTGCGTGGGTGAGCTCGGGCGGGCTGGAGCTGCCTCCTGGTGACGGTGGTCACGAGGGCGGCCCCACGGATGTCCCACCGGGCTCGGTGACCCTGGCCCGGCCGATGGAGACGGGTTCTCAGATCGGACCGGAACTGGACTGGGGCACCGAGGCCTGGACCGAAGTGCGCACCCGCGCACAGCGGGCAGGCCGGGCCTACGTCTGGCTGAATCTGGTGGAACAGCGGCTGCGCGCGGTCGTGGCCGCTGTTCTGCGTCCCATCTACGAACCCGTCCACGGCGAGGACTGGGCCGTCGCCGCCGCGGGCCCGGCCGGCCAGGAATGGGTGCAGCGGGCCGTCGCCGTACGGGAGGTCAGCCGCCGCAAGGGTTATCTCCTGGACCCCGCGGACGACAACGTGCTGAGCTTTCTCACCCTCCCGCAGCTGCGGGAGCTGATGGTCCAGCACTGGCCCTGCTTCGAGCCGTACTTCGACGACCGGCGTGATGTCGAACTCGCCCTGGACGAGCTCGAGGTGGCCCGCAACGTCGTCTCCAGGAACCGGGCACTCAACGAGACCGTCCTGGCCCAGGCCGAGCGCGCCTCCGCGCGCCTGCTGGAGATACTCGGCGGCGGCGCCGGGGTGCCCTCGGCGCACCGGCTGCCGGTCGACGCCCTGGAGGACCTCGTCGGCGACCGGTTCGCCGATGTGGTGGGCGTACACCCCGACCGGGTGCGGCTGCAGCGCCAGCTGCCCGCCGAGGACCTCTTCGGCGGCGCCCGGCGTATCGACGCCATCGGGATAGGGCTCAACCTGCTGGTGCAGAACTTCTCCGGGCGGCGCCTGGTGCGCCTCGCCGAATCCGGCTGCCGGGTGCGGCTGGTCTTCCTCAACCCGGCCAGCAGCGCCGTGAAGCGGCGCGAGCGGGAACTGGGCATCAAGAAGGGCGAACTGAGCCGCTCGGTGGAGATGAACATCCTCCACATGCGGCGTGTGCGGTCGCGGCTGCGCGATCCGGGCGCCTTCGAGATCCACGTCTTCGACGAGACGCCGCGCTTCACCGCCTACCTGGTCGACGGGGACGGCTCCGACGGCATCGCCGTCGTCCAGTCCTACCTGCGCCGGGCACGTGGCATGGAGGCACCGGTGCTGGTGCTGCGCGGCGGGCGCCGGGTGGTGCGCTCGGGGCAGGAGAGCGACCACGGCCTGTTCGAGACCTACCGTGAGGAATTCGAGTCGGTATGGGTGGACTCGCGCCCTGTCTCCTGATCTGCCCAGCATATTCGACTGTGTCCGTTTCTATTCGCGTCCCACCGCATCCATCCGGACATGTCCATAAGGCGGCTGACGCGCCGTCGATTGTCAGTGGCGGGTGGGAAGGTGAAGACACCTGAGCACGAGAGATGGGGGGAGTCAGTGATGCGCTGGCACCGGGAGCCGCTGACCGGCTTCGACCTGGGGACCATGGGCGCCCGCCCGCACAGGGCGAGTGAGCCGAAGGGGCGCGCCTGCGCCGAAAGGGAGAACGCGCACAGGCCGCGAGGGACGAGTGGCCGAGCACGATCGTCCGTCGGCACTGGCTTCGGAGCCCCGGAGGCGAACCGAGCCGCGGAAAGAGGCGCCGGAGCGGGGGGCCCGCGATGAGCTGGACCAGCGGGCCGCTGGCCGCGTTCGACCTGGAGACGACGGGCACCGACGTCGAGTCCGACCGCATCGTCACCGCGGCGGTCGTCGCGGTGGACCCGGACGGGCGCATCTCGCGGGAACGGACCTGGCTGCTCGACCCGGGCGTTCCCATTCCCGAGCAGGCCGCGGCGATCCACGGCATCTCCACCGAGCATGTGCGCAAGCACGGGACGCGGGCCGCTCCCGCGATCGAGGAGATAACGTCCGCCGTCGCCGAGGTGCTGGCCTCGGGCACCCCGCTGGTGGTGATGAACGCGCGCTACGACCTGTCCCTCCTCGACCGGGAGTGCCGCCGCCACGGGATACGGCCGCTGGCCGAGCGGCTGAGCGGGAAGCCCGCCCCCGTCATCGACCCCCTGGTCCTGGACAAGCACGTGGACCGCTACAGAAAGGGCAAGCGGAACCTCCAGGCCCTGTGCGAGCACTACGGCGTACCGCTCGACGACGCCCACAACGCGGTCGCCGACGCGGTGG
The DNA here is from genome assembly GCF_009916105.1 of Streptomyces sp. GC420. GTDB lineage: Bacteria > Actinomycetota > Actinomycetes > Streptomycetales > Streptomycetaceae > Streptomyces. Next base: position 12,221 of record NZ_JAAAXQ010000174.1, on the reverse strand, counting down.
CCGCGGCCCGCGCGGCGCGCAGCATGGGGACGAAGTACACGGACATAGGAGGCGTCGGGCTCGCGGACCTCCACGAACTGCAGGTGCGCGCGGCGGCCGAACAGTCCGCGTCGCTCCAGAAGTACCTCCGCCGCACATCGAACCCCGGCGCACGGGTCGAAGGGGCCTGGCCCCTCATCCCCCGCCCCGGGAGCTGACGGCCGTGCCGGGGCCTCCTGGCGGCGGCACCACCGAGGACGGCCCGGCCCCCGGTGGGGGAGCCGGCCGTCCGGTGAGCGGGACGCTGCACCACGTCGAACTCTGGGTCCCGGACATCGACCGGGCGGTGGCCACGGTCGGCCGGCTGCTGGAGGCGCTCGGCCACACGCCCTTCCAGAGCTGGGAAGCGGGCCGCAGTTGGCGGCTCGGTACGACCTATCTGGTGCTGGAGCAGTCTCCGGCCCTCACCGCCGGCCGGCACGACCGTCACCGGCCGGGGCTCAACCACCTGGCCTTCCACGTCGAGGACGACGCCGAGGTCGACAGACTGGCCGCCGACGCCGTGCGGCACGGCTGGCGCCTGATGTTCCAGGACCGGCACCCCTACGCGGGCGGTCCGCGGCACTACGCCGCCTACCTGGAGAACGAGGACGGCTTCGAGGTCGAACTCGTGGCGGCGGACGGACCGCGCAGGGACCCACCCGGCGTGGATGCGGGCGCTGCTGGACGGACCTGACGGACCTGACGGACGTCCATCCGCCGTGTGCCGGGGCCGCTGCGGGTCGGGGCGTCGGTGCGGGGTACGGGCCCCGGGTCAGAACGGATACCACCGCACGGACTGGTCCTCGTCGCGCAGGGAGGCGACACGGCGCCGGAACTCGGCCAGGGCCGCCGGGTTGGCGGGGGCGTGCTGGGCCACCCAGGCGCAGCTCGCCGTCTCCCGGGCGCCGCGCAGCACCGCGCAGCCTTCCCACTCCCGGACGTCCCAGCCGTAGGTCCTGGTGAACGCGTCGTAGGCCTCGGCGGGCAGCCCGTAGCGGTCCTTGGACAGGGCCATCACCACCAGGTCGTGCTCGCGCAGATCGGAGGAGAACGTCTCCAGGTCCACCAGCACCGGCCCGTCGGGCCCGACGAGGACGTTGCGGGGCAGTGCGTCACCGTGGATCGGTCCCGGCACGAGGCGCGGGGCCAGCGCGGCCGCGGCGGCCGCGAAACCGTCCCTGCGTCCGCGCAGATAGTCCGCGTCGGCCCGGTCGATGGCGTCCCCGGCCAGCCGCAGCCACCGCTCGACACCGTCGAGCAGTTCCCGGCGCGGCAGCGGGAAGGGCGGCTCCGGCAGGGCGTGCACCATCCGCAACAGCTCCGCGAGGTCCCGCGGCTCCGCCGGCCGCACGGGCTCCGGCAGCCGGTGCCACACCGTCACCGGGTGCCCGTCGACCAGCCGCGCCCCGGGCTCCGCGCCCCGCACCGCCGGCACTCCGGCGCCGGCCAGCCAGTCCGCGACGGCAAGTTCCCGCTCGGCGCGTTCGAGCAGCTCCGCCGAGCGCCCGACCTTCACCACGAGCCCGCCCGCCGCGAACACCGCGTTCTCGCCCAGCGAGACCAGCTCGGCGTCGCGCAGGTCCGCCGGCAGCGCCGCCCGCGCCCTGTCCTCGTCGAAGGGAACCTCCCGTGAACCCGCCACAACGACCTCCACCCTCCCCGGCCGGTCCCTCGACCCGCGCTCCGACGGGCACATTCTCTCAGCCGGGGAGGAGCGCGCCCGGCGCCCACCCCCGCTGCCGGGCGCCGCGCATCCGGACCCGCCCGACGGCAATCCGATTGCACGAGACGTCTCGTCTCGTCTACCCTGTGTGCATGCACCCAGCGCACATCGCGATGTTCAGCATCGCGGCCCACGGCCACGTCAACCCGAGCCTGGAGATCGTCCGAGAACTGGTGGCCCGCGGCCACCGGGTCACCTACGCCGTCCCCGAGTCCTTCGCGGGCAAGGTCGCGGTCACCGGTGCCGAACCCAGGATCTACCGCTCCACGCTGCCGACCGAGGACGAACCCGAGGCATGGGGCACGGAGGTGATCGACAACGTCGAGCCCTTCCTCGCGGACGCCGTGCAGGCCCTGCCCCAGCAGCTCGCGGCGTACGAGGGGGACGAACCCGACCTCGTGCTGGCGGACATCACGGCCTACCCCGCGCGGGTGCTGGCCCACCGGTGGGGAGTGCCCTTTGTCCAGCTCTCGCCCAACCTCGTCGCCTGGGAGGGGTACGAGGAGGAGGTGGCCGCGCCGATGGTCGCCGAGATCATGAGCACCGAGCGCGGCAGGGCCTACTACGCCCGCTTCCGCGCCTGGCTCGACGAGAACGGCCTGTCGCACCTGAGCCCGGACGAGTTCGCGGGCCGCCCGCCGCGCAGCCTCGTCGTCATGCCGAAGGCCCTCCAGCCGCAGGCGGACCGCGTGGACGAGTCCGTCTACACCTTCGTCGGCGCCTGCCAGGGCGACCGGGCGGAACAGGGCGACTGGCAGCGCCCGGCGGACGCGGAGAAGGTGCTGCTGGTCTCCCTCGGCTCGGCCTTCACCAAGGAACCGGAGTTCTACCGCGAGTGCCTGAGGGCCTTCGGTGACCTGCCCGGCTGGCACGTGGTGCTCCAGATCGGCAAGTTCGTCGACCCGGCGGAACTCGGCCCCGTCCCGGACAACGTGGAGGTGCACGACTGGGTGCCGCAACTGGCGGTGCTCAGGCAGGCCGACGCCTTCATCACCCACGCGGGAGCCGGCGGCAGCCAGGAGGGACTGGCCACGGCCACGCCGATGGTCGCCGTGCCGCAGGCAGTCGACCAGTTCGGCAACGCCGCCGTCCTGGAGTCCCTCGGCGTCGCCCGTCACGTGCCGAAGGAGCAGGCCACCGCGCAGGCGCTGCGCGAGGCCGTGCTCGCCGTGGCGGACGACCCGGAGGTCGCCGCGAGGCTGGCGGCCGTCGGGCGTGAGATGGCCGCCGAGGGCGGTACGAAGCGGGCGGCCGACCTCATCGAGGCGGAACTGCCCGCCCGGTGAGGCCGGGGCGGTTCGGCGCGAGGACGGCGCGAGGGCGGCACCAGGCCTGGGTGAGCCCTGGCTGCGCGGGCGGCGGTAAGAGCGACGAGTGGGCGGTGGGCGCGGGATTCACGTGCTGTGGCCGGCAGGAACGCCCGCCGGGCGAGGCGTCGAGGGCGCGAGTCGAGGGGCGAGGCGGCGGGGCGAAGCGGTGAGCGGGCCGACCGGGGCCCGCCGGCCGTCCCGCGGGGAACCGGCCCCCGTCCGTGCCCTGGCCGGGCGGCCGGGGCCGGCTCGGGCGTCCGGATTCGGGCACTCAGTCCCGGGCGCTCACTCCCGGCGGTCCGGCGCTGCCCCCGGATCCCCGGCGCACCCGCCGCCGGAAGCGCCCGGAGCGCCGCTCTCGCATGAAGCCGTCGGCATCTCCCCCTGGGCGTCGGCGTGCGCGCGACTGTTCAGCCACATGGCCGTCGGCACTCCGATCACCCCGGCCACGGCACCTCGTATCAGCATCCGCCTGTCCACGGTCTCCCCTCCCGGCAGGTGACGATTCACCTCTACGACGACCGTGCGGTGCGAGAGGTTGTACGCCCGCGCCCCACGAATCGCACCGCGGCCCAGGAGCGACTCCCGCTCCTGGGCCGCGGTCCGTCACAGCGGTCACGGACGAGGCCGTTTCCGGGTCAGACGCGCACCGCTTCCACCGGCTCCTCCTCGTCGCCCGCGACCCGGGCGGGCAACGGCGGCGCGGGCTCGTCGTGGGTGAGGTCGGGCAGCCATCGCAGCCACTTCGGCAGGTACCAGTTGTGGTCGCCGAGCAGCGCCATCACGGCGGGCAGCAGCACCCCGCGGATCACGGTGGCGTCGATGAGGACCGCTGCCGCCAGACCCACGCCCATCTGCTTCATGGACTGCATCGACAGCGTTCCGAAGATCGCGAACACCGCGACCATGATGACCGCGGCGCTGGTCACCACGCCCGCCGTCGTCACGACGCCATGGGTGATGGCGTCCTTCGTGGAGCGCCCCTGCACCTTCGCCTCGCGGATCCGGGACACGACGAACACGTGGTAGTCCATGCTCAGCCCGAAGAGGATCACGAAGAGGAACAGCGGCAGCCACGAGACGATGGCGCCGACCCCCTCCGCGCCCACCAGCGAGGCGCCCCAGCCGTGCTGGAAGATGGCCGTCAGAATGCCGTACGCCGCGCCCACCGACAGCAGGTTCAGAATGATCGAGGTCACCGCGATCGTCAGTGAGCGGAAGCAGAGCAGCATCAGCACGAAGGCGAAGATCACGACGAAGACGAAGACCGGGAGGACCGAGCCCACGATCCGGTCGTTGAAGTCCTTCGAGCCCGCGACCATGCCGGTCACCGGAGCCTCGACTCCGTCGACCTTGCCGAGGGTGTCCGGCCTGACCTCGTCGCGGAGGGTCGTGAGCGACTGCTCCGCCTTCTCCTGGTCGGAGCCGCCGACCAGCGGCACGTAGATGAAGGCCACGTTCCGCTCGTCGTGCGTGACCACCTCGACCGGGCCCCTCGACGCGCCGGAACTCACCGCACGCTCACGGAACGCGGCGATCGCCGAGGCCACCTCGGGGTCGCTGATGTCCTCGGCCCTGACGACGACCTCGGCCGGGTCGGAACCGCCGGGGAATGCCTCGTTCAGCCTGTTGTACGTCGCGACGATCGGCTGCGAGTCACCGAACTCCTGGTCCAGCGTGAGGTTCTGGGTCTTCATCCCCACCGCGGGCGACGCGACCGCGAGCAGCGCGCCCGCCGCCACCAGCAGGGAGACCACCGGCCTGTGGAGCACGCCGCGGAGCACCCTGCTCCACAGCCTGCTCCCGCCGGCCGCGTCCCCCCGCTTGACACGGCGAAGGAACGGCACCCGGCCCTTCTCCACGCGCTCACCGAGCAGCGAGAGCAGCGCGGGAAGCACGGTGACCGAACCGACCATCGCCACCGCGACGACCATCAGCGAGGCGAGGCCCATCGCCTCGAACTCGCCGATACCGGTGAAGAGCATGCCGGCCATGGCCACGCAGACCGTGACGCCCGAGACGATGACCGCCCGGCCACTGGTCGCCGCCGCGATCTGCAGCGCGGTCGCCGCGTCGCGTCCCGCCTCCCGCTCCTCGCGCTCGCGCCGCAGGTAGAACAGGCAGTAGTCGACGCCGACCGCCAGGCCCACCAGCAGCATCACGGAGTCCGCCGTCTCGCTCATCGGCTGGACATGACTCACGAGGGCCATCAGACCCATCGTCGCGATGATCGCGGTGATCGCCAGTGCCACCGGCAGCAGCGCCGCGACCAGCGCGCCGAAGGCGATGAGCAGAATGCCCAGCGCGACCGGCACCGCGGAGAGCTCGGCCTGCTTGAAGTCCTCGCCGTACGCGTCGTCGAAGGTCTTGGCCATGCTGGCGCTGCCGATCTCCTCGATCCGCAGCCGGTCCTCGTGCCGGTCCTGGACCTCGCCCACCGCGTCGAGGACCGGTTCTATCCGCTCGCCGGCCGTGTCGGGGGAGCCGCGCACGTCGAACTGCACCAGCGCGCTGCGGCCGTCCTTGGAGATCGTGCCGGAGTCGTACGGCGAGGTGACCGCGGTGACCTCGCCGGTGGCCTCGACAGCCTTCACCACGTCGTCGACGGCGGTGCGGAACTCCGGGTCCGTCGTCCTCGTCGCCCCGTCACGCGCCTGGAGGAGCACGGTCTCGGAGGCCAGTTCCTCTATGCCGGCGTCCTCGATGATCTGTTCGGCCTGGCTGACCTCGCCGGACATCTGCTCGCTGTCCTTGACGTCCACCCGGCCGGCAGCCGAGCCGAGCCCCATCGCCAGTACGACGAACAGCACCCAGATGCCGATCGCCGCCCACCGGTGCCGGGCGCTCCACCCGCCTGCCCTGGCGGCTATTCCGTGTGGCCGCAAGCCGTCGGCCGGCTGCGTCTTGGGCCTTCTCATGACGGGTTCTGCTCCCTCGTCGCACGATGAGCGGCCGGAGCTCCGAGCCGCTTCCGCCTGTCCCGGACGAGGCTATGGCGCAACGCCCGCGCCTTCGTCGTGCTGCCAGCCGAAACCAGGGAGTGGGTTGTCATCCTTCAGGCGCTGCCGCATCAGCTTCAAGGCTGACAGCCGCCCCTTACAGGTAAAGACATAAGGCCGTTGACAGAAGCACGCCTTAAGGTTTTCGCATGAGGACGACGTACGCGGCGCTCCTGCGTGGCATCAACGTGGGCGGCAGCAAGAAGGTTCCCATGGCGGAGCTGCGGGCACTGATCCAGGACATCGGGTACGGCGCCGTGCGCACCCACCTCAACAGCGGCAACGCCGTCTTCACGGCCGGGGGCACGGCCGCGGAGACCGTCGCGGAGCTGGAGAAGGCGATCGAGGCGCACTTCGGGTTCCAGGTCCCCTGCCTGGTGCGCGACACCGCCGGCCTGCGCGCGGTCGTCGAGGCCAACCCGTTCCCCGAGGGCACCTTCGAGGGCAACCGCCTGCACGTCACGTTCCTGTCGGAGCGGATCGGGGAGGGCTGGTTCGCGTCCGTCGATCCCGAGGCCTACGCGCCGGACGAATTCCGCCTCGGCGTCAGCGAGTTCTACCTGCACACGCCGAACGGAGTGGGCCGCTCCAAACTTGCGGAGGTCCTCTCCAGGCCCTCCGCGGTCCCGAAGGGCGTCACGGCGACCACCCGCAACTGGAACACCGTGACCGCGCTGCTGCGTCTGACGGAGGAGACCGCATGAACGGGCGGGACGGCGAGGACTTCCGCCACGACGCCCCGGACCGCCGGGACAGCGTCGACCGCCGGGACACCCACGGCGTCCGCGGCGAGAAGGAAGCCCTCGGCGAGGAGGACGACCGGGCCGCCGTGCAGGCCGCCGTCGACGGCGAGATGCGGCTGCTCGACCCTGAGGTACGCGCCTCGGGCGACCTCGTCGACGCCTATCTGCACCCCGACTTCACCGAGATCGGCCAGTCCGGCCGGGTCTGGGACCGCGCCGCGATCCTCGCCGCCCTGCCGGCCGGGGCGACCGCCGAGGAGGAGCGGATCACCGCCTCCGAGATGCGCGGCGTGCGGCTCGCCCACGACGTCGTCCACCTGACCTTCGTCACCGAGTGGAACGGTTCGCGGGCCCGCCGCAGCTCGCTGTGGCTGCGTACCGGCGAGGGCTGGAAACTCTGGTTCCATCAGGGGACGCCGGCATGAGCGGCCCCGGCCCCGGCCTCGGACCGCGGCTGCGCGAGGCGGTGGAACTCCGTTCCGCCGGCCGCCCGGAGGAGGCGCGGCGACGGCTGCTCGACCTCTGCAGGGAACATCCCGACCACGCCGGCGTCGCCTACCAGACGGCCTGGACACACGACGTGCTCGGCCTGGAGGCCGAAGCCCTCCCGCACTACGAACGGGCCCTGGACCGCCCGGGCCTGTCCCCGCGCGAGCGCGCCGGGGCCTGGCTCGGACTCGGCAGCACCCACCGGGTGCTGGGGCGCTACGAGGACGCGCTGGCGACCTTCGACCGGGGGCTCGGCGAGTTCCCCGGCGACCAGGCACTGCGCACCTTCCGCGCCATGGCGCTCTACAACCTGGGGCAGGCCCGGGAGGCGGTCGGCGCGCTGCTGAAGGTGCTGGCGGCCACGACCGGCGACGCGCAACTGCGGTCCTACCGCCGGGCCCTCGAGTACTACGCCGACGACCTCGACGGCGTCGTCGGGGAAGCGGGAGCGGCCGGCGCGGCCGGCGGCGGCTGAACGACCGCGAAGCGGGGACGCGCGGGGCCACGGGCAGGGCCACGGCCGCGGGCTCCGGGGCGGGGTGGGCCGGGCACTGCCCCTGTGCGAGGCTCGGACCATGCGCTACATCATCATCGGGGCGGGCGCCGTGGGCGGCGCCGTCGGAGGCAGGCTCGCGGGCGCGGGCGTCGACGTCGTACTGGTCGCGCGCGGCGCGCACTACGAGGCACTGCGTGAGGGCGGGCTCCGGCTCACCACGCCCGACGGCACCCGCACCCACCGGGTCCCCGTGGTGAGCGGCCCGGAAGAGGTCGGACTGCGCGCGGACGACGTACTGTTCCTCGCCGTGAAGATCCAGGACAGCGTGGCCGCCCTCGACGCCTGGAGCGGCCGCCCCGTCGAGGGCGGCGGCACGGCCGGCGAGCGGCTGCCGCTGGTCTGCGCGCAGAACGGCGTCGAGGGTGAACGGCTGGCGCTGCGCCGCTTCGACAGGGTCTACGGGATGTGCGTCTGGCTCCCCGCGACCTTCCTCGAGCCCGGCCGCGTCGCCGCGGCCGGTGCCCCGCTGACCGGAATCCTGCACCTCGGCCGCTACCCCGGAGGCACCGACGAGACCGCCCGCCGCATCGCGCGGGATCTGGAGAAGGCGCCGTTCGCCGCGCCGGTCGTACCCGATGTGATGCGCTGGAAGTACGCGAAGCTGCTGGCCAACACGGCCAACGCCATCGAGGCCGTGTGCGGGGTGTGGCGCGGGGACGCCGTGGCGGAGTCGCTGCACCGGCGGGCCACCGACGAGGCCCGGAGGGTCTACGCCGCGGCGGGCATCGACGCCGTGAGCCCCGAGGAGCAGCGCGAGGTGCGCGGCGACCGGGTGGCCTTCGTCTCGAACGAGGCGCGAGGGCTCGGTTCCTCCTGGCAGAGCCTCAGCCGGGGCACGGGCAGTGTCGAGGTGGACTACCTCAACGGGGAGATATCGCTGCTGGGGAAGCTGCACGGGGTGCCGACACCGGTCAACGACGTCCTCATGCGGACCACCGACGCCTTCGCGCGTGAGGGGCGGGAAGCGGGCAGCACGACCCCGGCCGAGCTGGCCCTGCTGGTCGACGGGGCGGAGCGGCGGCAGGACTGAAGTGGCCCGCTCCGGCCGCGGGGGATTGTCCCAGGGGAAGGGGACAATCGCCTCCTAGCCTGGGCCCATGACCTCGACGGACACGGCCTCGACGGACGCGGCCTCCACGGACGCGGCATCTTCCGCGACCGCGGTCGACTTCTGGTTCGACCCCGCATGCCCCTTCGCCTGGATCACCTCCCGCTGGATCCTGGAGGTCGAGCCTCACCGGAACCTTGACGTCCGTTTTCATGTGATGAGTCTTCACCTGCACAACGAGGGCAATGAACTGCCCGACTGGTACCGGGACCTGGTCGACCGCTCCCTCGGACCGGTACGCGTCGCCGTGGCCGCCGCCCGGCACCACGGCGACGCCGTCCTGCGCGACCTCTACACCGCCCTCGGCACCCGCATCCACGGCCGGGGCGAGAAGGACTTCGGCACCGCCGTGCGGGAGGCACTCGCGGAACTGGGGCTCCCCGCCTCACTCGCCGACGCCGCTCACTCCACGGAGTACGACGCCGCCCTGCGCGAGAGCCACAACGCGGGCAGGGACCCGGCCGCGGGTGCCTACGTCGGCACCCCCACCCTCCACCTCGGCGGTAAGGCCTTCTTCGGACCCGTGCTGAACTCCGTGCCGCGCGGCGAGGAGGCCGTCCGGCTCTTCGACGCCGTGCGCACCCTGGTCGGCCACGGTGACTTCTTCGAACTGAAGCGCACCCGCACCGGAAGCCTCAGCTTCGACTGAGACCGCCGCGGCCCATCCCGGCATGCGGCCCGCGCGGGCGGGGTCACGTGGGCCGGGTCACGCGCCGAGCGCCGTATGTGCCGCGCCCGGCCCGCACGCCGAGCCCGTGCCCGGCGTACGCGCCGCCCCCGTGCCCGGCGCGAGCGCCTCGCCGAATCGCCGGAGCAGCAGCCGGGCCAGTTCCGGTGCCGGCCCGAGCACCTCCGCCACCACGTCCGCCCCCTCGGCGCCGCGGGCGATCCGGTCCGGCAGGAACCCCGGGGCGATGACGTACGGGGCGACCGCCACGCGGCGAACGCCCTCGGCGCGCAGGGCACGCACCGCGTCCTCGGTCCGGGGAAGGGATGCGGAGGCGAACGCAGGCCGCACGGCACACCAACCAGAGGTGCGCCGCCACTCCCGCGCGATTTCTGCGATCACTGCGATCGCCTCCGGGTCTGAGGAGCCCGCCGAGGCCAGCACGACCCCGGTCGAGGCACGGTCACCGGGCCGCAGCCCGGCCTCTCGCAGCCGCCGCTCCAGCGCCGCCAGCAGCAGCGGCGACGGGCCGAGCACCTCGGTCCTGCTGATCCGCAGCTGCGGCAGCCGGGCCGACGCCTCGTGCAGGACGGCGGGGATGTCGGCCTTCGCGTGGAAGGCCCGGGTCAGCAGCAGGGGGAGGGCGACGATGTCGCGCGCCCCCTCGGCGGCCAGCCGCTCCAGGACCCGCGGCACGGAGGGGGCGTTGAAGTCCAGGAAGCCGGTCTCCACCCGCAGTCCGGGCCTCAGCGAGCGGACCCGCGCGGTGAGCGCGTGCACCGTCGCGGCGTGCCGAGGGTCCCGGCTTCCGTGGGCCACCACGAGGAGCACCTCGGAGCCCGGGCCCGGGGCAGCGGTACGCAGGACTGGGATACGCATGACGAAACGCTCAGTTCTTGGTGAGGAGGCCGCGGGTGCGCAGGACTCGTCGTTCCAGTGGGCTGAAGATGAGCAGGTCGATGGCGATGCCGACGGTGAGGATGAGGAGGATGGCGAGGAAGACCTGGGCCATGCTGGCGTTGTTGCGGCCGTTTTCGAGGAGTTGGCCGAGTCCGACGCCGAGGTCGGGGGATGAGGCGATGATTTCGGCGGCCATCAGGGAGCGCCAGGAGAAGGCCCAGCCCTGTTTGAGTCCGGCGAGGTAGCCGGGTAGGGCGGCGGGCATGACGATGTGGCGGGCTCCGTTCAGGCCGGTGGCGCCGAGGGTGCGGCCGGCGCGCAGGAACAGGGGTGGGATCTGGTCGATGCCGGCGACGAGGCCGTTGGCGATGGAGGGGACGGCGCCGAGGAGGATGACGGCGTACATCATGGAGTCGTTGAGGCCGAGCCAGAGGACGGCGGGGGGGACCCAGGCGACGGAGGGCAGGGACTGCAGGCCGGACAGGATGGGGCCGAGGGCGGCGCGGACGTAGGGGATGCGGGCGACGAGGAGGCCGAGGGGGGTGCCGATGGCGAGGGCGATGAGGAAGCCGAGGAGGCCGCGGGAGACGGATGTCCAGATGTAGTCGAGGAGGGTGCCCTGGAGCCAGGCGGTTTGTATTTCGTCCCAGACGGCGGTGGGGGCGGGGAGTTTGTAGGCGGGGGTGATGTGGGCCCAGACCAGGAGCTGCCATGCGGTCAGGACGAGGGTGACGGCGGTCAGGGGTGGCAGGATTTTGCGGGTCAGGGTCTGGTGCAGTGGGGGGCGGCCGGTGGGGGTGGTCTCCAGTGCGTCGAGCCCGGCTTCGAGTCCGGCGAGGTCCTGGGTGTCGTCCTTGTGCGGGCGGGTGTCAGTGCTGGCCATGTCGGCGGATCTCCCCACGCAGTTGTTCGGTGATCTCCACGGACAGTTCGGCGACGGTGCTGTCCTCGATGCGGCGCGGCTGGGGGATGTCGACGTTCCATTGGCGGGCGATGCGTCCGGGGCGGGACGACAGCAGCACCACCCGTTGGGCCAGCCGCACCGCCTCACGTACGTTGTGGGTCACGAACAGCACCGACAGCCCCGTCTCCCGCCAGATGCGGGTGAGTTCGTCGTGCAGGACGTCCCGGGTGATCGCGTCCAGTGCGGCGAACGGCTCGTCCATGAGCAGCAGGCGGCTGTCCTGGGCCAGCGCACGGGCCAGGGCGACGCGTTGGCGCATACCACCCGACAGTTCGTGGATGCGTTTGCGGTGGGCGCCGCCCAGTCGGACGAGTTCGAGGAGGCGTTCGGCTTCGGGTCGTCGTTCGGGGCGTGGGACGCCGCGGAGTTTGAGTGCGAGTTCGATGTTGCGGCCGGCGGTCAGCCAGGGGAACAGGGCGTGTTCCTGGAACATCAGGGCTGGGCGGCCGTCCGTACTGATCGTGCCCACGGTCGGCCGTTCCAGCCCCGCCACCAGATTCAGCAGCGTGGATTTGCCGCAGCCGGAGGCCCCGAGAAGGGTGACGAACTCGCCGGGTGCGACATCGAGGGTGATGTCGTCCAGGACGAGCTGCGTCCCGGTGGGGGTGCGGAAGGACTTCGAGACGTGCTCGATGCGGGCGGCGTGCGTCGCGGCCGTCGCGGTGTCGTCCTCGGCAGCCCTGGCGATGGTGGTGGCCATGGTCGTCACCTCCTGGGAACGGGGAACGGGGAACGGGGAAC
>NZ_JAAAXQ010000173.1 GCF_009916105.1 Streptomyces sp. GC420 | reverse complement strand
GTCCGAGACCGTGCCGGACCCCGTCCCCCGTCCCGGACCCGCGCCCGAAGCGGTTCCCCGGCCCGAGACCGCACCGGAGCCCGTTCCCCAGCCGTAAGGCCCGCCCGGGACCGGGCCGGAGGTGGCCATTCTCCGGCCCGGGACCGGGAGGGACCGATTCCCGGTCGCGAGGGTCTGCCTGGGGCCGTCCGGCTCGAGTCCGGGCCCGTGCGGGAGCCGTACGGTCCGGGCGGTGCCGAGGTGGCGATCCTCCGGACCGGCACTGGTCCGGGACCGATTCCCGGTCGCGAGGGTCTGCCTGGGGCCGTCCGGCCCGAGTCCGGGCCCGTGCGGGAGCCGTACGACGTACGGTCGGGGCGGTGCCGAGGTGGCGATCCTCCGGACCGGCACTGGTCCGGGACCGATTCCCGGTCCGAGCCGCACCCGAGGCGGTTCCCCGGTCCGGGATCGCGCCGGAGAGCCCGTTACCCGGTCGCGGTCATCCTCCGGCCGGGGACCGTGCCCCGCGGCCGTCGACCGGTCCGAGGTTGTCGAGGGAGCCGTCCCCGTGCCGGGGCCGGCTCGTCCGGGGACCGTGCCGGAGGCGGCCCCGTTCGGCGGTCCGGGACCGCGTCCGCCGCACCGGCGCGGGCGCCGGGGGCGTGCCGGATGCGGGGCCGCCTCCCGTGCGGCCGTAGAGCCCGTGCGGCAGTCTTGAGGCATGCCCGAACTGCCGGAAGTCGAAGCTCTGCGGCACTTCCTCACCGAGCACCTCGTCGGCAGAACGATCACTCGCGTCCTGCCGCTGGCGGTCAGCGCTCTCAAGACGTACGACCCGCCGCCGACCGCGCTCGAAGGGCGCATCGTCGGCGCGGTCGGCCGGCACGGCAAGTTCCTCGACATCACGGCGGGTGCCCCCGACGGTGATGTCCTGCACCTGGTGACACACCTGGCCCGGGCGGGCTGGCTGCAGTGGAAGGACCCGCTCCCCGCACACCCTCCCCGGCCGGGCAAGGGCCCCCTCGCCCTGCGGGTCGCCCTGGACGACGGCTCCGGCTTCGACCTCACCGAGGCCGGGACGCAGAAGCGGCTCGCCGTGTACGTCGTGCGTGACCCGGCCGAGGTCCCTGGCGTCGCCCGGCTCGGGCCCGACCCGCTCGCGGAGGACTTCGACCGGGCGGCCCTCGCGGCCCTTCTCGGCGGGGAGCGCCGCCGAGTCAAGGGGGTGCTGCGCGACCAGAGCGTCCTCGCCGGAATCGGAAACGCCTATTCGGACGAGATCCTGCACATGGCGCGCATGTCACCGTTCAAGCTCGCCGCGAAACTGGACGAGGACGAGATCACCGGCCTGTACGAGGCCTTGCGTACCACTCTGGGAGCCGCGGTGGAACGCTCCCGCGGGACGGCCGCGGGCCGGCTGAAGACGGAGAAGAAGAGTGGGATGCGGGTCCACGGCCGGACCGGCGAACCCTGCCCGGTGTGCGGCGACACCATCCGTGAGGTCTCCTTCAGCGATTCCTCGCTCCAGTACTGCCCCACCTGCCAGACCGGGGGCAAGCCCCTCGCCGACCGCAGGCTGTCGCGGCTGCTGAAGTAGGCGTCCCGCCGGTCTCCCCGCCATCGGCGAAGAGGGCCGCGGGGCGACACCTCGCGGTCAGCGGGACCCGTGTCCGGCGTCCACGGTGACCAGCCGCTCGCCGTCCATCGTGCGAATCTCGAAACGGTCGATCTCGGCGCCCGGCATCGCGGTCCCGCCCTGCGTGCTGAGCCACTTCTTGGAGGAGGGGGAGTCCGGCATGCCGTAACCGCCCTCGGGGACGGCCCAGGAACCCACGGTCTGCTCGTCCCCGTCGGTGGCGATGGCGACCAGCTCGCACTTCAGCGGTCCCCACACGCCGGACAGCTTGAGGGCCACGTCGGTGCCCCAGCCCCGGTCCCACATCCGGACCTCGGCGACGACCCCGGTGGTCGGGTCCTTCGCCCGCGCGCTCAGCGGCTCGTTGCGGTCGTCCGTGCCGAGCAGGCCGATCGCGGCCAGGGGAGCGGTGACGATCAGCGTCGCGGCCGCCGCCACCAGGTACAGCCTGCGCCTGCGGCTGCGCCTGCGGTGGACGGCCACCTCGCCAAGGAGGCGGTCCAGCAGGCCGGGGCCGGGGCGGCGGACGACGGAGGACCGTTCGGGCAAGGGGCCGGCGACAGTCGTCAGAAACGCCTGGGTACCGGCGAATTCACTCAGTTGCACCGCACAGATGGCGCAGTCTGTGAGATGTTCTTCGAAACGGAAGGCGTCCGCTCGATCCAGTACGCCGAGCGCGTATGCGCCGACGTCGCGGTGCCGCTCCTGCGGGGTCATGGGGTCATTCCTCTGCTCTGCGGGACGGATGGGCCGTCTGACCACGAGTACGGAAGAAGTCGCCTCTGTGCTCAGCCGTGTACTCAATCGATATCTTCGAACATGAGTACGCCCCGAAACGGGCCGTAAATCGGTCCGTTCCGGGGCGAATCGCAGGGGCGTGCGCCGGTGGTACCCGCGGGGTGCGCCGGGGTGTTCCTCGGGATGCTCCAGGGCTCGCTAGGCGGTCAGTGCGCCCGTGCGCGCCGCGGCCATGGCGAGCGTGCGTATCCGGTCCTGGCTGAGGACGAGCAGGCCGCGCTGGTGCCCGAGCGCGACGGCGTGCGCCCGCCCGCGGGCCCGCAGCCGGACGAAGAGGAGCCGGGCCACACCCTTCACGGTCTCCGTGCCGGTGCCGAGCCGCTCACCGATCTTGCGGTACGTCAGTCCCTCGGCGATGCACCTCAGGACCTCCAGCTCGCGTGCGCTCAGGCCGGTGGGGCGGCGCCACTGCGGCGGCAGGTCGTTCAGGTAGCCGATGCCGTAGGCGACATGGACGATCTCGGCGCGGTCCCCGCAGCCGAGCTTTCTGCCGATGCGCTGCAGGTGCGACTTGACCGTGACCTCCGACAAGAAGAGGGCCTTGCCTATCTCGGCATTGGTCTGTCCCCGGGCGAGTCCCGCCACTACCCGGACCTCCGCCTGAGTGAGGCGCTCTCCGAACTTCGGAAGCCGAAGCACCATAGGACTACCACTCCTTGCCTTGATAACACCGTCGAGCGTCTTCGCTTCGCGCAGCCGTGCGGGCTGCCGCGTCAGAACAGCTGAAGGGCCAAATTGCCCAGCGGGAGACCGAGTTGCCATGCCGGGGTCCATGCCTTGCGGTCCTCGTCCACGTCGAGCGGGAGGACGGGCTGCGGGCACGGCACCAGCCCTTCGAGGTCCGCGGCGAACAGTTCGGTCCGCTCCAGCCAGTCCCAGGCGGCCCTGGCGAGTGCCAGGTCCGGGTCCTGCCGGCCGCGTGCGGTCTCCCGGTCGCCGAGTTCGGCGAGCCGCTCGCGTACCCAGTCCTGCCACGGATGGCCGTGGGAGGTCAGGGCGAGCCACTCGTCGAGCTGTGAGACGACCCGGATCCCGGAAAGCTCGTCCGCCGTGTCGGACAGGAAGACGGTGAGGGCCAGCGTCTGCCGGCCGGACCTGAACTCCAGTGAGGGCGCGGGCACCAGATCACCCGCGCGCAGCAGTTCCTCGGCGATGTACTCGGCGTACATCCAGGCCATGGGTACGGCCAGTTCTTCCCCGCTGGTGTCGTTCTTGCTCTCGGGCAGCAACCGTTCCACCTTCTCCCCGGCTTCCGCATGCGGACGCGCCTTCACTCTCTGAGACGGGTAAGACGCCAGGTTTACTCAAACGGAGGCCAGGTTTCGAACTCGGCTTCTTCCGGAGCGGTTGCGCGAGGGGGCCCGGAAGAGCAGTGGTGCGAGGGTGACACCAGAGGGCGCTCTTAGTGAGGGAAATCTCAGTTTCGCCGTACCGGTTGCGCGGGAACACGCGCGTCCCGCTCGGCCTGCGGGGTCCCTCTCGGGCAGAGCCGTTCCATCACTCTTCGTGTTGAGTTCCCTACGGTCTGCCCGCGCGCCTCGCGCCATCGTCGCGGACCCCGCCGAACGGGTGGCCGTATGTGCCGTTCCGGTGTACCGGCGCCACGGCTCCTTGACGGGCCGTCACCTCGCCATATCCACTCACATAGTCTGTAAGTACGATTTATGGAGTCGTGAAGATGGCGAAATTCAAGTGGGCACCGGTGGTGGTCGCGGCAACGCTGGCCGGCGTGGCGGCGGCATGCGTGCACGAGCCGTCGAAGAACGGCCCCGGCTCCGGCGGCTCCGAGCCGCGGCCGCGCCCGTTCACCCTCGTCGCCACCGGCGACGTGCTGCCGCACGACTCGGTCATCCAGCAGGCGCAGCGGGACGCGAGCGGGGCCGGTTACGACTTCGGGCCGATGCTCGCCGGCGTCAAGCCGGTCATCTCCCGCGCCGACCTGGCCATCTGTCACATGGAGACGGTGTACGGGCAGGTGGGCGGGCCCTATACCGGCTACCCGGCCTTCCAGTCGCCGCCCCAGGTGGCCGAGGCGCTTGCCGAGACCGGCTACGACTCGTGCTCCACCGCCTCCAACCACACGCTGGACGCGGGCACCGCCGGAATCTCGCGCACCCTTGCCGCGCTCGACAGGGTGGGCGTCAAGCACGTGGGCTCCGCCCGCAGCGCCGCCGAGGCGGTCAAGCCCGCGCTGATGAAGGCAGGGGGCGCCGAGGTCGCCCAACTCGCCTACACCTACGGCACCAACGGCTATCCGCTGCCGGCGGGCCGGCCGTGGGCGGTCAACCTCATCGACGAGCGGAAGATCGTCTCGGATGCCAGGGCGGCCCGGCGGGCCGGCGCCGACATCGTGGTGGTCAGCATGCACTGGGGCACCGAGTGGCAGAGCGAACCCGACCAGGGGCAGCTGAGCCTGGCCGAGAAGCTCACCGCGTCCAGGACCGGGGGCCGGCCCGACATCGACCTGATCATCGGCACCCACGCCCATGTCCCGCAGGCGTACCAGAAGGTCAACGGCACGTGGGTGGTCTACGGCATGGGTGACCAGCTCGCGGGCCGCATGGTCAACCACGAGGGCCGGTTCGATGCCCGGGGCAACCAGTCGACCATCGCGCGCTTCACCTTCGCCCCGCCGTCCTCCAAGGGTGGGCGCTGGCGGGTCGAGCGGGCCGAGTTCGTGCCTCAGCTCACCGAACTCAGCCCGGCGATCCGGGTGCTGAACGTGGCCGAGGCCGCCGACCGCCGCACCGACCTCGGGCCGGTGCGGGCCACGATCGGCTCCGCCGCGCTCAGCCGGGGCGCGGCGCAGGACGGACTGACGATGGGCCGCTGACGAGCGGCGGTGACGGGGCGCTGTCCGCGGGGCGCCGTCCACGGGCCGCCATCCACGGTCCGCTGTCCGCGAGGCGCCGTCCACGGGCCGGGCCTGCGCGACGGCGAGGTCGTGGCCGCCGCCGGGGTCGACGACTCCGCTGCCGTACGCGCCGCCCGCCGGGTGATCGACCGCCGAGCCGCCTACGGCCCGCTGCCCCGGTCGGCATTCCCGGGCGGCCCCGGGCCTTGGCGGTTCCCTCCCCGGCCAGTCCCCCCGAGGGCATTCGCCCGTCGGCGCCCGTCGCCCGGTGCTCGGTCCCCGGAGCGGCCTCGCGGCCCCCGGCACCGCAGGCCGGCCCACACCGGCCGCCGCCGGAACCGGGCCGGCAGGAGCCGGTGGCGCCGGGTGCGTCCGGCGCGGAGCCCGGACCCCGGTGTTCGCGCGGCTCCGCCGGGCCGGGCGGACCAGGGGCCGAGAGGCGGCGCTCGCGTACCGCCGTCCCGCTCCCGATCCCCGGTGACCTATGGCTCTTCTGGTTACCCGTAGGTAATGTGGCGGTGTGCCGGACACGACCCGAGTGCCCGAGGGGCCTCACGCCTTCTACGAGCGACTGGAGCAGGACCGCTTCCTGCCCACCGCCAACACCCGCGGCCCCTGGGACGCCGAGTCCCAGCACGCCGGACCGCCCGCCGCCCTGCTCGCCCGCGCCGTCGAGACCAGGCCGGACGCCCGCGAGGACATGCGGCTGGCCAGAATCACGTACGAGATCCACCGCCCGGTGCCGATCCGGCCGCTGACCCTCTCCGTCGAGGTGCTGCGGGCGGGCCGCAGTGTGGAGATCGTCGAGGCGGAGCTGAGCCCGGACGGCGAGAGCCCGGTGATGCGCGCCAGGGCACTGCGGATCAGGACGGCCGAGGAGTCGGTGGCCTCCGTCGTCGACGAGCCCCGCGTCGAGGCCCCGGTCGAGGGCACGCGGGAGCCGTTCTACCCGGTGCCGTGGGACATCGGCTATCACACCGCGATGGAGGCGGTCTTCGACCGGGGAAGCTTCCTCGAACGGGGACCGGCGTCCTGCTGGATGCGCATGAGGGTGCCGCTGGTCGCGGGGGAGGCGATCCGCCCGCTGGACCGGGTGCTGACCGCGGCCGACTCCGGAAACGGGGTCAGCAACGTCCTGGACTTCGGGCGGCACATCTTCGTGAATCCCGACCTGACGGTCCATCTGCACCGGTACCCCGTGGGCGAGTGGGTCTGCGTGGACGCCCGTACGAGCATTGACGCGGCCGGGATCGGGCTCGCGGACACGGTGCTCCACGACGAGAAGGGCCCGATCGGGCGGGGAGCGCAGAGTCTGTTCGTCGCCGGACGCTGAGGCCGGAGGCCGTCGGCGCCCCCCTTTTTTTTGGGGGCTCGGTTCGCCTCCGGGGCGCCGAAGCCTGCGCCGACGGTCGATCGTGCTCGGCCACTCGTTCCCCGTTTTTTTGGGGCTCGGTTCGCCTCCGGGGCGCCGAAGCCTGCGCCAACGGTCGATCGTGCTCGGCCACTCGTTCCTCCTTTTCGGGCTCGGTTCGCCTCCGGGGCACCGAAGCCTGCGCCAACGGTCGATCGTGCTCGGCCACTCGTTCCTCGCGGCCTGTGCGCGTTCTCCCTTTCGGCGCAGGCGCGCCCCTTCGGCTCACTCGCCCCGCCGACTACGGGCCCGCGGGCTACGTGCTATCGGGTCTATTCGCAGTGCACCGGGCTTCAGCCCGGTGGTGAAGCGAATCTGAGAACTGCTCTGACCTCGGCTGTGTGCACGGATCCGCGCTGTTCACCTCAGCCCAGGTCAGAGCGGCCGGTTCTGCTGCTCGATGTACTGCTTCACGATGCTGAGCGGCGCACCGCCGACCGACCCGGCGAGGTACGAGCCGGACCACAGGCGCTGTGCCCGCCAGTAGTGGCGGACGAGATCGGGGAACTCCTGGCGGAGCCTGCGCGAGGACACGCCCTTGAGGGAGTTCACCAGCCTGGACACGGCGACCTTCGGCGGGAAGTTGACCAGGAGGTGGACGTGGTTGGCCTCGCCGTTGAACTCGACCAGCTCGGCCTCGAAGTCCTCGCACACGGCCCGCATGATCTCCTCGCACCGCGTCAGATGCCGGCTGGCGAAGACGGAGTGCCGATACTTCGTCACGAAAACCAAGTGAACATGCATGCGGAAGACGCAGTGACGACCTGTACGAACATTCTCATCGATACCCATAAACCAACTGTGTATCATGATCCGTGTGCAGCTTCGGTACAGCTTCCGCCTGTACCCGAGTGCCGGTCAGCGCACAGCGTTGGCGAGGGCGTTCGGGTGTGCGCGGGTCGTCTTCAACGACGCGCTCCGCGCTCGGGAGACCGCCCGCAGCCAGGGGCTGCCGTTCCCCAGGACCGGCGACCTGTCGAAGCGGCTCATCACCGAGGCGAAGAGCACCCCGGAGCGGGCCTGGCTCAGCGAAGTGTCGGCGGTCGTCCTCCAGCAGTCCCTTCGGGACCTGGACACCGCGTACAAGAACTTCTTCGACGGGCTGAAGGGCAAGCGCCCGCGCATGGGTGCGCCCCGGTACAAGTCACGGAAGGACACCCGGCAGACGGTCCGGTTCACCGCGAACGCCCGCTGGTCGATCACGACCGGCGGAAAGCTGCGCCTGCCGAAGATCGGCGACCTGAAGGTCAAGTGGTCCCGCAGCCTGCCCTCCACCCCGTCCACGGTGACGGTGGTCAAGGACTCGGCGGGCCGGTACTTCGCGAGCTTCGTCGTGGAGACCGGCCCCGGGGAACTGTTGCCGGAGACAATGCCCGAGCTGGGTATCGACCTCGGCCTCGGGCACTTCGCGGTCCTCTCGGACGGCACGAAGATCGACAGCCCGCGTTTCCTGCGCCGGGCCGAAAAGCGCCTGAAGAAGGCGCAGCGCGCCCTCTCGCGCAAGGAGAAGGGCAGCAAGAACAGGGACAAGGCCAGGGTCCGCGTCGCACGGGCACACGCACGTGTCGCGGACGCGCGCCGCGAGTTCCATCACCAGCTCTCCACGAAGCTGATCCGCGAGAACCAAGCGGTCGCCGTGGAGGACCTGGCGGTGAAGGGGCTCGCGCGTACACGCCTGGCCAAGTCCGTCCACGACGCCGGATGGTCGGCGTTCGTGAGCATGCTGGAGTACAAGGCCGCCCGGTACGGGCGCACCTTCATCCGGATCGGCCGCTTCGAGCCCACATCTCAGGTGTGCTCGCAGTGCGGCGTCAAGGACGGCCCCAAGCCCCTGCACGTCCGTGTGTGGACCTGCGGGGCATGCGGGGCCGTCCTGGACCGGGACATCAACGCGGCGGTCAACGTCGCCAAGGCGGCCGGACTGGCCGTGTCAGCCTGTGGAGCGCAGGTAAGACCGGGACTCGTCCCGGCACCGCGCGGCGAAGCAGGAACCCACTCGACACCGCAGCCTTCAACGGCGCGGTAGGCGGGAATCGCCGTCCTTCAGGGCGGCGAGGATGTCAAACGAAGTGGCTGGCTTACCTGGAACAACGGCGTGAAGGAGAGTGAGCAATGGACACGTTCCACTCCTGGGACGAGGTAAAGAGCGAGATCTTCGACGAGGACGATCTCGACGAGATCAGGGCGGGCGCCCAAAGGCTGGTAGCACAGGCGCGCGCCCACCGGCTGGCCGAGGTGCGCCAGGAGCTCGGTTTCACCCAGAGCGAGGTCGCGGCGCGTATGCATGTCCGGCAGGAGCGGGTGTCCGCCATCGAGCGCGGTAAGGCCGTCTCGGCGGAGGTCGGCACCGTGGCAGCGTACGTCGCTGCGCTCGGCGGCAAGCTGGAGATCGTCGCGAACTTCGGTGGCACCCGCGTCGTCATCGCTCGGTGACCCTGCCCCCACGCAGGTGGAGCTGCTCCCCTCACTGGGCGACGGGCAAGCGGCGCCGGACGCGGTGGACGCCTGGGTGGCACTGTCAGCGGCCCGGCACGGCAGCGCGGTGATCTCCACCACCGACCCGGAGGACATCCACGCCTGCCTGAACGGTCCTCGCGCCGACGGACGTGCATATGGTCGCCGTCTGGGGACCGGGAGCCACGCTCCGTTCCGTCCAGGTGGTTGCGCAGGCGGTGAACGGGCCGTCGGCAGGAGCGGGGCACAGGGCTCGGCCCTTCGCAGGCTTGCTCCGCGAGCGGGTGACGAGGCGATCAGCCGGCAACGGCAACGGCCATCCAGTGCCACGGGCTCCCCGCGCGCCGACCGCTGAACTCGCCGAGGGTCCTCCACCCGCTTCGCCATTTCCCACGGCCGTGGTATTTCGCACGGCAGGAGCAGGTGCACAGAAAGCCCTGGGCGTTCTGGCAGGCCGAGTTGCACCTTTCGTGCGGGTTGTACTCACGGCCGATGAGGACGCTCGGGTACCTGCGGAGCAGTTCCCGGCTTATGCGGGGGAAGTGGGCGCCGGCAACGGTCCAGCACCCCTCGCGGCCCTCCCACCGGAACGATCGATCGCTTTCGAGCCACTCCAAGAGTTTCCGCTCGTGCTCCCACATCGTGTGAGTGGGGAACCAGACACCGAACCACCAGGGGCGGGGGCGGGATTCAGGTGGGGCGCGCCCGGGCGCCGGCCCGGCCGCACGGAGGGTTTCGTCCGCAGGCACGACCCCGTCATGCACCGCAGGCTGAACGGCTGACAGGGCTCCATCCGTACCCGTCCGTGGCGACCGGAACCCGGATGCGAGGATGAGGGACGTCATGACTGCAGGGCGGTGTACGCGCACGGTACGGGCCGCGGTGTTCGCGGCCGTCTGCGTGCTGCTCGCGGCCCTGGGGCACGTCCTGATGTCGGGCTCCACCGTCCCCTGGTGGGCCGTGGGGGCCGGATTCGCCGTCACCGGGACCGTCGCCTGGGGCCTGGCCGGGCGGGAGCGCGGGCTCGCGACGGTCGTGCTGCTCGTGGTCGTCGTCCAGGCCGTACTCCACTCGGCCTTCGAGTCCGCGCAGTCGTGGGCCGCGACGGCGGCGGGTCCCGGGACCGGGAGCACCGGGCACACCGGGCACGTCACGGGTTCCATGGGGCACGACCCGAGCGGCATGTCCATGGACGTGACTTCCCCGGGTTCCATTTCCGTGGACTCGGGGCACATGGCCCACACCGCCGACTTGAGCACGGGCATGGGCGGCATGGACGTCATGCCCATGGGCCACATGAGCCACGACATGAGCGGCGGGTCGTCGTTCGGCATGCTCGCCGCCCACACCCTCGCCGCGCTGCTGTGCGGCCTGTGGCTCGCCCACGGCGAGCGGGCCGCGTTCCGCGTCCTGCGGGCCGTCGCCCACCGGGTGGCAGCCCCGCTGCACCTGCCGCTCGCCGTTCCCGCACCGCTGCCCCGCCCGCGCCCCCGCCCGCGGCGCGACCGCTCGGACCGGGCGCCGCGGCTGCTCCTCCTCTCCTACTCGATCGCCTCTCGGGGGCCACCGGCCGGAACCGCTGTCGTCTGAGACAGCCGGTTCCCCGGGGCCGTGTCCGGGAGTCGTGTCAGCGGCTCCTGCGCCTCGGGCATCGGCCGTACCCACGTCGTACGGCCGCACCCCCCCATCACCGGGCCCTGTCGGCCCGCGCGCACCTACGGCCGTCACGTCACAGCGCGGCCGTACGCGGCGCCGTGCCGGGCCCGGACGACCCGAGAAGGACAACAGGTGATCACTCCTGCCCTGCCCGCTCCACCCGTACGGCGCGACACGCGCGACAGGCGCCCGACCGCCGAGACGGCCGCCGCGTCCGACGAGTCGGCGACCGCCTGGGCGCTCGCCGCCCGCGGCGGCGACCCGGACGCCGTGGACTGCTTCTGCCGCGCCCTGCACCGTGACGTCGTCCGCTACGTCGCGCACCTCTCCGCCGACCCGC
The DNA here is from genome assembly GCF_009916105.1 of Streptomyces sp. GC420. Lineage (GTDB taxonomy): Bacteria > Actinomycetota > Actinomycetes > Streptomycetales > Streptomycetaceae > Streptomyces. The sequence continues at coordinate 5,289 of NZ_JAAAXQ010000173.1, read as the reverse complement.
AGTCGGCCGACGACCTGGCGCAGGACACGTTCCTGCGGGCGCTCGGCAGCCTGCACCGGTTCGAGGGGCGCTCCTCCGCGCGTGCGTGGCTGCTGTCCATCGCGCGCCGCGCCGTGATCGACAGCTATCGGCACGCGGCCGCCAGGCCGCGGCTGAGCGACACCGGCGACTGGACGCTCACGGCCGAACTCGCCCAGCCGACCGGCCTGCCCGGCTTCGACGACGGCGTCGCGCTCCTCGACCTGCTGGACGCGCTGCCCGGCGACCGCCGCGAGGCGTTCGTCCTCACCCAGATGCTGGGGCTGCCGTATGCGGAGGCGGCCGAGGTAAGCGGCTGCCCCGTCGGTACGGTCCGCTCGAGGGTGGCCCGAGCCCGTGCCACCCTCATCGAGTTGCTGGCCCGTGCCGACTCGCACGCGTCGGCCCCGCCGACCGCGCCGACGGCATTGGCCGCGCCGGCCCCGCCGACCGCGCCGACGGTGTTGGCCGCCTGACCGAGGACGGAAGGGCTCCGGTGTCCGCCGCACGTGCGGTCACCGGAGCCCTTCCGCGCCAACGGGCGGGAACTCACCGGGTGTTCGCCACGACCACTGCACCGGGGGTGGCGACGGACCACCCGCGCACCAAACAAGCGGATCCGGGAGTGTTCGATGCGTCCTCGTGTGTGGGCCGGTACAGCGGCCGTCGTTCTGTGCGGCCTTCTCGTGGCGGGCTGTGGTGACGGCGCCGGCGGCGGGGACAACGGCGGGGACGGCGACAAGGCGGGCTCCGCCGCCGGGAAGTCCGCCGCGGGTGACTACCCGGTGACCGTGACCGACTGCGCGGGCACCGGGACCACCTTCTCCGCGGCCCCGGAGAAGATCGTCACCAGCAACGCCTCCAGCCTGGAACTGCTGCTCCGCCTCGGCGCCGGGGACAAGGTCATCGGGACCGGCTTCCCGCCCGGCAAGGGCACGCTGCCCGGTGAGCTCGACGCTCAGGCGCGGAAGGTGAAGGTCCTCAGCGACACCGTGATCCCGAGGGAGAAGCTGCTCGGCTCCGGCGCCGACCTCTACATCGACACCTTCGCCTCGATGAACATGGGCGGCGGCATGGGCGACGCGCCCACGGAGGAGGAGTTCGAGGCGGCCGGGATCAGGCACGTCTACCTGAAGTCCACCGCCTGCGCGGCGCGGAGCAGGACCGCCGTGACCGACCTGTCGGCCGTGGAGGCCGACATCACCTCCCTCGGCGAGGTCACCGGCACCGCCGCCAGGGCCAGGGAACTCGTCGACGGCATGAAGGAGAAGGTGGACGCCGTCCGGAAGGCGGTCGGCGGTACGGCCGGGAGCGACCGGCCGACGTACTTCTTCTTCGACTTCGACGCCGGCACCAAGCAGCCCGTGGCCGTCTGCAACCGCCAGGTCGCCAACGCCGTGATCACCCTCGCCGGGGCCCGCAACGTCTTCGCCGACTGCGACGGCGACTACAAGCAGGTCGGCTGGGAGGACGTGATCGCCGAGGATCCGGACTGGATCCAGCTCGGAATCCGCAACCGGGGCAGCGAGGCCGCCAACGACAAGGCGTTCGACGAGGCGCAGAAGTGGCTGGAGACGAACTCCGCCACCAAGGGCCTGAAGGCGGTCGGGGAAGGACACTTCCTGCGCATCGGCTCCGAGCGGACCACCATCGCCGGAGTGGAGAACGCCGACACCGTCGAAGAGATCGCCAGGACCATCCACCCGGGCAAGGTCGGCTGACCGTGCTGGACACCCCGGTGAGCGGCAAGGACACGGGCACCGCCCGCGCGGCGGCGCGGCGTCCCCTGCCCGCCGGGCCGCTGGTGCTGCTCCTCGGCCTGGCGCTGCTCGCGGCCCTCACGGTGGCGGTCGCCTGGGGCTCCACGTCGATCCCGCCGCAGGACGTGTGGAACGTGATCCGGCGCCGGCTGACCGGTGAGGCGCCCAGACCCGGCACGAACGACCTGATCGTCTGGCAACTGCGGCTCCCGCGGGCACTGCTGGCCGCCCTGGTCGGTGCCGGGCTCGGACTCGTCGGTACGGCGATGCAGGCCCTCGTCCGCAACCCGCTGGCCGACCCGTACTTCCTCGGGGTCTCCAACGGCGCCTCCCTCGGCGCGGTCGCCGCGATCGTGCTCGGCCTCGGTACGGGCGGAGCCCTGGGCCTCGGCCTGTCGGGCGCGGCCTTCGCCGGAGCCCTGGCCACCTTCGCCCTCGTCCGGGCCGTGGCCGGGCGCGGCGGGGGATTCGCGCCGCTCAGGCTGGTGCTGGCCGGTGTCGCGATCGGCCAGTTCCTGTCCGGCTTCACCAGTTACCTGGTGCTGCAGGCCGGGGACGAGCAGCAGACCCACGGCGTGCTGTTCTGGCTCATGGGCAGCCTGAGCGGCGCCGGCTGGCCCCTGCTGGCCGCCCCGGCGGCGGCGGTACCCGCGGTCATGCTGCTGCTCCAGGCACGAGCCCGGGCCCTGAACGCGCTGCTGATGGGCGACGAGACGGCGGCCGGGCTCGGCATCGACGTCGTACGGCTGCGCCGGGAGCTGTTCGCGGTCACCAGCCTCCTCACCGGCGTGCTGGTCGCGGTCTCCGGGGCCATCGCCTTCGTCGCGCTCATGGTGCCGCACGCCTGCCGCCTGGTCGTCGGCGGTGACCATCGCCGCCTCCTGCCCGTGTCGGCGCTCTTCGGCGCGCTGCTGCTGGTGGTGGTCGACATCGTGTGCCGCACCGCCATGGACACCCAGGAACTGCCGGTCGGGGTCGTCACCTCGCTGATCGGCGCACCCGCGCTGCTGTATCTGCTGAACCGGCGCCTGGCGAGTCCCGAGTGAGGGGCCATCAGCCAGCGCAGAGCAGTCATGTCGGTACGCCTGAACGGGCGTTGAGGATGGATCGGGGGAGCGCCGGGTGAGGATCGACATCGAGGACCTGCACGTCTCGTACAGCGGCCGTACGGTCGTCGCCGGCGCCCACCTCATCGCGGCGCAGGGCGAGATCACCGGCATCGTCGGGCCGAACGGCAGCGGCAAGTCCACGCTCCTGCGGACCGTGTACCGCCATCTGAAGCCCGCCGCCGGGCGCGTCCTGCTCGACGGCACCGACATCCGCGAGCTGAGCCCGGCGCGGTCGGCCCGCCATGTCGCGGCCCTCCCGCAGGAGCGGGGCGGCGACTTCGAACTGACCGTGCGTGAGGTCGTCGCCATGGGCCGCACCCCCTACAAGCGGGCCTTCGCGGGGGAGGACGCCGCGGACCGGGACATCGTCGCCCGCGCCCTCGCCGACGTGGGCATGGCGGACCACTCCGGCCGCCGCTTCACGGAGCTGTCCGGAGGTGAGCGCCAACGCGTGCTGCTGGCACGCGCGTTCGCCCAGCAGACGGAGGTCCTGGTCCTCGACGAGCCGACGAACCACCTCGACGTCCGCCACCAGGTGGAACTCCTCGCCCTGCTGCGCGGCCGGCGGCGTACGACCCTGGTGTCCCTGCACGACCTCAACGCGGCGGCCTCCGTCTGCGACCGGCTGCACGTCCTGCACGACGGCCGGGTGGCCGCCTCGGGCCCGCCTCGCGAAGTGCTGCGACCGGCCCTGCTGGCCGAGGTGTTCGGCGTGCGCGCGGCCGTGGTGGAACACCCGCTGACCGGCGACCCGCTGATCGCCTTCGACCACCGGGAACGCTGATGTCCCGCCCCGTCCCACAGCCACCACCGCATTTCCGGCCGGGCCCGGGAACTCACCTGCTGAACGGCCCGACTTCTGGGGCGAGGCTGCCGTGCGGCAGCCCACCCGAGTGGGGAGGGGCAAGGTGACGGACCACGGTTCCGCCTCGGAGCGGCCCGGGGGCATGCCCGAGGTCCGCGACCGCTGGATCCTGGTGGCCGTGGCGGGCGCGCTGTCGTTCGTGGCCATGCTGGACATGAACATCGTGAACGTGGCACTCGCGGACATCTCCGAAGGCCTGGAGACGCCGGCCGCGACGGCCCAGTGGGCGATCCTGGGCTACCAACTCCCGGTCGTCGCACTGCTGCTGCCGGTGGGTCGCTGGCTCGACACCGTGGGCACCCGCCCCGCGCTGCTGTCCGCGACCGCGGGTTTCGCGCTGTGCAGCGCGCTGGCAGCCGTGTCCCCGTCGGTGTCCTGGCTGATCGCCGCCCGCATCGGGCAGGGCGCGTGCGGCGCGGTGCTGTTCGTACTGATGCCGGTGCTGGCGATCCGCTCGGTGCGGCCGGAGCTGCGCGGGCGGGCGATGAGCGTGCCCGCGACCCTCGGCCCGCTGGGCGCCGTCACCGGACCGGCGGTCGGCGGGCTGCTCCTCGACCACCTCGGCTGGCGCTGGATCTTCCTGGTGAAGATCCCGTTCTGCCTGGGGGCGATCGTCGTCGCCCGGCGCGCCATGCCGCGCGACGGCCGCCTGCGGTGGCCCGACCGCCGGTCACTGGCCGACGCAGTGCTCCTGGCCGCCGGTGTCGCCGTCCTCCTGACGGCCCTGACCCTGGCCGCCGGCGCCTCCGCCTGGCTGCCCCTCGCCCTCCTCGCCGTACCGCCGCTGTGGTGGTGGCTGCGAGGGCCGGGCGGTCGCACGGTGGCCGGTGCGCTGCGGACGACGGGGCTCCTGCGCGCGCACGGCGCGGTGCTGGCGCTGGCTCTGGGCTTCGCCGCCATGCGTTACGTGGTCGCCCTGCACCTCCAGCGCGACGAGGGCGTCAGCGCGACCGTGACCGGCCTGACCGTGCTCGCCTTCCCTCTGGGCATGGGCCTGGCGGGTCCCCTCGGCGGACGCCTCGCCGACCGGTACGGGGCCCGGCCCGTCGCGGTCGCCGGCGCCGCGCTCACCGCCGCCGGCCTGCTGCTGCTCGTCCTGCCGGGCGCCGGCTGGTCCCCGCCCGACGTGGCCTGGCGGCTCGCCCTGGCCGGCCTCGGCATGGGCCTGAACGGCGGCCCCACCCAGGCCCTGGTCATGGGCGCCGCCCCGCCGGACCGCGCCGCCACCGTGGGTTCCACCGTCCAGCTCGCCCGCGGCCTCGGCTTCACGCTCGGCCCGGCCCTGGCCACGGCGGCCTGGGGCCTGACCGGCCCGGACGGCGGCGCGGCGGGTCTGGCACTGGCCGCCACCGCGGCCTGCCTCGCCGTACCCCTGCTCGCGCTGCCCGCCCGCGGCCCCGGCGAACCCGCCGGGAAGTCCACCGACGGGTCCACGGGCGCCGCGTCCGGCGCATCCCGCTCGGCACCGTCTTCCACGCCCCGCTGAACACCGTCTCCCACGCCCCCGAGCACCGTCTCCGCCCTCCCACCGTCTCCC
>NZ_JAAAXQ010000172.1 GCF_009916105.1 Streptomyces sp. GC420 | reverse complement strand
TCCCCCTTGGTCCGGGCGGCACCCCGAAGTTCCGTACGCCCACACCGGGCTCGGGCATTCCTGTGCCCAAACCTGGCCGATCAGAGACGGAGACACGGTGACCACCATCGACACCACGCCACCGCCGCGGCGCGCCGTGAAGACTCCCCCGGCGTCCACGCGGCCCACCGAGGTGTGTACGGCGCGCCAGCGCGGTGCGCCGGCGGCGGGCCCGTAGGTCTCGTCGTGGCCGAAGGCGGTGAGGCGGCGCGTCAGTCCGGGGAAGACCCGCTCGGGGTGGCCACCGGGGACGGGGCCGGTGCCGGGTGCGGACGCGGCGGGTGTGCGGGTCTCGACCCGGAAGCCCGTCAGCCTGCCGCTGCCGTCGGGCGCCGTGAGGGCGAGGCCGTTGGGGACGGTGCGTTCGCTGCCGTCGGAGGGACTGTTCTCCACCTGGAGGGCGTCGGAGCCCGGTTCGCGGGCGAGGAGGGTGGAGGAGCCCCCGCCGTCGAGGTTCAGGGCGTTGTGGGCACCTGCCTGACGCATCATCAGGCCGAGCTCGGTGAGGGTGACACCCCCGCTGTCGGCCTGCCGCCCGTCCACGGTGAGGATGTGCATCCTTGTGCCGTCGGCGGAGAATCCGACGGCGGTGCGGGGTGCGGCCTTGTTGTTGCCCGCGCCGTCGTGGTTCTGCGGCACGCCGTCGACGACGAGGAGCTCCCGGCCGCCGACGGCGGTGCGGGGCACGGGTCCCGAGTCGGTGCGCGGGCTGTAGGAGAGGGCCACCGGGTCGCCGGGACGGAGCGTGGCGAGGAGCCGGGCGCCCGCCTCCCTGCCGACCAGGACCGTGGTGTCCTCGTCGATGGGGCCGCTGCCGGGGCGGTCGGTGAGGGCGGCCACCCTGCCGTCGCGCAGGGCGACTTCGGCGACCGGGGCGGCGGAGTCGACGGTCAGGGCCCGGTCGGCGCCGCCCCAGGCGGCGGTGTAGACGCCGATCCCGCCCGACGGGACGTTGGCCGTGTTGTAGGCGGCGAGAGGAGTCGTCCCCGAGGGGAGGGTGAGCGTGCCGTCGAAGTACACCTGGAGGATCCGGCCCGCCGCGCCCGGACCCAGCCCCACGGCCCGGTGAGCGCCCGGCGCGGGTGACTGGACGAGTCGGCCCCGCTCGATGCCGGCGCCCTGCGGCGCGCCGGTCTCATTGATGTCGAAGAAGTCCGCGTTGAGTGCCGCGACGGTGCGGCGGCCGGGACCGGGGTCGTGGGCCGCGGCGAGGTCGGAGACGGTACGGCGCTCGGAGACCTTGCCCGAGTGGAGGTAGTCCGCGCTCACGTCCTCCGTCAGGTCGACGGTGAGCGCGTCGGCCCGCAGCCACTTGCCGGACTCGATGCGGTCGTAGGAGGAGAGGCGCACACCGGGGGCGACGGGCCGGGAGGTGCGCGCGGTCTCGATGCCGTTGCCATTGCCGTCGGCGACGGCGCGGGGTGCGGGGCCGGTGGCGGCCGTGAGGGCCGGCGGTCGGACGGGGCGCGGGAGTTCCGCCGGGGTGGCCGGTGGGAAATCCACGCCCGCGCCCGCAGGGGCGGGAGACCCCAGGGAGAGGGCGGTCGCCGTCGCGATCAGCAGTGCGGTCCGCTTCGCCGTGCTGCCAAGGCCCACTGCTTCTCCCGGGACGCCGGTCGTTGAGCGAGGAGGTGTGCTGACAGCGCATCAGCATCCCCGAACGGCGAAGGGGGAACCAGGCCCTGACAGCTGACACAGCGTAAACATCCGGTACCGCGGAAGTGGCGTACGAGGGTCCGGGCGGGCGTGGCACGGTCGGCACGGAGCCGCCGGGTCACGGAGCCGACGCGCCACAGCACCGGCGCGTCACGGAGCCGCCGGGTCACAGCACCGGCGCGTCACGGAGCCGACGCGTCACGGAGCCGACGCGTCACAGCACCGGCGCGTCACAGAATCGGCGGATCGCCGGGGGCACTTCGCCGTACGGGCCACGCCGAGGCGGTGACCGTGGCCCGGCTCGTCTCGGAGCTCGGCAGGTTGCGCTGAAGGTGGTCCGGGAGCACCCGGACGCCCTGGAGCCGGCGAGGAGGTGCGGCTGCCGTCGCCCGCGTCCGCCCCGCAGCCGCTGGACGGCGTGCTGGGAGTGGCGGAGGCCGAGGAGTTCAGGCCGACGGCCGCCCGGGTGGGGCTCGGCAGCAGGGCCGGCGTCAACCGGGCCTGCCGCAACCCGGCCTGAGTCGACCGGGCCCGCGTCAGCCCGACCGGCGGGCCACGGGCCGCGCGGGCCCGCCGTCGGCCCGGCGGGCGGAGGTCAGTCCGATTCCCCGTCCGGCAGGGGGAATTCGCACCAGACGGACTTGCCGCTGCCGCGAGACTCGACGCCCCACGTCTCCGCGAGGCGGTCCACGAGGACGAGGCCCCGGCCCGAGACGCCGTCGTCACCGGCGTCGCGCATACGTGGGAGTGCGCTGGAGGTGTCCTCGACCTCGACGCGCAGCCGGCGGTCCCGCTCCGTGGTGAGGACGCGGGCGGTGACGACGGCTCCGCCGTCGGTGTGCAGCAGTGCGTTGGTGATGAGTTCGTCGGCGGCCAGCTCGATCTCCTCGGCCTGGCCGTGGGCACCCCAGGAACGGACCGCGGCGAGGATCATGTGGCGGGCCGCGAAGAGACCGTCGGGGTCGGACTGCGCGACGTACTGCTGGAGGCGGCCGGCGGTCCTCGGCGTCTCCGAGCCGCGGCGGCGCAGCAGGAGCAGCGCCATGTCGTCACCGCCGCCGCGCTCGTCGTAGACCTCGCAGAGCCGGTCGGCGAGCTGCTGGACGTCCTGGGGACCGTCCATGATCAGGCCGGTGAGTTCGCGTACCCCGTCGTCGAGGTCGGTGCCGGGGTATTCGACGAGGCCGTCGGTGCACATCAGCATGGTCTCGCCGGGCGCGAGTTCCACGGTGGTGACGGGGTACTCCAGGCGGCCGAACTCCGCGGAGAGCCGCAGCGGCAGCCCGCCGGCCACCGGGAGGCGGCGGCAGTCACCGTCGGCGAGGCGCAGCAGCGGGTCGATGTGTCCGGCGCGTACGAGCTGGACGACCCCGGTGGCCAGGTCGGCCTCGGCGTAGACGCAGGTGGCGAAGCGGTCGGTGTCGAGTTCGTGCAGGAAGGTCGAGGCGCGGGCCATCACGGTGGCCGGGGTGTGACCCTCCGCGGCGTAGGCGCGCAGCACGATGCGCAGCTGGCCCATGACGGCGGCGGCGTGGGTGTCGTGGCCCTGTACGTCGCCGATCACCACACCGACCTTGCCGCCCGGCAGGGGTATGACGTCGTACCAGTCGCCGCCGATGTCGCGGCCCATCCTTGCCGAGCGGTAGCGCACGGCTATCTGTGCGCCGGGAGTGGCCGGGATGCGGCGGGGCAGCATCGCCTGCTGGAGCCCCTCGGCGAGGTCGTGCTCCTGCTCGAAGAGCATCGCGCGCTGGAGGCTCTGGGCGATGCTGCTGCTCAGGGCGACCAGGAGGTTGCGCTCCTCCGGGGTGAAGCCGTCCTTGTCGGAGTACAGCAGTCCGATGGCACCGATCGGCCTGGCCTGCGCGATCAGGGGGAGGTAGGCGGCGGAGGTGACGTCGAGGGGTTCGATGTGCGGCCAGAGGACGGGGTAGTCGTGCTTGAACTCCTCGCGGGTGGAGATGAAGACGGGGCGCATGGTGCGCACGGACTCGCTCATCGGGAACTGGGCGTCGATGCGGGTGTACCGGAACTCCGGCACGTACGCGTCGGACTGTCCCTCGGCGACCATGTGGATCCTGCCGCCCTCGACCAGGCCGAGCATCACGCTGACCGCGCCGAGGTGGCCGAGTGCCTGGGCGTCCTTCAGTACGTCGATGACATCGTTGACGGTCCTGGCGTGGGCGAGGATCGCGGTGGTGCGCTCCACCACGCCGGTCTGCCGGCGCCGCTCCTCGTCGAGTTCGAGGCGCTCCGTGGCGTCGGTGAGCTCCTCCTCCGCGTCACGGACGACGCCGATGATCCGGCGCGCACGGCCCTCGGCGTCGCGGTGGATGCGGCCCTGGGCGTGGGTCCAGCGCGGTGAGCCGTCGCGGCGCTGGATGCGGAAGTAGACGCCGTAGTGGGAACGGTCGCCCTTGAACGCCTGGGAGACGAGCGTGTCCAGGCGCGAGGCCTCGGCCCGGCACACCCGGGCGGCGAGTGTTCCCGGCCGGTCGTCGTATTCGTCGCGGTGCAGGTCGAACACGCCGAGGGCGGACTGGTCCATGTGCATCAGCCCGCTGTCGAGGTCCCAGTCGAAGGTGCCCATGCGGTTGAGGGCCAGACTCAGATCCGGGTGTGCGGGCCAGCCGTCCGGCACCGATATGACGGGCTGCGGCGCCCCGTCCCGATCAACCATGGAGCCACTCTGCCACCAAATCGCGGGCCGTGTCGGCCGGGGCGCGCACTCAGTGGTGCCCGGCGGGAACGGGCCGGTCGACACTGCCCGGGAAGTCCCCGGTGCCGGAATCGTCCGGGCTGATGATCTTGGTTTCCGCGGCGCCGGTGGGTTCGTCCGTGAGCCCGTCACCCGGCTCCTCGCCCGAGCCCTCTCCCGGTTCCTCTCCCGGTTCCTCGCTCGACCCGCCGGTCGACTCGTCGGTGGGTCCGTCGCTGGGGCCGCCCGTCGGCTCGCCGGAGCCGCCGTCCGTGGACCCGTCCGTCGGTTCCCCCGTGGCCGTCGCCGTCGGCCCCGAGGGTTCGGGGCTCCCGTCGCCGTCCGGCTCCGGCACGGTCCTGTCCTCGCCGCCGTCGTCACCGGTCCGCCGCTCGATCCAGGCGCTGTCCGCGGTGCCGACGATCACGAGGACCGTGAGCGGCCTGGGTGCGGGCAGGACCACCACCGCGTCCCCGGGCCGGAATCCCTCCCACCGCGAGCCCCGGTAGGTGACCTCGCCGCCGGCGTCGGCGGGCGGCTCCAGCGGGTTGCCGCAGGCGCACCGCACCCGGGGCATGCCGTACGCGTCGACGAGCACGGCGGTGCCGGCCTGGAGGACGGCCTGGTAGCCGACGGGCACGCCGCCGTCGAGGCGGTGGTTGGTGACGCGGGTGTCGGCCCGCAGGACGACGGGGGTCAGCCCGCGCAGGAAGCCCGGGATCCCGGCGCGGGTGATCCGGGCGCCCCGTGCGAAGGCGCGGGCCGTGCGAGGGTTCCGGGTGAGCAGGCGTACCTGCCGTTCGACGTCGCAGCTCGCGACGCCGAGGGTGCCGCCGTACAGGCCGGGGGCGGCGCCGGAATAACTGCGGATGCCCTGGCCACTCGTCGCGGTGGGCGCCGGTGTCGGGGGTTCGGGCGCCGGGGAGCCGGTGACCCTCGCCGTCGAGGCGGTGAACGGGTCGGGGCCCGGCGTGGTACGGGACAGGAGGAGGATCTCCTGACCGGACTGCGCGGTGGCCCGCGCGCCGCCCGCGTCGCCGCAGCCGGTGAGCGTGCAGAGGGCGAGGAGGACGGCCCCCGCGAGCACGGGACGGAAGGCAGGTATATCCGACATGTCACCCATTGTCACTAGTCGTGACGCGGTGGCAACCCGAGTGAGGTTCCGGTCATGGAGTGGTTCACCGCACCCGAGTACTGGCTGAGCCGGCTGGTCTTCCAGCGGGGCCTCGCCGCCCTCTACCTGGTCGCTTTCCTCTGCGCCGCCCTCCAGTTCCGCGCGCTGATCGGCGAGCGCGGCATGCTGCCGGTGCCCGAGTTCGTCCGCCGGGTCCCCTTCCGCCGCGCTCCCAGCATCTTCCGGCTCCGCTACTCCGACCGGCTGTTCGCCGGTTGCGCATGGCTGGGCGTCCTGCTGTCCTGCGCGCTGCTGGCGGGGGCGCCCGACCACCTGCCGCTGTGGTCGGCGATGCTGCTGTGGGCACTGCCATGGGTGCTGTACCTGTCGATCGTGAACGTGGGGCAGACCTGGTACGGATTCGGCTGGGAGTCACTGCTGCTGGAGACGGGCTTCCTCGCGGTGTTCCTCGGCAACGAGCGGGTCGCGCCGCCCGTGCTGGTGCTGTGGCTGCTGCGCTGGGTGCTGTTCCGCCTGGAGTTCGGCGCCGGGCTGATCAAGATGCGCGGTGACCGGTGCTGGCGGGACCTGAGCTGCCTGGACTACCACCACGAGACGCAGCCCATGCCCGGCCCGCTGAGCTGGTTCTTCCACCATCTGCCCCGGCCGCTGCACCGGGTCGAGGTCGCCGCCAACCACGTCACCCAGCTGGTCTTCCCCGTTCTGCTGTTCACGCCGCAGCCGGTCGCGAGCGTCGCCGCCTGCGTGATGATCGCGACTCAGCTGTGGCTGGTGCTCTCCGGCAACTTCTCCTGGCTGAACTGGCTGACCGTCGTGCTGGCCGTCACCGCCTTCGACGGCTCCCTGATCGCCGGCCCGCCGGACTCGCTGCCGGACACCGCACCGCTGTGGTACGTGGCCGCGGTGTCGGCCCTCACCGCGCTGGTGCTGGTCCTCAGCTACCGCCCGGCACGCAACCTGCTTGCCCGCGACCAGCGGATGAACACCTCCTTCGACCCGCTGCACCTGGTCAACGCGTACGGGGCGTTCGGCAGCATCAGCCGGACCCGGCACGAGGTGGTCGTCGAGGGCACCGACGAGCAGGTGCTGACCCCGGCCACCCGGTGGCGGGAGTACGGCTTCAAGGGCAAGCCGGGCGATCCTCGCCGGACGCCGCGCCAGTACGCCCCGTACCACCTGCGGCTCGACTGGATGATGTGGTTCGCGGCCCTCTCCCCCGCCTACGCGGGCCGCTGGTTCGGGCCGTTCGTCGAGCGCCTGCTGGAGAACGACCGGGACACGCTGCGGCTGCTGCGCCACAACCCGTTCCCGGACGCGCCGCCCGCCCATGTCCGCGCCCGGCTCTACCGGTACCGCTTCACCACCTGGCGGGAGCTGCGCGCCACCGGCATGTGGTGGCACCGCACCCTGGTCCGCGACTACCTGCCGCCCACCCGGCTGCAACGGAGCGGCGATCTGGCAAAGTGAGCCCACCGAGTACGCAGGGAGGGCGTGTGACCGGGTGGGCAGGCCGTACGGCGACCGAGATCGCGGCGGCGGTACGGGAGAAGAGGGTCACCCCGCGCGAGGTCGTCGCGGAGCATCTGGCGGTGATCGCGGAGCGGGACCCCGGGGTCGGCGCGTTCCGCGTCGTCCGGGCCGCGGCGGCGCTCGCGGAGGCGGAGGAGACCGGCTCCCGCGCCGATCTCGACCGGCTGCCGCTGGCGGGGGTGCCGGTCGCGGTCAAGGACAACCTGCCGGTGCGCGGCGAGACCAACCGCGTCGGCTCCGCCGCCACCCCGGCGGCCGCGCCGGCCGCCGAGGACCATCCCACGGTCGCCCGGCTGCGCGCCGCCGGCGCCGTCGTGGTGGGTCTGACCACCGTCCCCGAGCTGTGCGTCTTCGGTACCGGTGACAGCGTCCACGGCACCGCCCGCAACCCCTGGGACCCGGCCCGCACGGCGGGCGGCTCCTCCAGCGGCAGTGCCGCGGCGGTCGCCGCGGGCATGGTCCCGCTCGCCCTGGGCAACGACGGCATGGGCTCGCTCCGCATCCCCGCGGCCAACTGCGGGCTGATCGGGCTGAAGCCCGGCCCGGACACGGTGCCCGCCGGCATCGGCAACGGCGACTGGTTCGGGATGTCGGAGAACGGACCGCTCGCGACGACCGTCGCGGACGCACGGCTGATGTTCCGGGTGCTGGCCGCGACCGTTCCCGCGCCCCGCGCCGGGGACGCGGAACCCGGTGGCGCGGCGGCCGGCACACCGCGGATCGCCGTCTCCGTGCGCAGCCCGCTGCCCGGGGTGGCCGTCGCCCGCCCGTTCGCCGACGGGGCCCGCGAGGCGGGTGAGCTCCTGGCCGCCGCGGGGTACACGGTGCGGTCCGCCGAGCCGCCGTACCCGCTGTCGCTGGGCGCGCTGGCCCTCGCGCACTGGACGGCGGGCACGGCGCGGGACGCCGAGGGCCTCGACCCCGCGCTGCTGGCGGCCAGGACCCGCCGGCACGCCGCCGCGGGACGGGTGCTCGCCCGGACCCCGCTGCTGGCCGGAGAGAGCAGGGAGCGGCTGCGGGAACGGCTCGCCGTCTTCTTCGCCTCGCACGACGTGCTGCTCACCCCTGCCCTGGCCCGCCGCGGTCCGGCCGCCGCGTCCTGGCACGAGCGCGGCTGGCTGCGCAACCTCGTGGTCAACACGGCGTACTCGCCCCTGACGCCGCCCTGGAACCTGACCGGCTGGCCCGCGCTCGCCCTGCCCTTCGGCAGCCTGCCCGGCGGCGCGCCGCGCGCCGTCCAGCTGGTGGCGCTGCCCGGCGGGGAGGAACTGCTGCTGGACGTCGCGCAGCGGCTGGAGGAGCTGCGGCCGTGGCGGCGCACGGCGCCGCCGTCGCTCATGCCGCTGTCCGCTCCGCACAGTCCTTGATCACCGCGGCGAGCTCACCGGTCTTCTCGAACACCTCGCGCTGACGCCCGGCCCCGCTGCCCCGCTCCAGCAGGGCGGCGAGCCGCTGCTCGGTGTCCGCGAGGTCCCCGGCCTCGGCCGGCGTCTCGCCGGTGTGTTCCGGCAGCGACCGTGCGACGGTCTCGGCGGGCGCCGGTGTCCACAGGAGCGGCTGGACGAGCGGGCCGTCGAGGCCGGACCGCCCGGCCCGCCAGGAGGCGAGCCTGAGCAGGCCCACACCCGACTCGGCCGGCGGCCTTCCCGCGCGCCACTCGCGGGCCGCCGTCTCGACTAGACCGCGGGCCGGCGCCGCGAGCAGCACGGTGTCCTCGGCCTCCAGGCAGACGTCGGCGACCCTGATCTCGACGGCGGGGTAGTTGCGGGACAGCCGGGCGTCGAAGTAGATCATGCCCTCGTCGAGCAGCGCCCCGGTGCCGATCAGTGCCTTCACCTGCTCGTGGTAGCGCTCCGCCGAGCCGAAGGCCTCCGTGGGCCCGGCCGAGGGCCGGCGCCCCCACACCCGGCTGCGGTAGCCGGCGTACCCGGTGTCCCGTCCCTGCCAGAAGGGCGGGTTGCCGCTGAGGGCGAGGAGCACGGAGAGCCAGGGCCGGATCCGGTCCAGCACCGCCACCGCCTCGTCGTCCGACTCGACCGCCACATGGATGTGGCAGCCGCAGGTGAGCTGTTCCTCGGCGGTGAGCGCGAACTCCTCGCGCATCCAGGCGTAGCGCTCCCCGGAGCTGAGGGAGGGGTCGACCGGCACCGGGGAGGTGGCGAGCGCCGCCGGGACGGCGCCGACCTTCGCCGCACTGCGGCCGGCCTCGGCGCGCCACCGCCTGATCTCCGCGGCCGGCTCCCTCATCCCGGACTCGGGCCGCGTCGCGATCTCCAGCTGCTGCAACCGCAGTTCCTGTTCCAGTCCGCAGTCGTCCGGTGCCGCGGCGAGCACCGCCCCGGAGACCGCCCTCGGTTCTCCGGTCGCCTCGTCCACGAGCAGAAGCTCCTCCTCGACACCAACGGTTCGCATGGGCGGCCTTTCTCCTCCGAATTGTTGCCGTACGTCTATCCCCGTCCGCCGCCGCGATGTGCCAGTCGCCGCCCAACGCGACCGTTCGCCCGTTCGTCGTGCCGTTCGTCGCGCCGTGGGGCCGTCATTCGCCCGTTCGACTACGCACAGTTCGGAATCGGCCACCTGGCGGATCTCCCGGGCTCGTGACCTGAGCCACTGTCCACCCATGGCCGTCCACCACATCACCACACCGCTCCGCACCGACGAGCGAGCGCTCGCCAGGCTCCAGGAGGAGCACGGGCGCGCCCTCTTCGGCTTCCTCCTGGGACTCACGTACGGGGACCGGCAGCGTGCCGAGGACCTGGTCCAGGAGACTCTCGTCCGGGCCTGGCAGCACCCGGAGGCGCTGCAGACCGACCACGACTCCATGAGGCCCTGGCTGTTCACCGTGGGGCGCCGGCTGGCGATCGACGCACGTCGCGCCCGCTGCTCCAGGCCGAACGAGGTCGACGACCAGCTGATCGAGAACAGCGTGCCGCCGGAGGACCCGGCGGACCGCTCCGTCGAGTCCCTCGACGTGCGCCGCGCGCTGCGGGGTCTGAGCCCCGGGCACCGGGCGGTGCTGATGGAGGTCTACTTCCGCGGACAGTCGGTGACCGAGGCCGCCGAGACCCTCGGCATCCCGCCGGGAACGGTCAAGTCCCGCACGTACTACGCCCTGCGGGCCCTGCGCCAGGCACTGCCGGGTTACGGGTACGCGGAGGCCGCGGAGGGATGAGACCCGGGGGTGCCGATCCCCCGTGCCGGACGGAGGTCCCGTACGGCGCGAAGGACCGGCACCCCACGGGGACCGGCACCACAGGACCGGGAGGCGGAGGACCCGCCACCGGTCGGTGAACCGGCACCCCGGGGCCCGGGGGACGGAGGACCCGTCCCCCACGGGGCCCGACGCACCAGGACCCGCAGGACGGAGGACCCGTCCCGCGGGTCCCGTGCGTTGTCACGGACCCGCGCCGGCCCTGGCCGTCCCCCGGAGGGCGGCCGCTCAGGCGGTGCGGGGCCCGGCCACGAGAGCCCGCGGGCGCTCGGCCGGCAGCCGCCGGGCAACCGCCGCCGACTGCCGGGCCGCACCCCCGCCCCGCCCCCGCGCCCTGAGCACACGCAGAGCACCGCAGGCACAAGCGCCGGTCCAGGACCGGCGGCCGAACGTCGCGGGCGAGCGTCAACCGACCGGCAGGTGCCCGGGCCCGCCACACCTTTCACACCGACGCCCAGAGCACAGGCAAGACGCCGCACGCGCAAGCGGCGCACCCGACCTGCGGCACGTCAGCCCCGGCAACCGCTTGGCGGCACCCCGTGCGGAGCACCGCGGGCGTCAGCCGCCGACCGGGAGGTGCCGCGCGGCCTCGCGGGCGACCTCGGTGCGTGAACGCACCCCGCCCCCGCCCTCTGAGCACACGCAGAGCACCGCAGGCACAAGCGCCGGTCCAGGACCGGCGGCCGAACGTCGCGGGCGAGCGCGTCAGCGCCGGCGCGCAACCGCTTGGCGGCACCCCGTGCGGAGCACCGCGGGCGTCAGCCGCCGACCGGGAGGTGCCGCGCGGCCTCGCGGGCGACCTCGGTGCGTGAACGCATTCCCAGCTTGCCGAGGATGTGCGAGACATGGGTCTGCACGGTGCGCGGCGACAGGAACAGCTCGGCGGCGATCTCCGGGTTGGAGCGCCCCTCGGTGACGAGCTGCGCGACCTTGATCTCGGTGGGCGTCAGCGCCTCCCAGCCGGTGGCCGGGCGGCCCGTACCGCGCTTCGTCCTGCGGATGCCGAGGGAACGCAGCCTGGCCTCGGCGCGGGCGACGTCCCACGAGGCGCCGAGCCTGGCGTAGATGTCCACGGCCCGGCTCAGGCTGACGCGCGCCGCGTCGAGTTCCCCTCGCCAGGCCTCGGCGACGGCCAGGTCCTCGTGCAACTGGCCGAGCGGCAGCGGTCGCGAACCGGGGCCGTGCTCCGTGAGTGCCTCGCGCAGTGCCTCCGGGTCCTGCTCGAAGACGCCGCGGCAGTGCACCTCCGCGGGCGTGCCCACCGCCGCGTCGACGGCCCGGCGCGCGGAGGGCGAGTCGGAGGTGAGCAGGGCCAGCCGTACGACCTCGGAGAGCAGTTGCGCCCGGCCCTCGTCGACGGCGGGAAGCAGCACGGCCAGCGCGGCCTCCGGGTGTCCCTGGCGTTCCGCGCGCAGCGCCTTGGCGAGCAGGGCGAACGTGGAGGTGGCGGAGCCGTTGAGGGCGGCCAGCCGGGTCCCGGCCCGCTCCTGCTGGTCCCGGTGGCCCAGGATCAGCGCGGCCAGGTCGTCCTCGGCCCTGGTCAGGGCGGCGTCCCAGTCACCGGCCCAGAAGTCGAGCTCCGCGGCGACCGACTCGGCGGCGCTCGTCTGCTGGGCGAGGGCACGGGCCGCGCGCAGAGCCTCGCGGGCCTCGGCCGGCCGGCCGAGCTGCCCGAGCAGCCTGGCCCGGTCGACCAGGGCCCGTGCCCGCAGCCGTTCCTGCTCCAGCGCCCCGTCGAGGGCCGCCAGTGCCTCGACGGGCCGGTGACGCCGTACGAGTGCGAGGTGGAGGACGTACTGGGCGGTGGCCTCGGCCAGCGGATCCTCGCTGCGCGCCAGGGCCTCGCGCGCCGCGGTCTCGGCCTCGGTGTACCGGCCCTGTTCCCACAGCCCGAGCGGGTCCGACTCGGTCTGCCGCGGCTGCTCGGCGGTGGTCAGGGCGTGCCTGATCGGAGCGGGCAGTCCTGCCGCGAGGGCGCGCCTAGCCAGGGGAACCCGGAACTCCAGCCGCTCGCCGCGTTCCGCGAGCACCCCCGCGGCGAGGGCCTCCTCCAGCGGCGGCAGGAGCGCGGCTGCGTTCCGCCCGGTCAGTTCGGCGAGCGCGGTCGCGGTGAAGGACTTGTCGAGCAGCGTCGCAAGGCGGAGGGTGTCGAGCGCTTCCGGGCCGAGGAAGTCCAGGCCGCGGGCGACCGTGCGCAGCAGCTCCGGGGTGTCCTCGGCGAGCGCGGTCTGCCGTATGTATCCGGGGTTGCCGCCCGCCAGCGGCAGCTCCCTGCGCAGCGAGGGGGCCGGCGGGCCGCCCAGCAGCGCGGTGGCCAGCCGTACGGCCTCCTCGGGCGCCAGCGGTTCGAGGGTGATCACGTCGGCGGCGTCGGCGAGGGCGTGGAGTTCGGTGCGCCGCGGGAAGGGGCGGCGTGCGCCGAGCAGCAGCAGTGGGTGGTGGGGTGCGGTCCTGGCCAGCCGGGCCCAGACCAGCAGGCTGGCCGCGTCGGCCCACTGAAGGTCGTCGAGGACGAGGACGAGCGGCGTGCGGTCCGCCAGCTCCAGCAGCCGTTCGGTGATGCGCTGCGCCGCCGCCGAGACGAGCGAGGGGTCGGGTGCGTCCTGCACCGCGCCGGGGGCGTCGTCCGGGAATCCGGGAGCGGGCTCGGGGGCGGAACCTCCTGCGGCGGGTCCGGCAGCGGGGGCACCCGCGGCAGGGGCGCCCCCGGCGGCGCGGCGCTCCGCGTGCAGGCCGGGAGCGTACGACGGCGTCGTGCCCAGCAGGGTCGTGAGTTCGGAGCGGAGTCCGGCGGCCTCGGGGGTGCGGAAGCAGTCGAGGAGGGCGCTCAGCGGGAGGTCGCGGCCGGCCTCGACCGCGGTGCCGGTGAGGATGAGGCAGCCGCTGTAGCCCGCCAGGGCCTCCGTCAGCAGCAGGGACTTTCCGGCGCCCGGCTCTCCTTCGAGCAGCACGACACCGCCCCGGCCCGCGGCCGTGGCGCGTATGGCCTGCCTGACCCGGTCGAGTTCCGCTGCTCTTCCGTCGACCCTTGCGAACAACGGCGCCCCCTGTTCAGCCTCGGTGCTGTTCCAGACGGCCATTGTCGGTCACCACTCGCCGTGCGGCCATAGCTCCGGGCCACCAATGTGCCCCACTGCGCTCATTCGCGCGCCGTGCGCGCTGTGGAATGGACTCCGGGCTGGTATTTCGGCACCCGGACCGTGACCTTCATGCCTGCGCCGATACCCGTCTCGATGACCAGCCCGTACTCGTCGCCGTACACCTGGCGCAGCCGGTCGTCGACGTTGCTCAGGCCGATGCCCGCGGAGGGGCCGGTGTCGCCCCGCAGGATCTGACGGAGCCGCTCGGGGTCCATGCCGGTCCCGTTGTCCTCGATGACGACGACCGCCTCGGCGCCCGCGTCCTGCGCGGTGATGCTGATGTGGCTCTTGGCGAGCTTTCCCTCGAGACCGTGCTTGACGGCGTTCTCGACCAGCGGTTGCAGGCACAGGAAGGGGAGGGCGACGGGCAGGACCTCGGGCGCGATCTGGAGGGTGACGGAGAGCCGTTCGCCGAAACGGGCACGGACCAGCGCGAGGTACTGGTCGATGGAGTGCAGCTCGTCCGCGAGGGTGGTGAAGTCACCGTGCCTGCGGAAGGAGTACCGGGTGAAGTCGGCGAACTCCAGCAGGAGTTCGCGCGCCCGCTCGGGGTCGGTCCGTACGAAGGATGCGATGGCGGCCAGCGAGTTGAAGATGAAGTGCGGCGAGATCTGGGCGCGCAGCGCCTTGATCTCGGCCTCGATGAGCCGGGTGCGGGAGCGGTCGAGTTCGGCGAGCTCGAGCTGCACCGACACCCACTGCGCGACCTCGCCCGCGGCTCTGACCAGGACAGCCGATTCCCTGGGCGCGCAGACGACGAGCGCCCCGTGCACCCGGTTGTCGACGGTCAGCGGCGCCACGACGGCCCAGCGCAGCGGGCAGTCCAGGTCTTCGCAGCTGATCCTGAACGCCTCGCCCCGCCCGGTGTCGAGGATGGACCCGAGCTGTTCCATGATCTGCGCCTTGTGGTGCTCCCCCGCCCCGTCCCAGGCGAGGACGGACTCGTGGTCGGTCAGGCACAGCGCCTCGGTGCCGAGCAGGGGGCGCAGCCGCCGGGCCGCCTTGCGGGCGGTGTCCTCGTTGAGCCCGGCGCGCAGCGGGGGCGTGGCGAGTGAGGCGGTGTGCAGGGTCTCGAAGGTGGCGTGCTCGACGGGTGTGCCGAGATCTCCGGGCCGGCGCCGTCCCGCGGCCCTGCGGCCGATCCAGTAGCCCAGCGCGAGCAGTGGCAGCGCGGCCACGAACACGCCGGCGAGGAATTCGTTCATGCCTCTGCCCCCAGAGCGCCCTTGGCGGGCTGCTGGCCGGCGGCGAGTTCCTCCGGCAGGTGGAATCGGGCGAGCGTCGCGTCGGTGCCCGGCGGCACCCTGCCCGGCGTGGCCAGGGACACCAGCACCATGGTGAGGAATCCCAGCGGTACCGACCAGATCGCGGGCCAGGCCATCAGGGCGTGCGCCACGCCCGTCTCCGGATATCCGGACATGGTGACGGCGACCGCGAGCAGCGCGGATCCGCCGCCCGTCAGCATGCCGGCCAGTGCGCCGGGCGGGGTGAGCCGGCGCCACCAGATGCCGAGGACGAGCAGCGGGCAGAACGACGAGGCGGACACTGCGAAGGCCAGACCCACGGCGTCGGCCACGGGCAGTCCCCCGACCAGCATGCTCGCCCCGAGCGGCATCGCCATGGCCAGGACGGTGGCCAGCCGGAAGTGCCGTACGCCGCGGGAGGGCAGCACGTCCTGGGTGATCACACCGGCCACGGCCATCGTCAGGCCCGAGGCCGTGGAGAGGAACGCGGCGAAGGCGCCGCCGGCGAGCAGCGCGCCCAGCAGATCGCCGCCGAGTCCGCCGATCACCCGTTCCGGCAGCAGCAGGACGGCGGCGTCCGCGTCCCCGGTCAGGGTCAGCTCGGGGTAGTAGAGCCGGCCGAGGGCCCCGTAGACGGGCGGCAGCAGGTAGAAGGCACCGATCAGCCCGAGGACCACGACGGTGGTGCGGCGCGCGGCGATGCCGTGCGGACTGGTGTAGAAGCGGACGACGACGTGCGGCAGCCCCATGGTGCCGAGAAAGGTCGCGAGGATCAGTCCGTACGTGGCGTACAGCGGCCGCTCCCCGCGGTCCGTGGCGTACGGCGAGGAGATGCCGGCGGAGCTGCCCTCCTCGGTCTGCGGCACGGGGTCGCCCTCGGTGAATCCGAGCCGGGTCCCGCCGTCGACGCGGTGGGTGCCGGCGGGCAGTTCCACGGACGTCCCGTCGTGCCGGGTGCCGTCGACGGTGCCGGTGACGGTGACCGTCAGGGGCTCCTCCAGACGCAGGTCGACGGTCTCGCCGACGCGCACGTTCCGCTGTTCGCGGAAGGATGGCGGTTCGTCGAAGGCGACACGGGGCGCGCCGTCGTTCTGCCAGGCGAGCACCAGGAACAGGGCCGGGATGAGGAGGGCCGTGAGCTTGAGCCAGTACTGGAACGCCTGGACGAAGGTGATGCTGCGCATGCCGCCGGCGGCGACGGCGGCCACGACCACCACGGCGACGATCACGCCGCCGAGCCAGTCGGGCGCGCCGGTGACCACTTCCAGGGTCAGGCCCGCTCCCTGGAGCTGGGGCAGCAGGTAGAGCCAGCCGACGCCGACGACGAACGTGCCCGCGAAGCGGCGCACCGATTTGGACTCCAGCCTGGCCTCGGCGAAGTCGGGGAGCGTGTAGGCGCCGGAGCGGCGCAGCGGGGCGGCGACGAAGACCAGCAGCACCAGGTACCCGGCGGTGTAGCCGACCGGGTACCACAGCATGTCGGGGCCCTGGATGAGGACGAGGCCCGCGATGCCGAGGAAGGACGCGGCGGACAGGTACTCGCCGCTGATGGCGGCCGCGTTCAGGCGGGGCCCGACGGTGCGGGAGGCGACGTAGAAGTCGGAGGTCGTGCGGGAGATGCGCAGACCGAGCGAGCCCACGAGGACGGTGGCGACCACGACCAGGGCGACGGCGAGGACGGCGTAGGTCTCGTTCACGGGGTGTTCTCGGTGCTCATGACGGTGTTCGCGTCCCGGGTCACTGGTCGGTCACGGCGTGGGTGGAAGCTGCGTGGGGGGAAGCTGCGTGGGGGGGTGG
>NZ_JAAAXQ010000171.1 GCF_009916105.1 Streptomyces sp. GC420 | reverse complement strand
GCCACCGGTTCCAGTGCCGCGGTGAGTGTGCCGACGGTGGGGCGGGCTTCCGGTTCCTTGACCAGAAGGGAGGCCAGAACCGGGATCAGCGGGCCCGCCGCGGCCGGGAGTTCGGGCTCCTCGTAGAGCACGGCGTGCAAAGTGGCAAGCGTCGTGGGGCGGCTGAAGGGGGAGGTCCCCGCGACGGCGGCGCACAGTGTGGCTCCGAGGGACCACAGGTCGGAGGGCGGGCCCTGGGGACGGCCTCCGACCCGCTCGGGCGCCATGTAGTCGGGCGAGCCGATGAGCATGCCGGCCATGGTCAGCCCGCTCATGTCCTGGATCGCCGCGATCCCGAAGTCGGTGAGGACGACCCGCTCCCCCGGCCCGAGCAGCACATTGCCCGGCTTGATGTCCCGGTGCAGCACCCCGACCGCGTGCACCGCCCGCAGCGCCGCCGCGAGCGCGAGCCCGACCCTGGCCGCCTCACGCGGGGTCAGCGGGCCGTCCTCCGCCAGAACCCGTTCCAGGGAGCGCGCCTCGACGAGTTCCATGACGATCCACAGCCGGTCGCTCTCCTCCGCCACGTCGTAGACGCGTACGACATTCGGGTGGTCGATACGGGCCGTGGCCCTGGCCTCCCGGAGCGTCCGTTCACGGCGAATACGGGCGTCCTCCGCGCCGGAGTCGTCGATGCGCATTTCTTTGACGGCGACGCAGCGGTCGAGCATTTCGTCGGCCGCGCGCCACACCCGCCCCATTCCCCCCTGCCCAATTGGCTCGCCCAGCCGATAACGCCCCGCCACCAAAGTCCCCGGCATCAACGACACCCCCTCAGTCACCCCGTGACCTGCGCCGAAGCGTACAGAAAGCTTAACTTGCCATCATCACACCACAGTTGGGCGAAATCTTGTGGTACCTCTTCGAGTACCGCCGATTCGGACGCGCGAGGGGGACGGTTAATGCACGGCAATCACCAGGGGAAACGGACACGGCCATTGCGGCCCGCAATCGTGGCGGCAGCCGCATTCGCACTCACATTCCCGTTCGTCGCACAGGCGGCCGAACCGACTCCGGGGAGCAGCGCCGGGGGGTCGCCGGGACCGGGCGCACCGGCGGACATGAAGATCACCACGGAGTTGCCGGAGCGGATCTCCGTCGGCAACGAGGACGGCAGGACGGACATCACCGCGAAGGTGCTCAACAAGGGCACCGGGGCGAGCGGCCCGGTCACGCTCTCCGTCATCGGCTTCGAGGGCCTGACCGTCGAGAACGTCGAGGGCTGCGCCAAGATCCCGGGGGGCCGACTGCCCGAGGGGTCGAACAGCGGCTTCGCCTGTGCCGTCGGCGACCTGGCGGCGGGCGCGGACCGGTCGTTCGCGGTCCGGGCGCACTTCGACCTGGGCAGGACCGGCAGGATCTGCCTGCCGGTGACCGAGGGCACGAGCGAGAAGCTGCTCTGGCAGCAGGGCCCGGTCAACTTCGGTACGAACAACCCGACACCGAACGCGCCCGACACCCCCCTGCTGCTGGGCACGGAGAACGTCCCGTTCGGGCCGGGCGGCGACGGAGGCACTGACGGCAAGGACGGTGAGGACGGCAAGGGGCGTGAGGACGGCGGGAACGGCAAGGACGGCCACGACCGCGGGGAGTTGCCGAGGACCGGGGTGAGCGAACGGGCCACGGCGCTCGGCCTGTTCGGCGTGCTGCTGCTCGCCGTCGGCGGGGCCGGCGCGTGGTGGAGCACCCGCAGGCGCGGGACCTGAGCCGGACGACTGCCGCCGGACGCCCGGGGGCCCGCTCCGCACGGACGCGGAGCGGGCCCCCGACGTGTGCGCCCGGGCGGGCGCCGGACGGTTCAGCCGCGGCGGCCGATCAGCTTCCACGCGGCGGGCAGCGCGCCCATCGCCAGCGCCGCCTTCAGGGCGTCACCGATCAGGAACGGGGTCAGTCCGGCCGCGACGGCCTGACCGAGGGTCATACCGGTGGCCAGCGCCAGGTACGGCACGCCGACGGCGTAGATGACGGCGGAGCCCAGCACCATCGCCCCGGCCGTGCGCAGCACCGAGCGGTCGGCACCGCGGCGTGCGAGGGCACCGACCACGGTGGCGGCGAGGAGCATGCCGATGATGTAGCCGAAGGACGGCATCCCGTAGCCGGAGGTGCCCTCGGCGAACCAGGGCATGCCGGCGACGCCGGCCAGCGCGTAGACGGCGAGCGCGGCCATGCCGCGGCGTGCGCCGAGCGCGGTGCCGACGAGGAGGGCCGCGAAGGTCTGCCCGGTGACCGGCACCGGGGAGCCGGGGACCGGGACGGAGATCTGCGCGGCGATGCCGGTGAGGACGGCCCCGCCCGCCACCAGAGCGATGTCCCGGGTGCGGGACGCGGGCAGCAGGTCGGCGAGGACCGCGCCCGGGCGGGTCGTGGTGGCGGCAGCGGCGGTGCTCATGGGAACTCCACGTGAACGGTGACGGCGGGGGACACAGCGACGCTAACCCGGGGAACCCCGCTGGTCACCGTGAGTTCCGGCACAAGGCCTGAGCTGCGGCTTGGTCGGTTTCACACAAACAGGGCGGACTTCCCGGCAGTGCGCCGGCATACCACTACTGATCTGCACCGAGAACGCAGTTGCAAGTCACATGCAAGGCCCGCCTATTTGACCGCTCGCCTCCCTGGAGGGGAGGGGGATTCCTGGCTCAGGCTGCCTCCGGGAGCGGCGCTCCGGGAGGTCTTGTGCCCTCGGCGCCGGCCGGGGTCAGACCCGCCCGGACGAGCACACGCGTGCGGAGTTCCCGTCCCTGGGACAGACGGCTTCGCACGCGGTGCGGGTGGTAGGTGCGTCCGGGCAGCGGGAGTGCGTGCTTGGTTCTCGCTCCGCACTGCGCGCAGCCGGGCCTTCACCGGGCGGGCGGATGGAGGAAGGGCCCCCGCGAGGACCGGACTCGCGGTGGCCCTTCGGTGCGCGTACGGGTCTAGCCGAGGTTGTCGAAGGAAGGGCCGGCGTCCCTGGTGCGCTTCAGTTCGTAGAAGCCGGGGGTCGACGCGACGAGCAGCGTGCCGTCCCACAGTCGGCCCGCCGCCTCGCCCTGCGGGGCGGGAGTGACGACCGGGCCGAAGAAGGCGATCCGTTCGCCGTCCGATCCGGGGACGGCGATGACGGGCGTGCCGACGTCCTGGCCGACCAGGTCGATGCCCTCCTTGTGGGTGGCACGCAGTTCGGCGTCGAAGGTGTCGTCGTCCCAGTGGTCGAGCAGCTCGGCGGGGAGCCCGACCTCGGCCAGTGCTCCCGCGACCGCCTCCCTGGTCGGACCTTCGCCCCGGTTGTGGATGCGGGTGCCGAGCGCGGTGTAGAGGCCGCCGAGGATGTCCTCGCCGTGCTTCAGCCGTGCGGCGTTGACGACCCGGACCGGTCCCCAGGCCACGGTGCGCATCATCTCCTGGTACTGCTCGGGAAGCTCGTCGAGCTTGGGCTCGTTGAGCACGGCGAGGCTCATCAAATGCCAGCGCACCTCCACCGGACGCACCTTCTCGACCTCCAGCATCCAGCGGGAGGTCAGCCATGCCCACGGGCACAGGGGGTCGAACCAGAAGTCGGCGGGGGTCTTCTCGGACACGGTTCTCCTCATGACACGACGGTGAGCGGGTCGGTACTCGGAGCAAAACCGCCAGTTCGCCGCCGTCATTCCCGTGCGAGGATGCGAGGACGACCGTCGACGATGCGAGGAGTGCCTGTGCCCGGTGAGAATCTGACCCGCGAGGAGGCCCGTGAGCGGGCAGGACTGGTGTCCGTCGACGGGTACGACATCTCGCTCGACCTGCGGTCGGCGGTGGGTGAGGCGCCGGGTGAGGGCCCGCGCACCTTCCGCTCGGTGACGACCGTCAGGTTCCGCCGCACCGGTCCGGGAACCTCCACCTTCGCCGACCTCGTCGCGCCCTCGGTGAACTCCGTGGCGCTCAACGGGCGGCAGCTCGACCCGGCCCAGGTGTTCGACGGGGCGCGGATCATGCTGGACGGCCTGGCCGACGACAACGTTCTCGTCGTGGACGCGCAGTGCGCCTACAGCCGTACGGGGGAAGGGCTGCACCGCTTCGTCGACCCCGAGGACGGCGAGGTGTACCTCTACACCCAGTACGAACCGGCCGACGCGCGGCGGGTCTTCGCCAACTTCGAGCAGCCCGACCTGAAGGCGCCGTACCGCTTCGAGGTGACGGCCCCCGACGGGTGGACGGTGCTGAGCAACGGCACCGGCACGCTCGACGACGGGGTGTGGCGGTTCACCGAGACCAAGCCGATCTCCACGTACATCACGGCGGTCGTCGCCGGCCCGTACCACTACGTCACGGACGTGTACCGGCACACCCTGGAGGACGGCGGGACGCTGGAGGTGCCGCTGGGCGCGCTGTGCCGCAAGGGGCTGGCGCGGCACTTCGACGCCTCCGACGTCTTCGAGGTCACCAAGCAGGGCCTGGACTTCTTCCACGACCACTTCGACTACCCGTACCCCTTCGGGAAGTACGACCAGGCGTTCGTGCCGGAGTACAACATCGGCGCGATGGAGAACCCGGGCCTGGTCACCTTCCGCGAGGAGTTCGTCTTCCGGGGCAAGGTGACGCGCGCCTCGTACGAGCGCCGCGCGAACGTCATCCTGCACGAGATGGCCCACATGTGGTTCGGCGACCTCGTGACCATGCGGTGGTGGGACGACCTGTGGCTCAAGGAGTCCTTCGCGGACTTCATGGGGTCACTGTCCCTGGTGGAGGCGACCCGCTTCACCAACGGCTGGATCACCTTCGCCAACGGCCGCAAGGCTTGGGCGTACCGCGCGGACCAGCTGCCGTCGACGCATCCGATCACGGCGGACATCCACGATCTGGAAGACGCCAAGCTCAACTTCGACGGGATCACCTACGCCAAGGGCGCCTCGGTGCTCAAGCAGCTGGTGGCCTACGTCGGCCGGGAGGCGTTCCTGGAGGGCGCCCGGCGCTACTTCAAGCGGCACGCGTACGGCAACACCCGGCTCGACGACCTGCTGGCGGTCCTGGAGGAGACCTCGGGCCGCGACATGGCCTCCTGGTCGCGCTCCTGGCTGCAGACCGCCGGCGTCAACTCGCTCACGCCCGACGTCACCTACGACGCCGAGAACCGGATCGCCGAGTTCGCGGTGCTCCAGGGGGCTTCCGGGGACCACCCGGAACTCCGGCCGCACCGCGTCGCGGTCGGTCTCTACCGGCGCGAGGACGCGGACGGCACGCTGGTGCGCTACGCGCGCGCCGAGCTGGACGTGAGCGGACCGCGCACGGTCGTCGGGGAGCTGGCGGGAGCGGACCGGCCGGAGCTCGTCATCGTCAACGACGACGACCTGACCTACTGCAAGATCCGCTTCGACGAGGGGTCGCTCGACACCCTGCGGGCCCGCCTCGGCGAGGTGAGCGACCCGTTGGCGCGCGCGCTGTGCTGGTCGGCGCTGTGGAACCTGACCCGGGACGCACTGCTGCCGGCCCGCGACTTCCTCGCCCTCGCGGGGAGGTTCGCGGGCGCCGAGACCGACATCGGCGTACTGCAGAACGTACAGGCGTGGGCCCGTACCGCGCTCGAGCACTATGCCGCGCCCGGGTACCGCGCGGAAGGCGGGCGGCTGCTCGCCGAGGGCGCGCTGCGCGAGCTGCGGCTGGCCGAACCTGGCGGCGGGCACCAGCTCGCCTGGGCGCGGTTCTTCGCCGCGTGCGCCACGACGGAGTCCGACCTCCAGCTGCTCGCCGGGCTGCTGGCCGGCTCCGCCCGGATCGACGGCCTCGACGTGGACCAGGAGCTGCGCTGGACGTTCCTGGAGTCGCTGGCCGCGCACGGCACGGTGGACGAGACCGTGCTCGCCGCCGAACTGGCGCGGGACGACACCGCGTCCGGCAAGCGCCACCAGGTGCGCTGCCTGGCCGCCAGGCCCTCCGCCGAGGTCAAGGCGCGGGCGTGGGCGCAGGTCGTCGAGTCCGACGAGTTGTCGAACGCGCTGGTGGAGGCGACGATCTCGGGCTTCGACCAGCCGGGACAGCGGGAACTGCTGGCGCCGTACGCGCCCAGGTACTTCGAGGCGATCGAGCGGGTCTGGAGCGAGCGTTCGATCGAGATCGGCATGGCGGTGGTGCGCGGGCTGTTCCCCATCCTCCAGGGCGACAGGGCCACTCTGGACGCCGCGGACGCCTGGCTGGACGCCCACAAGGAGTCCGCGCCCGCGCTGCGCCGGCTCGTGCTGGAGTCCAGGGACGACCTCGCACGGGCGCTCAGGGCACAGGAGTGCGATGCCTCCGGCGCCGTCTGAGCGGGACGGCTCACCGTCCGGAAGCCGCTGAAGGCCCGCTGACCTGGGGCACCGGGACACGCCCGGTGCCCCTGATCGGCAATCGAACGCTTGCACTTTAGGACAGGCTTGTCCGCCTTTGTCGACGAGCGTGTAACAGCGGTTAGGGCACGGCTGCCGAACGGGAATCGGGGCCGCATGAACAATTCCCCCGCTCGCGGCGGCCGGCTCCGCACTCCGCCGGCCGGCCCCCGTCCGCCGTGTCACCCCTCGGAGATCCGGCGCCGCGTCCTGACCGCGGGGCAGCTGCGCGAGCACGGAGTCGGCGCCGCCCTCGCCGCCGCCCGCTGCCGGCCCGGCGGCCCCTGGCAGCAGCTCCTGCCCGGCGTCTACCTGCTCAGGCCGGGGCCGCCGACCGGTGAGGAACGGCTGCACGCCGCCCTGCTCTACGCGGCACGGCCGTCCCTCCGCGGCGGGGACAGCCCGCTGGTGCCGGGCCCGGCCGGCCCGGCCCGCGGGGTGTACGCCCCCCGCGGAAAGGCGGTGATCACCGGCGCGGCGGCGCTCGCCCTGCACGGACTGGGCGCCGCGCCCCCGCTGTCCGAACTGGACCGCATCGACCGCATCGACGTCCTGGTGCCCCGCACCCGCCGGCTGCGCTCCGCCGGCTTCGTGCGGCTGCTGCGCACCGAGGCGCTGCCGTACGCGCTGGAGGCCGGCGGGGTGCCGGCCGCGCCGGTGCCGCGCGCGGTGGCCGACACGGTGGCGCGGCTTGACGACGCGGTGACCGTGCGCCGGCTGCTGGCCGAGGCCGTGCGCGGCGGGTACTGCGAGGCCACCGCGGTCGTACGGGAGCTGCGGCGGGCACGGCTGCTCGGCCGCCCCCAGGTGGTGAACGCCGTGGACGCGCTGCTCGCCGAGGGGCGGGCCGTCGCCGAGGGGCGGCTCTACCGGATGGTGCGGGACTCCGGGCTGCCCGAGCCGCTGTGGAACGTCGGCCTGCGGCTGCCCGGCGGGCCGCACCTGGGCGGGGTGGACGCCTACTGGCCCGGTCGGTCGGTCGCGGTGGTGATCGACGCCAGGATGCCGCGGCGCGGCGAGAGCGGCGGCGTGCCGCCGCGGAGGGAGGAGGAGTCGTCAGGGCCGGGAACGGCCCGGCAGCGCGAGCATCTGGAGCGGCTGGGCATCACGGTGGTGCCCGTCACCCCGGTGGGGCTTCGCGATTGTCCCGAACAGCAGGCCACCGCCGTACGTACCGCACTGATGGCGGCGGCGGACCGGGATCCGGCAGCGCATGTCGTCGTACTGCCGCGTTAGCCGGGGGATTTCGCGGACAGGAGGGGAGAGGAGGAGCGGGCCCTGTCGGCGGGGCCCGCCCCTCCTTCCGTGTGGCTGAGCGTCTGGAGCAGGTTCGAAAGTGGCGTCGTCCGCCCGCAGCCGGACGGGACTTTCGAAACCCGCCCTACCCCTTCTTCAGCAGCAGTTCGGTGTTGCGGTCCCGCGCCGCGCCGGAGAGGACCCGGTCGGTGTCACGGGCGTTGTACGACAACTCGCGGTAGAGGGAGGCCAGGCCGGTCTGGGAGAGGTCGGTGTAGTCCGTGCTGTACGGGGCGCTTGCTTCGATCAGCGTGGTGAAGAGGGACAGCGTGCCGTCCTCGTTGTCGACGAGCTCGATCACCCTGGCGAGCTGCGGGTGGTCGACGTGGGAAGCGGTGGTGATCTCCCAGAAGGTGCCGTGCGGAGTGATCTCGTTGCGGTGGCTGTGGCCGTTGGCCCAGGCCCGGACGTTGCGGTGGCGCCCCAGCACGGCGAGCAGTTCCGCTCCTCCGTGACGGGTCTCGCCCGGCCTGGACGGGTCCTCGACGGGGTTGGTCATGCTGGCGCTGTAGTGGTGGCTGAAGACGATGACGTGGTCGTCCTGGTGCGCCTCGAGGGTGCGTTCGAGCCAGCGCAGCTGCGCGGTGCCGATGGAGCCGGTGTACTGGCCGCCCCTGTTGGTGGTGTCGAGGCTGATGCCGAGTACGTCGTCGGAGATCCGGAAGCTGTAGTGGAGGGTGCCCTCGTCCAGGTTGGCCCGGGTGTAGCCGTGGCCGGCGGGGCCGCCCGCGCGGCCCGCGTGGGCCGGGTCGAGGTGGGCCCGCACGTACTCCTCCACGGTGAAGGGCGCGCGGCGCTCGTCGGGCGTGACCCGGCGCATCTCGCGCCTGTGGGCGAGCAGCAGTTCCCGGATGCCCTTGCCCCTGGGGTCCTGACCCTTGCGCGAACCGCGCCAGACCCGCTCGGCGACGGACGCGGGCACGGTCTGGAGTTTGCGGTCGCCGACGGCGAACTCGGCGAAGAAGCCACCGGTGTCGGAGTAGACGCCGCCGCTCAGGTCGTCGTGGTTGCCGATGGTGGAGTACCACGGCAGCCGCAGGCCGGGGCTGTTGACCTGGCGCAGCGCGGCGGTGAGCAGGCCGTCGACGCGCGGGAAGCCGAGCCGCTTCTCGGTGTCGCGCAGTTCTTCCTCCGGGTGCCAGAACAGTGGCAGCCCGCTGTTCTGCACGCCCTCGTAGGCATGCGGGTCACCGCTGTTGGGTGTGATGCGGCCGCCGCTCATGGCGGTGAGGAACCAGTCGAGTTCCAGCCTGGAGTTGTTGTCGGTGTTGTCGCCCGTGGTCATCACGAAGGACAGCGGGGCGCCGGTGGCGGGCGCGGCGGGCAGCGCGTTGACGCGCTCGACCAGCGAGACGGCGCCGGCGACGGTGAGTGCCTCGTGCGGGCGCCAGGACCGGGGGGCGCCGGAGCGGAGGAACTCGTAACGCATCGGGTGCTGCACGTCGGTGATGTGCAGATCGGTGAGCTGGACGAAGGCGGTGAGGGTGCGGCGGCGGTCGGCGCGGCCGGACCTGGCGGGCGCCAACGCGTCCCGTACGACCCGGGGCCAGGCCGGGCCCTCGCCGAGCCTGCGGTAGCCGGAGCCGGATCCGCTGCGGGGAGTGGCGACGGTACGGAGTGTGGTGCCGTTGCTGAAGGGGGCGAGCGCCGGCTGTGGGCCGGGCCTCCGGGCGGCGGGCGGGGCGGTGGATGCGGCGGAGGCCCGGGCGGACGCGGTGGCCGTGGCCTCGCCGCCCCCGGCTCCGAGGGCGAAACCGAGCCCGGCGGCGGCGCCGGCGGCACCGGCAACGGCGAGGAAGGACCGGCGGTCGAGGGCGGCAGCAGAGCGTATGCGCGACATGGCGCGATCTCCCCGAGTGCGAACGCTTCGTCGGACGAACGGGGAACTCCCCGTTCCTCCTGGATCGTTGGCATCCGGGATGGCCTGCGCGTTAACGGTGCCGCAACGCGTGGCAGCGATCGCGCCGCATGGATCATCGCGACCGCAAACGTCCATCCACCGGCCGGCCACGGTCCCGTCCGCGCTCACCGCCGGTTCATGTCCCGGGGAAGCCGAGGGCTCCCCCGCGCGTCCCCGGCCCCGCGGCGGGCCGCGCCCCGGGATCCGCCGCTCACCGAGCCTGCCGGGACCGCTCGCACGGGGCGCCGGCGCGGGACGGACCCCGGGCACGGCCCGGCAAGACCCCTGCCGGACACCGACCCGCCCTGGTCGCGGGCCTTCCGGGGACCGGCCGGGCAGGCGGGTCACGCGCCGGGCACGCCCGCACGGAGCCCCGGCGCGGGCCGGACGCAGTGCCGGACACGGTTCGCCGGGAGTCGTCGGGACGGCGACCGCCCGGCGTTCCGGATCCGGCCGCGCCGGCGGGGACGACGCACCCGAGCGCGTGCCCCGGCGGCACGGGCCCGGCGCGGGCGGCGCGGGCGGTCGTCCTCAGCGCCGGGGCCGGCTCGCCGGGAGGCGTCGGGATGACGACCGCCCGGCGTTCCGGATCAGGGCCGGACCGCCCGGGTGCTCGGCCCGGCGGCGCGGGCCGGGTCGCCCTCAGGGCCGGGCCCGGTGCGGGTGACCGGCGACGGGACTCGGGGCGCCGGCCGCGGGGGTCAGGGCGTCGCGAGGTCTGCCCGGCCGTGGGACGGGCGGGTGCGCCACAGGCTCAGGCCCGTGTCGACCAGCGGGACCCGCCGGAGCCCCTCCACCTCGTCGAGGGAGTGTCAGGCGGCGAGGTCGGTGGAGCCGCCCACTTCGGGGCGCAGTTCGCCGCCGGTGATCCGGCCGTCGTAGAGGACCCGTATGGCGTGGTGGTCGGCGACGACGCCGAGCCGGCGCGGGATCTCGCGACGTACGGAGTCCACCCCGAGCAACCCCTCGACATGTATCGCGTATCCCGTCTCCTCCTCCACCTCCCGGATCACGGCGTCGTAGGGGTGTTCCCCGTGTTCGACGCCGCCGCCCGGCAGGATCCACTGCGGGGCTCCGTCCTTCGGCACCCACCGGGCGAGCAGAATCCGGTCTTCCCTGACGCATACGGCGTAGGCCGCCACCCTCAACTCCTTGTGCACCCCGTGACGTTAGCGTGGCGGGACCGGGTTGGCCGGTGAGTATCGCGGCCCGGTCCAGCGCAGCGGGCTCGCCGCGGGGACCTCCACGGCCTCGGTGATCCGGAAGCGGACGGTTCTGCCGCCGTCCGCGGTGAAGTCCGTGCGGGCGGTGCCGGTGAGCTGGAGCGTGGTGCCGCCGGTCCAGTCGACGAACAGCAGCCCCGCACGCGGGTCGGTCCGCAGGTTGCCCAGGGTGAGGAACATGGCGTTGCCCGGGTAGTCGGGCCAGCTCAGTTCGTTCGGCGAATGGACTTCCACGAAGCCGGGGTTGCCGCCGCGGTGGCTGACGTCCACGCCGTCACCCGCCGCGGTGGCGACGAAGAAGGTGTCGGCCTCGGCGACTGCCCGCCGCTGCGCCGCGTCCAGCCGCGGGGAGTGCCGCGCGGGCCCGGGCGCCGGGAGCTCGGCCTCCGCGGGCATCAGTTCGCGGTGCTGAAGGTACTTGGGGCAGTTGGCGAAGACCTCCCCGGCCGTGACGGTGAAGCCGCGTGCGCCGGGCGCGGCCGTCCCGTTGAGCCGCATCCGGCGCCGGGTGCGCGGGTCGAGCGCGATCGTGCCGACCGGGGTCTCGTCCTCGGCGAGGACGGCGGCGAGCGGGTCCCCGGCGACCGGGACCGCGCCCACCGAGACCGTCCGCGGACCGGTGGCCCGTACGAATCCGGGTTCGCCCGTCAGCAGGGAGGCCCACAGCCGGCCGCCGCGGTCCGCCGCGCCCACCACCAGCATCGGCTGGAGACCGAGGAAGGCGGCGGCGACCGGTTTGATGCCCCGGCCGATCGAACGGCCCACGTGATCGGCGAGTTCACGGACTCCGACGCGTTCCTGCACGGCGCGCGAGCCCTCGTGGTACGGATCCACCGGTCTCCTCCTAGAAAAAGCCGCAGGTCGGTGCGGCGCCCGCGGGCGCGGGTGCGCCCTGGGCGCCGTGCGGGGCGGAGATCTCCAGCCGGGTGCCGTCCGGGTCGCGGAAGAAGATCCCGCCGGACGCGGCGCCCTCGTGATGGGCGACCACGCCCTCGTGGACGAATTCGACGCCGAGGGCGCGCAGCGCGCTCTCGGCCTCCCGCACCTGCTCGATGCCGTCCACCTCGAAGGCGAGGTGGTGCAGTCCGGCGAGCCCGGGAGCATAGCTCCCCTCGGCCTGCTGCCACAGCGTGAGGACGAGCCTGCCGTCCCGGCCGAGGAAGGCGAAGCGCCGGCCGTCCTCCTTGCCCTCGCCGAGGGTCTGGAAGCCGAGGGCGTCCCGGTAGAAGGCGAGCGACCTGTCGAGGTCGGTGACGTTCAGGCCGATATGGCCGGTCCGCAGTGCTCCGGCAGTCGTCATGGTGTGTGTCCCTCTCCTGCTTCTTGCCCGCTGAGCGGATCCGCCGGCGGAGTCCGCCGGCGGATCGGCGGTGGTGTGCGCCGGCAGGACCGCCCGGCGTCTCTAACCTCTCATTACGACTTTAAAGGTTAGCTGATCCAGGCGTCAACCCCTCACGTACCCTTGAGTGGTTAGCCCTTCCCGAAGGAGACCGCACATGCCCGCCGACCCCCGGCCGCTCACCGGCGAGCCCCTCTCCCTCGACCTGCTCAACACCCGCTGGGTGCGGGACGGCGAGCCGCGCGACCTGCTCACGGACACCGAAGGGCTGGGCGTCTGGCTCGCGGCGAACGGCCTCGACTCCCGCTTCACCGCGGACGAGCCCACGCTGGAGCGGCTGCGCCGGACCCGCGAGGCGCTGCTCGCCGTCGTCGAACGGCCGGACGACGCGGCCGCCGCCCGGCGCCTCGACGCCGTACTCGACCAGGGACGCATTCGCGCCACCCTCGGCCCCCGGGGGGTGGGCGAGGAGACCGAGTTCGCCGATCCCGCCTGGGGCCCCGGCTGGACCGCCGCCTACGACTACCTCCGGCTGCTGCGCACCGCGCCCGACCGGATCAGGGCGTGCGCCCACGAGGCCTGCGTCCTGCACTTCTTCGACACCTCGCGGAACGGCACGCGGCGCTGGTGCTCGATGGCGGCGTGCGGGAACCGCGCCAAGGCGTCCCGACACTACGCGCGTAGCCGCGAGGCGTGAGGGCCACCGCGAAGAGCTCGTAACGTATGTGTTTCGGCTACCGGCCCACGACGCCCGGTACGCGCCGATTCACCCGTTGTGCGGCTGGCGCAAGTGCGCCATGTCTTACTTCCGCCACCGACAACTCTCCCCATAAAGCTGTCACTTACGTAAAAGTCGTCGGTCATCCGGCCCCGTTCTCCGGCACCAACGGAAAACACGGAGCCACCGGATCCCCCACCTACGAAAACTGGGATGCTGATGACCCTCGACCCCCAGCGCGCTCCCATATCCGGAGCGAGACGCGCGGCTCGCATCGCGGTCGCCGCGGGTCTGGTGGCCGCGCTCTCCGCGGCCGGCCCGATCCCCGTGGCCTTCGCCGCGGCCGCCGACGACCCGGCGCCCGCACCCGCGGGGCCCGTGAAGTCCGCCGACGAGAAGCTCGGTTCCGACGACGCGGAACTGCTCGCCGAGGCCAAGGCCGACGGCGACAAGAACATCACCTTCATGGTGGCGACGACGCCCGGCAAGACCGAGCAGGTCGCCGAGCAGCTCGACGCCGTCGACGGCGGTCTGGTCAGCAAGACCATCGACAAGCTCGGCTACATCCGCGCCACCGTCCCCACCGCCAAGGCCGACAAGACCATCGAGGCCGCCCAGAAGCTCTCCTCCGTCCAGGCGATCGACCTCAAGCAGGAGATCGTGCTGGACGACCCGACCCCGGCGGCCGACACGGCCAAGGGTGCGGGCACCGCCGCGGAGGGGACCTACCCCGCGCCGGGCAAGAACACCCCCGCGAAGAACCCGTACAACCCGTCCTTCGAGACCGGTTCGGTGGACTTCGTCAAGGAGCACCCGAAGTACGACGGCCGCGGCATCACCATCGGCATCCTCGACTCCGGTGTCGACCTGGCCCACCCGTCGCTGCAGAAGACCACCACCGGCGAGCGCAAGATCGTCGACTGGGTCACCGCCACCGACCCGGTCTCCGACGGCGACGGCACCTGGCGGCGGATGACCACCTCCGTCTCCGGCCCGAACTTCACCATCACCACCGCGAGCCAGGGCACCGAGAAGTTCACCGCCCCCGCGGGCAGCTACAAGTTCAACTACTTCTCCGAGGCGGCAACCACCGGCGGCGACATGGCCGGTGACATGAACCGCGACGGCGACACCACGGACGTCTGGGGCGTGCTCTACGACGCCGCCGCCGGCACGATGACCGTCGACCTGGACGACGACCTCGACTTCACCGACGAAGAGGCGATGAAGCCGTACAAGGACGGCTTCCAGGTGGGCTACTTCGGCACGGACGACCCGTCCACCGAGGTCGCCGAGCGCATCCCGTTCGTCGCCGAGATCCGCAAGGACGTCGTCTACAACGCGTCCGGCGCCAAGGCCGACTACGTCAACATCGGCGTCATCGAGAGCGAACACGGCACCCACGTGGCCGGCATCACGGCCGCCAACAGCCTCTTCGGCGGGAAGATGAACGGCCAGGCGCCCGGCGCCAAGCTGGTCTCCTCCCGCGCCTGCACCTGGTCCGGCGGCTGCACCAACATCGCCCTCACCGAGGGCATGGCCGACCTGGTCATCAACCGCGGCGTGGACATCGTCAACATGTCCATCGGCGGTCTGCCGGCGCTGAACGACGGCAACAACGCGCGCGCCGCGCTCTACACGCGCCTCATCGACGACTACGGCGTGCAGCTGGTGGTCTCGGCGGGCAACTCCGGTCCCGGCACCAACACGATCGGCGACCCCTCGCTCGCCGACAAGGTGCTCTCCGTGGGCGCGACCGTCTCCAGGGAGACCTGGGCCTCCAACTACGGCTCCATCGTGAAGAAGTCGTACGCGATGATGCCTTTCTCCTCGCGCGGTCCGCGTGAGGACGGCGGCTTCACCCCGACGATCTCCGCGCCCGGCGCGGCGATCAACACCATCCAGACCTGGCTGCCGGGCGCCCCGGTCGCCGAGGCGGGCTACAGCCTCCCGGCCGGCTACGGCATGCTGCAGGGCACCTCGATGGCCTCCCCGCAGGCCGCCGGCGCCTCCGCGCTGCTGCTGTCCGCCGCGAAGGCCAAGGGCATCGACCTGACCCCGGCCACGCTGCGCACCGCGCTGACCAGCACCGCCGACCACATCAGCGGCTTCCAGGCCTACGAAGAGGGTGCCGGCCTGGTGAACGTGCCCGACGCGTGGGAGTCCGTCCTCGACGGCGCCACCGCCCACGAGTACACGGTCAAGGCCCCGGTCGACACCGCGATCGAGGAGTACCTCAAGGAGCCGGGCTTCGGCACCGGCGTCTACGACCGCGAGGGCGGCCTGAAGGCCGGTCAGAAGAAGACGTACGAGGTCACCGTCACCCGTACGACCGGTCCTGACCGGGCCGTGCGCCACGAGCTGGAGCTGGAGAACAACTCCGGCGACACCTTCGACATCGTGGGCCCGGACGAGATCAGCCTCGGCCTGAACCAGCCGGTCACGGTGAAGATCGCCGCGAAGCCCCGGTCCGCCGGCATCCGCACCGCGATCCTGGAGCTCGACGACCCGCGCACCGAGGGCGTCGACAAGCAGATCCTCAACACGGTCGTCGTGTCCCAGGACCTGACCGCCGGCTCGCACGCCTTCTCCACGTCGGGCACCTCCGTGCGCAACCTGACGAAGTCCTACTTCGTCACGGTCCCCGAGGGCGCCAAGACCCTCGAGGTCGCGATCGGCGGACTGGCGGACAAGAGCCAGACCCGGTTCATCGCCATCCACCCGTACGGCGTTCCGGTCGACCCGACCTCCACGCCGAACTGCTACAACAACTACCTCGACGGCAACGGCTGCCGCCCGGACGTGCGTTCCTACGCGAACCCGCAGCCGGGCGTGTGGGAGATCGAGGTCGAGTCGCGCCGTACGTCGCCGCTGCTGTACAACCCGTACAAGCTCGACGTCTCGGTGCTCGGCGCCGACTTCGACCCGGCCGTGAAGACGGTCGACGAGGCGAAGATCGGCACCCCCGCCGACGTGGACTGGACCGTCACCAACGAGTTCGCCGCCATCGACGGCAAGCTCAAGGGCGGCCCGCTCGGCTCCTCGAAGTCGGCCCGCCCGACCA
The DNA here is from genome assembly GCF_009916105.1 of Streptomyces sp. GC420. GTDB lineage: Bacteria > Actinomycetota > Actinomycetes > Streptomycetales > Streptomycetaceae > Streptomyces. The sequence continues at coordinate 593 of NZ_JAAAXQ010000171.1, read as the reverse complement.
TCGCCGACGGCGTGGCGCAGGAGTACACGCTGACCGTGGGCGAGGGCGCCGAGCGCCTCGACGTGGCAATCGGCAATGTCTCCGACCCGTCCGCCGACCTCGACCTGACGGTCTACGACGAGAACGGCGATGAGGTCGCCCAGGACGCCGACGGCGACTCGGAGGAGTCCGTGAGCCTCACCGCGCCGGCCGCCGGCACGTACACCATCAAGGTGTACGCCTACTCGGTCCCGTCCGGCAGCACGGACTACGACTACCTGGACGTCTTCTTCGACCCCGCCCTCGGTGAGGTCGAGGTCGACGACTCGGCGGCCGTGAAGCTGGCCAAGGGCGAGTCGGCCGAGGTCGCCGCCCAGGTCATCGTCAACAGCCCGGCTCCCGAGGGGCGTCAGTTCTTCGGCGAGGTCCAGCTCGTGAACGCCCGCGGCACCGCGGCGGGCGCCGGCAGCGTCCAGATCCAGAAGGTCACCGAGTGAGGTGACCGGCCGATCACGCTGTAGTTGATCGCGCCCTACCGGTCCACACCCCAGGCCGGTAACGGCGACGAGCAAGGGGCGGGTGCTCCCCCAGACGCCCGCCCCTTTCTCATGCCC
>NZ_JAAAXQ010000170.1 GCF_009916105.1 Streptomyces sp. GC420 | reverse complement strand
GCCTCGCCCTGCGTCGCCCTAGGCGGTCGGGCGCTTGGCGGGGAAGCCGTGCCTGCGGGCGGCCACGACGACGGCGAGCACCGGCAGTAGGAGAAGCAGCACCGTCCAGGAGAAGGAGTCGCTGCCGATCGCGTCGAGGAGGATGCCGCCGACGATGCCGCCGCCGGCCATCGCGACGTTCCACAGGGTCACGAGCATCGCCTGGGCAGCGTCGGCCTGCTCACCGCCAGCATCGCCCACCGCCGTCTGCAGCAGGGTGGGAACACCGCCCCAGCCCAGGCCCCACAGGGCGGAGGCCAGGTAGACCAGGGCCGTGTTGTCGGCGAGCACCGCGAGCAGCGCGGCCGACACGGCGACCAGCAGTGTGCTGGCGATCGTCAGCGAGCGCAGCCGGCGGTGGATCTGCGCACCCACGATCCAGATGCTCAGCAGCGAGGCGGCGCCGAATACGAGCAGCACCAGGTCGGTGCTGCCGCCCAGGCCCAGATCGTCGAGGAACGTGGCGATATAGGCGTACAGGATGGTGTGGGCCAGGACGAAGACCAGCGTCACGAAAAGAACTGGGGTCACACCGGGCACGCGCAGCGTGCGCAGCATCTTCGGCCGTTCGCCGCGTCCCTGGCCCGGGTAGTCCGGGACGGCCGCGGAGATCCACACCAGAAGCAGAACCGTGAGTCCGGTCATCGCCAGGAACGCCACGCGCCAGCCGAGTGTCTCACCGAGGAAGGTACCGGCCGGCACGCCCAGTGAGAGGGCGACCGGGATACCCGCCATGGCGACCGCGATTGCCTTGCCCTGGAGCGGGACGGGAGCCATACGCCGTGCGTAACCGGCGAGCAGTGCCCAGGCCAGACCGGCCGCGACGCCCGCGACGAACCGAGCGACCATCGTCAGGCCGTAGACCGACGACACGGCCGTGACCGTATTCGCCACGGCGAAGCCCACCATGGCCGCCAGCAGCAGCCGCTTGCGCCGCCAGCCCGCGGTGGCCGCGGTCAGCGGGATCGCGGTCAGAGCGGTGCCGATCGCGTAGATGGTGACCGTCTGGCCGGTTGCGGACTCGCTCACATGGAGGTCCTTGCTCATCGCGGGCAGCAGGCCGGCGGGCAGGGTCTCGGTGAGGCTGGTGATGAAGACGGCGGTGGCGAGGGCAAGGAGGGCGAGGAGCGGCAGCTTCTGCCGCTCCTCGCCTCCGCTCCCCGCCCCGGCGGGTGGCGAGGAGCGGCTCTCCGCGCCGGGAGCGGCGGTGGTGTCGGGTGAGGTGCTCATGTGGTGTGCTCCGGGAGTTTCGGGGACGGGTGTGTTCGTGCGGCACGTCGTATGCGTGGGGCGGTGACGTGCGCGATGGTCAGGAGTGGCCGATGCCGCCGTCCACGGGGAGCTGGGCACCCGTCGTGAACGTCGCTTCCGTGGCCAGGAAGAGCGCGGCTCGGGCCACCTCCTCGGCGGAGCCGAGCCGACCGAGGGGCGGCAGCGGAGCGGTGTCCGAGGGCGCCGCTCCGATGCAGCCCGGGGCCACCGCGTTGACGCGGATGCTGCGCGAGACGAGCTCGGCGGCGAGCGCGCGCACGGCCGCCGAGGGCGGGGCGGGGGCGGTGAGGACCACTGCGCCGCCATCCCTGAGGTGGGGCAGCAGCGGGCGCGCCGTGGCCACTGCGTCGGCGAACAGGAGGTCGGCACCTTCGGCGCCGGCAAGGCCGTCGGCGGTCTCGACGACGCGGGCGGCGGAGCCCAGTTCCGCGCCCGCGTGCGCGCGTTCCTCGGCGGTACGGGCGGTCAGCAGGACCTGCGCACCACCCTCCACGAGCCGCTTGGCGATGGCCAGGCCGATACCGGTGTCCTGGCCGACGACGACGGCCCTCCTGCCCGCGTACCTGGTCATGCCTGCCGCTCCCTCCTGGCTCCTGGCGAGTCCTTCCGCTCGACTGTGCGCGAGGGCGCTTCGGGACCGCTGATGGTTCGCTGATGGTCCGCTGACGGCAGGCGACGCGGGCCGGCGGGCACGCGTCCATGTACGGTGGCGGGCATGCGGTTTGGGGTACTGGGGCCACTCGTGGTGTGGGACGACGGGGGCGAGGCGGTCAGGGTCCCCGAGGTCAAGGTCCGGGCACTGCTGGCGGACCTGCTCGTGCACGACGGGAGACCGGTTTCCGCCGACCGGCTCATCCAGGACCTGTGGGGTGACGAGCCGCCCGGTAAGCCCGCGGGCGCCCTCCAGGCCAAGGTCTCCCAACTGCGCCGGGTGCTCGGCCGGGACCGCGTGGTGCTCCAGGCGCCCGGCTACAGGCTCCGGCTCGACCGGGCCGCCCGCGAGGTGGACGCCGACAGGTTCCGCACCCTCGTGGCCGACGCCCGCACCTTACGGGACCCGCGCGACCGGGCGGCGCTCCTCACCGAGGCCCTCGACCTGTGGCGGGGGCCCGCGTACGCGGACTTCGCCGACGAGGAGTTCGTACGGGCAGCGGCGCAGCGCCTCGCCGAGCAGCGGCTCTCGGTTCTGGAGGAGCAGGCCGAGGCACGGCTCCTCGCGGGCGACCACTTCCTCCTCGCCGGAGAACTCGCCGACCTCGTTGCCCGTCACCCGCTGCGCGAGCGTCTGCGCGCCGTCCAGATGCGCGCCCTCTACCTCACGGGCCGCCAGAGCGAGGCCCTGGCCACTTACGAGGATCTGCGGGCCCGCCTTGCCGGCGAGCTGGGCGTCGATCCCGGCCCAGCCCTGAGCGCCCTTCACCAGGCCGTCCTCCGCCAGGACCCGCGCCTGGGCGACGGCCTCCTGCCCGCCTCGCCCCTTCGGAAGGCGATCCCAGGGGCGCCGGGAGACGGGGCCGCCCCCTCGCCCTCCGCCTCATCCGCGCCGGCGCCGGGGGCTTCCGCAGCGGGGGCCGGGGTGTCCAGCCCCGGTCATGCGGGGTCCGGCCCGTCCCGGCCCGGGGCCGCGGCGTTCGGACCGTCAGGCCCTGGGCCTGAAGGGCCTGGCCCGTCCGGGGCGGCCAGCGTGGAGGCGGGCCCGTCCGGTCCCGATCCCGAAGGGGCAGTGCCGACCGGGCCACGGCCCGTGGCGCCGGCCCCGTCCGGCCAGGAGTCCGTGGCACCCGGACCCGCGCCTGAGGAGCCGGGGCGGGGACACGCCGTACCCCGGGGGCCGAGGCCCGGCCCGCAGGGAGCGGCCGCCGTGCCGCCAAAACCTCCGACACCGCGCCCCGCGCCCCTGGGCGCTGCGGTTTCCGCCACCCCGGGAGGCGCGCACTCGAACCTGCCGGTACCGCTGACCCATCTCGTCGGACGGGACCAGGCGGTCGGCAGGGTGTCCCGACTCCTCGCCACCGCACGTCTGGTGACGCTCACCGGTGCCGGCGGGGTCGGCAAGACGCGGCTGGCCTTGGCAGCGGCGACGGCGGAGGCGGACGACGCCGCGGCCGGTGAACCGTTTGACGGCATCTGGCTCGTGGAGTTCGCGGGCGTCCGCGGTGCTGCCACCTCCGCCGACCTGGCCCAGTTGGTCGCCACCACCCTGGGAATCCGGGACGACGCCCCGGCCGTGCTGCCGGGCGCGGGCGCGGGCGCCGCGTCCCCCGCGTACCGGCTTGCCGCGGCGCTGCGGGACCGCCGCACCCTGCTCGTCCTCGACAACTGCGAGCACGTCGTCGACGCGGCGGCGGAACTCACCGAGTTGCTGCTGCGCAGCGCCCCCGGGCTGCGGGTACTGGCCACCAGCCAGGAGCCGTTGGGCCTGGTGGGCGAGGCAGTGTTCCAGGTCGAGCCGCTGCAGACCGGCGACGCCGTAAGGCTGTTCATCGAGCGCGCGGCCGCCTGCGATCCGGCCTTCCCTCGCGATCCCGAAGAGGGCGACCCGTCCGATCGTGAGGCAGTCGCCGAGATCTGTCGCCGCCTTGACTGCATTCCGCTCGCCCTGGAACTCGCCGCGACCCGCGTACGCACGCTCGGCGTCAGAGAGCTGGCGATCCGTCTCGGCGACCGGTTCCGAGTGCTGACCTCCCGCCAGCGCGGCGCGCCGGCGCGCCAGCAGACCCTGCGGGCCGTGATCGACTGGAGCTGGGAACTGCTGAGCGCGCCCGAGCGCATCGTGCTGCGCCGTCTCGCGGCGCACAGTGACGGCTGCGTCCTGGACGCCGCCGAGGCAACCTGCGCGGGCGACGGCGTCACCCGCGAGGAAGTGCTCGACCTGGTGACGCGGCTCGTCGACCGTTCCCTCGTGTTCGTCGTGGACGGGCCCACGGGGCGGCGCTACCGCCTGCTGGAGTCCGTCGCCGTGTACGCGACCGAGCGGCTGCACGAGATGGCCGACCTTGCCGCCGTACGAGACCGCCACCTGCGGTACTACCTCGCCCTCGCCGAACGCGCGGAGCCCTGTCTGCGCGGCCCGGACCAGCGGGCGTGGCTCACCCGCCTGGACGCCGAGGCGGGCAATCTGCGCGCGGCCCTCGACGAGGCGGTGCGCCGGGCGGCGGGTGGCGCCGCCGGGGCCCGGGCCGACGAGGCGGTGCGGCTCGCCACCGCCCTGGCCTGGTGGTGGTTGCTGCGCGGCCGCCTCACCGAGGCGCGCCGCAGCCTCGCCGCGGTCCTCGGCACGGCAGCGGAGTCGCCCTCCGAACTTGCCTTGCTGCACGGCGCGTTCGCGTTCCTGACCGGCGACCACGCCGAGGCGGACGCGATCGCCTCCGCCGTCGCGTCCGCCGACTCCCTGGCCGACCGCGTCCGCCGTGGCCGAGCCTTGTGGTTGTGCGCGTACGGCCTCTTCAGCGCGGGCGACGCCGCCGCGGGCGGGGAGCTGAACACGCGTGCCCTCGCTCTCTTCACCGAGGCGGGCGACCAGTGGGGTACCGCTGCCGCGCTCGGACTCCGCGCCACGCTCGCACTGGTCCGCGGCGACCTCGCGGGAGTCGGCCGCGACGGACTGCGCAGCGCGGCGCTGTTCCGCAAACTGGGCGACCGGTGGGGTGAGTTGCAGACCGTCTCACCCCTCGCAGCGCTCGCCGAGATCAAGGGCGAGTACGACGACGCGGCGCGTCGGCAGCGCGAAGGGCTGGACATCGCGAAGGAGTTGGGTCTGGAAGCCGAGGTGTCGGCCCGGCTGTCCGGGCTGGGCCGGCTTGCTTTGCTGGCCCGCGACTGGGAGCGCGGCCGCGACCTGCACGAGCAGGCCCGCCGTATCGCCGTGGAACAGGGCTACAAGTACGGGGAGATCCACTCCGAGATGGGACTCGCGCTCGGGGCCCGCCGCTCCGGCGACCTCGACGCCGCCGAGACACACCTGCTGCACATCCAGGATGGCTACGCCGACATGTCGTCGCAGGCGGGCGACCACCTCCTCCTCGCCGAACTCGGCTTCCTCGCCGAACTCCGGGGCGACGCGGCTCGGGCCGCCGAGCATCACCTGCGTGGCTGGGACGTCGCCCGCCTGCTCGACGAGCCGCGTGCCCTCGCACTGTCTCTGGAGGGCCTGGCGGGAGCGGCCGTCCTGCACGATCTGGAGCCCGGTGCCGCGTGCGCGGCGCTGCTGCTCGGTGCGGCCGACGCGTCGCGCCGCGGTGCGGGTGCCCCGCTGCCGCCCGCCGAGCGCGGCGACGTGGACCGTGTCGCGGTGGCGGCTCGGGCGGCCCTGGGGGAGGCCGCCTACACGGAGACGTACGGGCATGGCGCGAGGCTCGCCGCTCACGAGGCGGTGCGCCATGCGTGCGAGGTCCTCGGCTGGCCGCGGGCGGGCGAGGACGGCGGAGCGGTGGCCGAGGTGCGGCGGCCGCGGTGACGCGCGGCCGGGGCGATCCGCGCTCGCTTCAGCCGTGCGGGGCCGACGGGCAGAGCTCGATGTCCTCCTCGACGCACGGAATGACCGTGCGGACCACGGCGATCGTGCGCTCCAGCAGGTCGGCACGGTTGCTGAGTACCCAGGAGATGTGCTGCGCCCCGAAGAAGGCGGAGACGAGCACGGTGGCGAGCGTGGTGGGCGAGGAGAGCGCCTGCTTCGCGACCGCGTTGCCACTCTCCTCGGCCTCCGCGGCCCCCTTGGCCAGCCACGATGTGATCAGGCTGGTGTATCCCTCGTAGGGAAGCGGGAGCTGGGCGCCGATCAGCTGCCGCTCCAGTTGCAGGCGCGCCCCGGCCTGGATGGCGGTCTCGTCCCGGAACGCCACGGCCGTCCGGATGAGTAGCTCCGCGACGGCGCTGACGGGCGGGATCTCCAACTCCTCGACCGAGCGGGCGATCTCCCCGATCCGCCGGTAGAACAGTTCGGTCACCGCGACCGCGAGGGCGTCCTTGTTCTCGTAGTGGAAGTAGACCGCGCCCTTGGTCATACCGGCGGCCTGCGCCACGTCCAGAATCGTGACCGCGGGGTAACCCTTGGCGGCGAACGCCGCCGCGGCCGAGGCGAGTACGCGCTCTCTGGTCCGAATCGCCCGCTCCTGCTTCAGCTCCTTTGTGTTGGCGGGAGCCGCAGCGCTGAATATGTCACCGGAGTGTGTCATGGCCATTTCCCCTCTGTTGAAGAAACCTGCTCGAAGGTATATTTGTCGCCCATGGGGGAATGGGAGGCCACCCTGAGCGGCCTGCCCCCGCGGATCTCTAGGGGGAGAGACGATGAGACACCAGCAACCGTTGCACGAAGCGGCCGTTGGCGAGGGGTGGCAGGAACCGGGGCGCGAACTCGCCTTCGAGCAGACCGTCTTGCGCCACCTCGTGCATCGCGCGGCGGTCGCCGAGGTCTTCGTCACGGACGCCGTGGTGCTCGGCGAGGGCCATTTCCTGGTCGGCAGTCAGTGGCCCCGCGACCACGCGCTCTACCATCCCGATGCCCAGCGCCGCAGTGACAGCCTGCTGTTCGCCGAGACGATCCGGCAGTCCCTCGTCTATCTGGCCCACTGGCACTACCGGATCCCGCTCACCCATCGATTCGTGGGCTACGACCTGGACTTCGAGATAACCGACCCCGGCGCCCTGTGGGTGGGCGGCCGGCCGATGCCGGTGAAACTCGAGGCGTGGTGGCACTGGATCGACCACAAGCCGCCCCGCCGCTACGGCGCCCGGCTCGACGTGCGGTTCTCGGTCGGCGAGCGCATCTGCGGCCGAGGCGGTCTGCGGGTGGTGGCGCTCGACGAGCGCGGCTACCGGATACTGCGTGGGCGAGGCGGCCCGGCCGGACCGCTGCCCGCCGTCCCGCCCGCGGCACCGCCAGGGAGGCTTGCCCCCGGACTCGTCGGTCGGCTTCGCGCCAAGGACAGTGTCCTGGCTCCCGGCACGACGCCGGACGAGTGGCAGCTGCGGGTGGACCTCAACCACGCCATTCTGTTCGACCACCCCACGGATCACCTGCCGATGATGGTGCTCCTCGAAGGGTTCCGGCAGCTCGGCCATCTGCTGGTTCATGACGCCGGGACCGGTCGCGGCACAGCCGCGCACACGCTCGTCTCGGCGTTCATCGACTGCCACGCCTTCGGTGAACTCGACCTGGCCACCCGGCTCGTCGTGCGCGAGGACACTGTCACATCCTCCGCCGCCGCTGCCGAACGCAGACTGTGCATGGAGGCGTTGCAGGGCGACACGGCGATAGCGACCTGCCGTTCCGTCTGGGCGTCGGCGCATCGGGCAGTGACGGAGGAGCGGTTCCCCGGCCTGCCCCTGCCTTGCGCGTAGCCTCTCGGAACGCAACAACCCATGTCCTGCCACTTCTTCGCACCGGGTCGCGCCAGGCGACCCCAATTCATACCGCTGAGAAGGAATCGTACCCGGAGGATGGCCGAAACTCGAAGGGCCGCGGGAATTGCGTGGTTGGGCGTCCTCTCCGCGGTCTTTTGTACGAAGGGAAGCCATGACTGAGACCGCCGCCCCGCTCCATCGGCCCGGCCGGGGCTGCCTGCCCGGGGAACTGCCGTCCGCAGCGGTACGGCAGGCGGCCGAGACCGCCCGCCGCGACGCCCCCGCCGCCCGTCACGCCCGCCGCCTGACGGCCGCCACCGCCGACTCCCTCACGGCCGCGGGATTCGCCGGCCACTTCGTCCCCCGCGACCGGGGCGGCGCCGAGGGTACTTTCGGTGACCTCCTCGAGGCCTCGGTGACGGTCGGCGAGCAGTGCGCCTCGGCCGCATGGTGCGCCACGCTGTGGGCGGCACACGCGCGCTTCGCGGCACTGCTCCCGGAGGAGGGACAGAAGGAGATCTGGTCCGAGTCCCCCCACGCCCGCATCGCCGCCGTTCTCATGCCTCCGTCGGGTGCCGCCACCCGAACAGAGGACGGTTGGCTGGTACAGGGCGAATGGCCACTGGCCAGTGGTGTCGACCACGCGGACTGGGTGCTCCTCGCGGCAACGGAGACGGCCGTCCTGCGGCGCCCGGCCCGGGCGGGTGCGTCGGACCGTCCGCTGACGACCGAGTCCGGGCAGCACGCGGTGCGGGTCTTCGCCGTGCCGCGGGCTGCCGTGCTGGTCCGGGACACCTGGAACAGTGCCGGTCTGAGCGCCACGGGCACCAACACGGTCGTGCTCGCGGAGCCGACCGCGGTTCCCGCCCGACGCAGCATGTCCCTTGCCACCCTGCTTGCCGGTGAAACACGGGAGGGCGCGGCCCGGTGCCACGCCGCGCCCGCGCACCTTGCGGGAGGGGTCCTCTTCTGCGGCCCCGCGCTCGGGGCCGCCCGACGGGCCCTGGCACGTTGCGCGGAGTGGGCGCGGACGGCCGGGCCCGGCGGGGTCCGGCCGTTGGAGCGGGCATCCGTACGGGAACGGATCGCGCGCTCGGCGGCCGAGATCGAGGCGGTCGGGCTGCTGCTGCGGGAGGCGGCCAGGAGGGCCGATTACGAGCCGGTTACGCCCGGGTCCGTCGCCCGCAACCGGCGGGACACCTCCGTGGCCGCCGACTGGCTGGCCACCGCCGTCGACAGGCTTCTGCGCACGGGCGGGGCGCACCTCCGCGACCCCGACGGTGTCCTGTACCGCGCCTGGGCCGACGTGCTGACCGTCGCCTCCCACGGTTCCCTGCGACTCGAACCTGCCGCCGAGGCGTACGCATCCTCACTCGATGATCCCGAGGCCGTCGATGCCTGACCTCCCGAATCGACCCCGCGCCTCCCCACCGGCCCCGCCCGCACACCCGGTCCTCGTGTTCAGCGACGTCGACGAGACGCTGTACAGCGGCAAGAGCCTCTTCGACTTCCTCGACTTCTACTTCACCGGACTGTACGGGCCCGAAGGAGCCGGCCATGTGGCAGAGACTCGCCGCCGTATCGCCGTCCTGGCCGATACGGGCGCCCCGCGCGAGACCGCCAACCGGGCCTACTACGAGGCCTGGCGGGGTGAACGCATCGCCGTCGTAAGGGAGTGGGGAACCAGGTGGTTCGCGCAGCGCAGCCGCGCGGACGGCTTCTATGTACCCGCCGTCCGCGCGGCGTTGCGCACGCACCGGCACCGCGGGGACCGGATCGCCCTCGTCTCGGGCTCCTTCTCCGCCGTGCTCGATCCCATCGCGTCCGACATCGGCGCCCGCCACGTGCTGTGCACACGGCCGGAGTTGAGCGACGGCGTCTACACCGGGGACGTCTCCGGAGAGCCCTGCATCGGCGAGGGCAAGCGCAGGGCGGTGCGAGAACTCGTCGCCCGCTACCCGCACATCATGCCGGCCGACTGCCACGGCTACGGTGACCACCTGTCCGACCTGCCCATGCTCACCGAGGTTGGCCATCCCGTGGTCGTCGGCGGGAGCCCGGAGCTGCTTGCCCGGCTCCCTCGGGCCCGGGTGCTGCCGCGTCACGCGGCGGTGTCGCCCACCGCAAGCAACTGCCACACCTGACGGACCTGCTGGGTGCTGTGGGCCAGCGACGCTTCCGACGGTGCGCTGTGGTACGAACCGAAGATCAGCGACAGGAACAGTGAGCTGGTCAGCTCCGGACTGTGCGTGGCGGCCAGTTCCTTCTGGTCCTGGGCTTCCCCGACGAGCCTGGTCAGCGCGGCCGACAGGCCCGTCACGACCTCCGGTGCCGAACCGCGCGCAAGTGCCTCCTCGTAGGCGAGCCGCAGCCCGGCACGGAACCGGAGGTCCGTGTGCATCTGGTGGACGAAGCCGACCGTGACGCAGCGCAGGGTCGCCAGGGGCGGATGGCCGTCGCCGATCTTCCGCAGCAGATCGCGCCACGCCTCGTCGAACGCCGACGTGAACACGGCGGCGAGGGCGTCCTTCGACGGGAAATGTGCGTAGAGAGCACCCTTGGTCATGCCCACCTGGGAGGCGATGCGCTGCAGATTGGCCCCTGCATAGCCGTGCCGTGCGAATTCGTCGGCCGACGCGTCCAGGAACCGCTCATGTGTCCTTGCCGCTCTCTCCTGTTTCGCCACGGTGCCCCTCCGGAGTCGCTCGATCACCGAGAATAACAGTCTCAGGAGAATCTTTTTTCGTGCGGGGTCCTCTTACCGAGCTTCTGGCGGCACGGCAACCGCTCGATCCGGCCTACGTGGTGACGGAACACACGGGCCGGGCCCGGTGGACGCACACGGTCCCTCCGCGGAACGCCCCGTGCCGCCGGCTGAACGCCTCGCACTCCACAACCGGCCGGTTACGGTTGCACCTTGCGCGCCCCCGCGTCCGACGACGGAACTCGCACCCTACCGCGGCCGGTGGCGCACAGAACCGGGCGGCGCGCACCGTCTCGAGTGCGAGGGCGGCCACAGGCTCCCCGTTGCGGCAAGGGCGGGTGACGCGGGCGCGTTCGCGCGTCGCCGACCAGAGATGGGGCGCCATCGGTCGTGACGCGCCGCATGCGGGTCACAGCGCCGAAGATGCCGCGGCGGGAGACATCCGGCGCCTTCACGCCGACGCGTCAGCAGGCCGGGGTCGCATGTCACCGGCGACGCTCCGGTCCGCGAGTTCCGGGTCAGCGCGTGCGGGGGCGCAGGGCGACCTGGCTGTCACGGCGTTCCGGCCGACAGGTCGGGCGCCCGGCCGCCGCTGGACGCCGTCCCGCACGACCCGGGGCCAGGTGCCGCATGCGCGGTGCTGCTGCGCGGCGTGGCCGGCGGCGGGCACGCCGGGGTGTGCGCTCAACCGGCGGCAGCGCCGAACCACTTGGGCAGCCGGCCGAGCAGGTCCTGCTGGTCCTCGCCCACCCACGCCACGTGGCCGTCCGGCCGCAGCAGCACCGCGGGCACGTCCAGTTCGTCGCTGACTTCGACGACGTGGTCGACCCGGTCCTCCCAGCCCTCCACCGAGAGCCGGCCGGTCTGGTCGAGCAGCAGCCCGCGGCCGTCGTGCATCAGCTCGTAGAGGCGGCCCCGCTTCAGTGAAAGGTCCCGCATCCGTCGGCCGAGCAGTTCGTGGCCCTCCCCGAAGTCGTAGCGGACCCCGACAGCGGTGATCATCTCGGTCACGTACCTGTTCACCTCCTCGAAGTCCATCAGAGTCGAGAACAGCTCCCGCAGCGCGGTCGCACCCGGATCGGTTCCCAGCAGCGTGATCTGCGCCCGGGTGTTGTCCAGCACGCGGGCGCCCACCGGTTGCCGTTCGTCGTGGTAGGTGTCCAGCAGCCCTTCCGGTGCCCAGCCGTGCACCTCGGCGGCCAGCTTCCAGCCGAGGTTGAACGCGTCCTGCACGCCGAGGTTCAGCCCCTGCCCACCGGTCGGCGGGTGGATGTGCGCCGCGTCACCGGCCAGCAGCACCCGGCCGACGCGGTAACGCTCGGCCTGCCGGGTGGCGTCGCCGAACCGGGACAGCCAGCGCGGCGAGTGAACGCCGAAGTCGGTGCCCGCGAACGCCCGCAGCTGCTTCTTGAAATCCTCGAGGGTCGGCGCGGCCGCACGGTCCTCGGCCACCCCTTCGGCGGGTACGACGATGCGGTACACCCCCTCGTTCCCGTCCCCGACGAGGACGGCGCCGAACCGCAGTTGAGTCTTGCGGACCTCCTCGACGACGGCGGCCAGCGTCACCGGATCCTCCGTCACCTCCATGTCGCCCAGCAGCGTCTCCACCTTGGCCGGCTCACCGGGGAAGCCGACGCCGAGCAGCCTGCGCACCGCGCTGCGGCCGCCGTCGCACCCGACGAGGTAGCGCGAGCGCAGTCGTGTGCCGTCCGCCAGCCCGACCGTGACCCCGCCCTCGTCCTGGGTCAGCCCGACCACTTCGCAGCCGCGCCGGATCTCGGCACCGAGTTCGAGCGCGCGCTCGCCCAGCAGCCGCTCGGTGACCGGCTGCGGAGTGGCCAGGCCGTACGGGTGCGCCGTGTCCAGCCGGTCCGGCCACGGCTTGACAATGCCGCCGAAGAGACCGCCGACCCGGAACTTCTCACTGACCGCCAGGAACCGGTCCAGCAGACCGCGCTGGTCCATCATCTCGACGCTGCGTGCGTGCAGCCCGCGCCCGCGGGACTGCCCGGTCGGCGCGGCCAACTTCTCCAGCACGACCGTTCGCACGTCGTGCAGCCGGAGCTCGCCGGCCAGCATCAACCCGGTCGGTCCACCGCCGGCAACGATCACGTCGATCATCACAGCCCCATTTCCGCATTCCTCTGCTTCGGCCGGCGATTCTGCGGCACGACCGGGTCCTTGCCGCAAGCCCCCCGGTGCGCTATACGTTAAGAGTGGCAAGGAGTGGGTGTCTCCTTGCCCTCGTTCTTGTTGTCCGCGCGCTGTTCGCACACACCGTCCGGCATGGCTCGCATACACCGTCCGGCCCGGCATCCGCCGGATGCGTCGCGTCGCCGACGGCCTCCCGCTACGTTGACATCATGTACTCGACGCAGGTGTCCCGGCACGTGAATGCTCCGCGGTCGGTGGTCTACCGGGCGGTTGTGGATGCGGACATGGTCGCGAAGTGGCGTGTTCCGGCCGGCATGAGCAGTCGTGTGCACGAATACGATGCCCGGGAAGGCGGCAGGTTCCGCGTCTCGCTCATCTACGACGCGCCTGTCGGCACCGGCAAGTCGGCCGCACACACGGACACGTACCACGGTCACTTCGCCAGGCTCGTGCCCGACGAGCAGGTGGTCGAAGTGCTCGAGTTCGAGACGGAGGATCCCGCACTGCGCGGCCTGATGACGATGACGACCACGCTCACCGACGCGGACGGCGGCACGGACGTGCTCCTTGTCCACGAAGGCGTCCCGGACGCGGTACCCGCCGCCGACAACGAAACGGGCACGCGCATGGCACTGGCCAGCCTCGCCCGGCTCGTCGAGGCGAACGAGCACTCCGGTTGATCACGCGGCCGGTGCCGCCGGCGTCGGCGCCATGACCGGCCGAGGTCCGGGCTTCCGGGACGCTGCCATCCCGCGTGCGCCGGAAGCCGCGCCGAGCCCCGCGTGATCCTGGCCGCTGCCGGGCGCGCCGGGGCGCCGCGGATCGGACGCGGCCCGGTGGTCCGGCGTGGGCACGGGGTCAGGGGGCCCGGCCGGTGAGGCCCTGGACCTCGAGCTCGCCGTCGAGCCGGTCGACGAGGATCATCGCCACGTCGTCCGTGAGGTTGCCCCCGGTGTGGCGGTTCAGCGCCCGGTGCAGCTGCTCCAGGAACTCCTGCGGGGCGCTGTCGGCGCGCATGGCCTCCATGGCCTCCGGCAGGGCGAAGAAGTCGTTGTGGCGGTTGCGGGCCTCGATCACGCCGTCGGTGTACAGCAGCATGCGGTCACCAGGAACGAACGGATAGCTCTCCGGCGCGGGGGGAGGGCCGGTGATGAGATCCTCCAGGCCGAGAGGCGGCAGCGGTGAGGTGGGCATCAGCGCCGTAGTCCTGCCCCGGTGCATCACCAGGGGCGGCGGATGGCCACGGTTGACCAGCTGCACCACGGGGGCGTGGGAGACCTGCGCGATGAGGGCCGTGGTGAATCCCTCCAGCAGGACCTCCCGGTCGAACGCGCCCGGCACGGCCGCCTCCCGGCGCAGCGCGGCCGAGCAGTGGTTCATGACCTCCATCAGCTCGTCCTCGTAGTGCACGGCCTCCCGGAAGGCACCCAGCGTCACCGCGACGGCCCGTACCGCGGACAGCCCCTTCCCCCGGACGTCCCCCACGATCATCCGGACGCCGAACCGCGTCTGCACGGCCTCGTACAGATCCCCGCCGACCTGTGCCCCCGTCCCGGCCGCCAGGCACAGGCTGGCGGCCCGCACCGGGCCCAGCCGCTCGGGGACGGGCCGCAGCACGACCTCCTGTGCCGCCACGGCGATGCGACGGATCTGGTCCATCTCCCTCCGCGTGCGCGTCTGCACCGCGCTACTGGTGAGGTAACCGGCCACGGAGACCAGGGCCAGAGCCAGGAAGTTGGTGTAGACCTGCAGGGTGGCCCATGCCTGGTTGTACGTCGCCGTGGTCACGCTGATCGCCAGCGCGAGCCCGGCCGCCGCTGTGGTGCCCTTGGGGCCCATCGTCACCGCCGCCAGCGCCGGCATCGCGGTGAGAAGGGGGCCGGTGTAGATGAAGTGGGCGGGCGTGAGCTCGATGACCAGCACGGCCAGCGCGATCACGAAGGGTACACACTGCATCACCATGAACAGGCCCCGGCCATGACCGCCGGCTCCTGGACGAGAGGGTGAGCGCACGAGTGACCACATGCGTTCAGCCTGCCTTGCCGGAGCCCCGGGTTCCACTCGTCGCTCCCACCGCGGCACCGCCGCCCGAGGCGCGACCGACCGGGAGGGCCGCAGGCTGGTCCTCTCCCGGCGGCAGGGCTCGCCCGGCCTCTCGGCGGCGCGGCCGAAATGCCGGAACTCGGCCACGACGGTGAAGCACCACACCAGCCGCAGGTCGAAGGCGGCCGGAGGTGGTGGCGAGTCGGGCACCGCCTCCAGCGTAGCCCTTCGCGCCACGCTGGCACCGCACACATGAAGGCGGAGCACGGCGATACATTGTTCCGCCTGGCGGTTGAGAAGGCCCCGGCGGGATCGGTGCTGCACGGCGTCGCCGACGAGGGCGTGATCATCCGCACGATCGCCGAAGCCGTCGGCCGCCACCTGAACGTACCGGTGACCGCCGTCGCCGCCGAGGACGCCGTCGCTCACTTCGGCTTCCTGGCAGGCCTTCTCGGGCGCGACATCCCGGCCTCGAACACGCTGACCCGCGCACTGCTGGGCCGGCGGCCGGCCCAGCCCGGACTCATCGACGACCTCGACAGCGGCCACTGCTTCGGCAGCTGATTCGAAAAGAGAGCCTGAGCGGGGTCGGGGACCGGCTCGGCGGCCGGTGAGGGCTCCGTCTTCCCGGCCTGCTCCGGTGGCCCCGGACTGCTCCCTTCCTCCGCCCGCGACCACCGGCGGTGATGGCACGGCCGATTCGTCTACTCCTCACTCTTTTTACGGATGGCCATCTTGAGCCAGGTCCCGGCCGTGATTCCCATGTGCTGGTCCAGGTGCCATGCGGCCTGCAGGCAGTAGAGCGCCGGAATACCTATGGTCCCGAACAGCCTGCCTGCGGGAACGAGCGTGGCGAGACGAGTGATGATTCGCGCAGACCGGAACGGGGCATCGGCGTGCTGGCCGTTCTGCAACCAGACGAGGAGGTCCACGTAGTCCTCTCCTACGCGGGTGACTTTCCAGAAGTCTTCCACGCCGATCTCTTTCCACCTATCGGGAAACAGCTTGGCCAGGGTCCGGTTGAGAGCGTGGTCGGACTGGGCCCTGAATATGGCATCAGTGCAGACTTTGGTCGCCTCACCGAGTTGTACGTCCGGCAGTCCTTGGGCGGATGCCGCTCTCTCCTGCTGCTTCTTCATCCGGGCGCTCTGCTCGCCCAGGGCTTTCTGCGCTCTGGCGCGCTCCTCCTCCGACGCGCCGGAGGATGCGATCTGCTCCAGCGAAGAACTCACCTGTTGTGCTGACTTCGCGAGCTCTTCCCGCTCCCGCTCGGGCGTCCTCGGGTGGCGGATCGTCTCCACGGCGACGCCTACCCAGTCCATGACCTCTTTGATCTCGTCTTGCCGCTCCGGAGGCATCCCCGGGCGGAGACTCATGAGTGTGGAAGTCGCCTTCCTCTCGATCCTGATCAGATTTTTCCGAAGCTCGTAAGGTGTCCTCGGGTTGCTGACGACGTCCAGCGCCGAAGTAAGGCGCTCCGCAATCACGGCCAACGTGACCCGCTCCTCCGGCGGCACCTTCGAATCGAGACTCACCTCCAATGCAGAGGTCACCTGCTTCACGATCTCGGTCAACTGCGTGCGCAACTCATGAGGCGTCTCTGGGGCGTTTATCGTCTCCAGTGCGGAGGTCACCCTTTCTGTACTCCTGATGACCTCCTCCCGTTCCTTCGGTGACTTTTTGGGATCGCCGAACATATGGAGAATGGCAGTCAACTTCGCTACCGTCGGTTGCAGCGGTTCCGGGACTTGTCCCTTTTCCCTGTTCAGAATTGCCGTTACGTCCTCGATGTCCTCCTGCTGCTTTGCCAGGGAGTCGGCTGCCGCGTGGCCGTCGTTCTCGGACGCTGACGGCCGGTCAGAGCTCGGACCTTCCCCCGTGGGTGTCGGATCCGTGGGCGTCGGCGGCGGGGAGGTCGGTTCGGTGGATGTCGTCGGCGGCGGGGAGGTCGGTTCGGTGGATGT
>NZ_JAAAXQ010000016.1 GCF_009916105.1 Streptomyces sp. GC420 | reverse complement strand
TCGTGCGACCGCCCCCGCCGGGGCCGCGCCGGCATGCGGGCGACTCCGCGGCGCCCGCCGGGCGCCCACGCCGGGACCTCCCTCCGCCCGGGCGGCGCCAGGTGCGCCGTGGCGCGTACCGCACCCGCGGACCGCCGCGGCCGAGACCGTGCGGAACACCGCGGCGAGACCCGGCGGGCGGGGCGGTGGCGCTCCGGGTCTTCGCGGTGCCGGCGCGGCGGAGCGGGCGGGGGCGCCGGAGCGGCCCCGCGACCGGGCCGGATGCCGTGAACGAGCACTCGCCGGCGCGCGTGCGGATCGGGTATCCGGGTTCCGATTGGGCTTTCGGGCCGTCACCGGAGAGACTGCTCCCGTGACGTCTCGTACCCCGCGCGACTCCAGGCTCCGTGTTGTCCGCCCGCGACCACTCGCCACCGCCCGAAGGGCCGTGACGAACCGCCGCACGCGACCCGCTCCCAAGCCACCCGAGGGCACTCCGCCCGCGGCCGAACTGGCCCGCCACGCCCGGGCCCTCCTGGCCGACGCCGTGCGGGTCGCCCGCTGGGCCGACGCCGAGTGCGCCCGGGGAGCCACCCTGCGGCCCGGACACGGCGTCACGCTCTCCACCGGGACCGCGGAACGCGCCGCCGAGACCCTGGGCCTGACACCGCGCCAGGTGCTGGCCGGCTGGGACCGTGCGCGGCTCGCCGGACTGGTCGAACTGCACGGGGACACCGCGCGCCCCGGCTGGCGTCTGCGCGCCTGGGACCGCGACGACAGCGCCGTGCTGCGCGGCTGGGTGGCGCTGTTCGACGCATGGTCGCTGGTGCACCCCGCCCCGGAGGCGCTCGCCTCCGGAGCCGTCGCCGAAGTCGTCGAAGCCGTCCCCCAGGTCCTCTCCCTGCTCCAGCTCTCCGCCGGCCCCGTCCTCATCCCGGCCCTGCTCGACCTGCTGGAGCAGCGCGTCGCCGAACTGCGCGAGGAGCGCTGCGAGGTCCCCTACGGACCCGAGTCGGCGCGGATCCCCGCGCAGTTGCCCGCACAGGCCCCCGCGCCCGCACCGCCCCGGCCGGAGGGCGTGCCCCTGGACAGACTCCTGCGCTGGGCCCTCGAGGGTTTCGCCTCCGTCGGCGCGCTGACCCTCGACGAGGAGTCGGCCACCCTCACCCCGCTCGGCAGCTGGGCGGTCTGGGTCAAGCTGGAGCAGATCTGCGTGGCCGCGCAGAGTCCCGCCGGCAACATCGAGCAGTCCGCCGAGGACATGCTGCGCGGCTGTGCCGGACTCACGCCCGGACCGGCGCGCGCGGAGTACCGTGCCTGGCTGGCCGCCCGGCCCGTCGGCAGCGCCGTCACCGAACTCCTCGACGCCGCCCGCGGCGAGGACGCCCTGCTGCGCGGCCTGGCCTTCGAGGCGCTGCGCGTCGTGGGCGCCCCCGCCGAGCCCGAGGTCAGGGCAGCCGCCGCCGAGCCCTCGCTGCGCCCCTACGCCCTGCTGTGGCTCGCGGAGTACGAGGGCGCCGACGCGGAGGACGCGCACGAGGCGCTCACCCGCGAGGAGGCCACCTGGCTCTGGGTGGACACCGCGGCCGCCGTCGCCGACCACGGCGAGACCGAACTGCTGGTCCGTCACCTGGAGTCCGCGGTCCAGGGGACGGTCCCCGCACTGATCGAGGAGGTCAGGGTCGTCGGTCATCCGCGCACCGTGCAGGTGCTGGTGGCGCTGGCCGCCGCGCACCCGGACCCGGCACTCTCCAAGGCCGTGCGCCGGGCGGCGTTCCAGGTGCACACCGGAGGCGTCTGACCGCCGGCCCCGGGCGGCCGCCCGGGGCCGGCGGAACCCCCGCAGCGCCACGGGAGCCACGAGCCCTCCGGGAGAGCCACAGGATGCCCCGTCGAGCCCCGTCGCCCCGCACCGGCCGCCGGAAGGTCCGTCTACCCGCCCGGTACCGGCGGCGCGTAGGTGCCGAAGCTCCAGATGTTGCCCTCGTGGTCCCGAGCCATGTAGTCACGGGAGCCGTAGTCCTGGTCCGTGGGCGGCATGACGATCTCCACGCCGTACTCGGCCGCGCGGCGGTGGTGCGCGTCCACGTCGTCGACATGCACGAACACCCCGCTGGGCCCCGCGCCGGCCATCAGCTTGTCGTACTCCCCGCCCATGCCCTTGCTGCCCAGCATCACCATGCCGTTGCCGTAGGACAGTTCGGCGTGCACGACCTGCCCCTGCTCGCCCTCGTACACGGCGTTCCGGGTGAATCCGAAGGCGTCGGTCAGCATCCTGATCGCGGCTCCGGCGTCCTCGTACACCAGCGCCGGACAGATGCTCGGAGCGTCTGCCATGTGGATCACTCCTCCTCGCTCTCGCTCCTGCCCATGATGTGAGCTGTGTCTCAGTCTCGCAGCCGCCACCGACAACGGCCCCGGCAAGCGGCCCTGACGGCGGCCCCGGTCGGCCGCCGCCGCGACGTGCCGGACGGACGCGAGCAGAAAAAGCAGTTGCACACGGCCGTTAGAATTAACCCCATGGCAGATCTCCTCGTGCATTAGACGGCGCAAGAACGCATCCGCCCGTCCCTGCCGCCGTCCACCTGCCCTGGAGTTTTTCCGTGATCACCGCATCCGGCATCGAACTGCGCGCCGGCGCCCGTGTCCTCATCGAGTCCGCCACCTTCCGCGTCGCCAAGGGCGACCGCATCGGCCTCGTCGGCCGCAACGGTGCCGGCAAGACCACCCTCACCAAGGTGCTCGCGGGCGAGGGCATGCCCGCCGCGGGAACCGTCGCCCGCAGCGGTCAGGTGGGGTACCTCCCGCAGGACCCGCGTACCGGCGACCTCGACACGCTGGCCCGCGACCGCATCCTCTCCGCCCGGGGCCTCGACGTTCTGATCCGCAAGATGCGCGACAACGAACAGCGCATCGCGAACGGGCTGGGCGCCACGCGCGAGAAGGCACTGCGGCAGTACGAGCGCCAGGAGACCGAGTTCCTCACCAAGGGCGGGTACGCCGCCGAGGCCGAGGCCGCCACGATCGCCGCCGCCCTGGGCCTGCCCGACCGGGTGCTCGGCCAGCCGCTGCACACGCTCTCCGGCGGTCAGCGGCGCCGTATCGAACTGGCCAGGATCCTGTTCTCGGACGCCGACACGCTGCTGCTCGACGAGCCGACCAACCACCTCGACGCCGACTCGATCGTCTGGCTGCGCGACTACCTCAGGTCGTACCGCGGCGGCTTCATCGTCATCTCCCACGACGTCGACCTCGTCGAGACCGTCGTCAACAAGGTGTTCTACCTGGACGCCAACCGCTCGCAGATCGACGTCTACAACATGGGCTGGAAGCTGTACCAGCAGCAGCGCGAGGCCGACGAGAAGCGCCGCAAGCGGGAGCGGCAGAACGCCGAGAAGAAGGCCGCGGCCCTCAACGCCCAGGCCGACAAGATGCGCGCCAAGGCCACCAAGACCGTCGCGGCGCAGAACATGGCCCGCCGTGCGGAGAAGCTCCTCTCCGGTCTCGAGGACGTCCGCCAGTCCGACAAGGTCGCCAAGCTGCGCTTCCCGGAGCCCGCGCCCTGCGGCCGCACGCCGCTGATGGCGGACGGCCTGTCGAAGTCGTACGGCTCACTGGAGATCTTCACCGACGTCGACCTGGCCATCGACAAGGGCTCCCGCGTCGTCATCCTCGGCCTCAACGGCGCCGGCAAGACGACCCTGCTGCGGCTGCTCGCGGGCGTCGAGAAGCCCGACACCGGCCAGGTCACACCCGGGCACGGCCTGAAACTCGGGTACTACGCGCAGGAACACGAGACGCTCGACCCGGACCGCACGGTGCTGGAGAACATGCGCTCCGCCGCGCCCGACCTCGACCTCGTCGAGGTCCGGAAGGTGCTGGGCTCGTTCCTGTTCTCCGGTGACGACGTCGACAAGCCGGCCGGGGTGCTCTCCGGCGGAGAGAAGACCCGCCTGGCGCTGGCGACGCTGGTGGTCTCCTCCGCGAACGTCCTGCTCCTCGACGAGCCCACCAACAACCTCGACCCGGCCAGCCGCGAGGAGATCCTGGGCGCGCTGCGCACGTACAAGGGCGCGGTGGTCCTGGTCACCCACGACGAGGGCGCGGTGGACGCGCTCCAGCCGGAGCGGATCATCCTGCTTCCCGACGGCGTCGAGGACCTGTGGGGCGCGGGCTACGCGGACCTGGTCGCCCTCGCCTGAGCCCGCCGGGCGGTCGCCTTCGCCCGAGCCCGCACGGCGGTTGTTCCGCCCGTGGCCGCACGGCGGTTGCCTTCGCCCGTGGCCGCCGTCGCGTCCGCCCTCACGGTCTCACCCCGGTCCCGCTCCGAGGCCGGGCCCTCTCCGGGCCCGGCCTCGTCGCTGTCGCGGGCGGTTCCCCGTCCCCGCGGTCCGTCCCGCCCGGAGCGGGACCTCGCCGTTGCGTCCACCGCGTTTCCGGCCTTCCGGGAGGGCCTCCGGCACGGCTTCCCGGGCCGGTAAGGGCGTGATCCACTTCCTATGGATCATTCGGCTCAGGGGTGATCCGTCATCTGAGTGATGAGCTCTCGTACCCCGGCGCGTCGCTCGCCATCGCGCGCCGGGACCGCCCCGAAGCCTCCCGGTCCGCGGAGGCGGCACCGCCGCGGTCGTCCGCACCTTTCTGACCTGCGCTTTTCGTCTCGCCGTCGATATGTGGCAAGCGCAACATTTTGCTGGAACCGGGAACTCCGGATGCTTCGAAGGCCGCCGAGGCCGAAAAAGGTTGACCATCGACCTTGCCGAATGGGTGGCCAGGAAGCTCGGAAGGGGTGATCATGAGAGTCCAGAGCGCACTTCCCATGAGGAGGCACGGGTGGCCGAGACTCTGAAGAAGGGCAGCCGGGTGACCGGCGCCGCGCGCGACAAGCTCGCGGCAGACCTGAAGAAGAAGTACGACTCCGGCGCAAGCATCAGGGCACTGGCCGAGGAGACCGGCCGGTCCTACGGCTTCGTGCACCGGATGCTCAGCGAGTCCGGCGTGACGCTGCGAGGGCGCGGCGGAGCGACACGGGGCAAGAAGGCGGCCTCGGCCTGACACTGGGGCGGCTTACCGGCTCTTCGGGTGGCCACCCGGTCGATCGTTGTGTCGGCCGGGTGGTTACTGTGCAGTAGCTTGTCTCCTGCGGTCCACCGATGGACGCACGGGACAGCAGGCCGTACGGGCGTACGGCCACGCGCCGCACACACACCCGAACCGGAGGTGCCCCCCATGGCCAAGCCAGACCATGTCCTGGAGAAGGACGGCGTACGGCTCACCGTCGACGCCGCGATTGCCACGGTGACACTGGCCAATCCGGCCAAGCGCAACGCGCAGTCGCCCGCCTTCTGGCGGACGCTGGCCGAAATCGGCCGGATGCTTCCCGGCGACGTCCGGGTCGTGGTGCTGCGCGCGGAGGGCAAGTCGTTCTCCGCCGGGCTCGACCGCCAGGCATTCACTCCCGAGGGCTTCGAGGGCGAGCCGTCGTTCCTCGACATGGCCCGCGGCGGCGAGGCGGAACTCGACGCGCTCATCGCCGAGTACCAGGAGGCCTTCACGTGGTGGCGGCGCAACGACGTCATCACCATCGCGGCGGTCCAGGGCCACGCCATCGGCGCGGGCTTCCAACTGGCCCTCGCCTGTGACCTGCGCGTCGTCGCCGACGACGTGCAGTTCGCCATGCGCGAGACCAGCCTCGGCCTGGTCCCCGACCTCACCGGCACCCACCCCCTGGTGGGCCTCGTGGGCTATGCGCGTGCCCTGGAGATCTGCGCCACCGGACGCTTCGTCCACGCGGAGGAGGCCGGGCGCACCGGCCTGGCCAACCTTGTGGTGCCCGCCGCCGAACTCGACGCCGCCACGCAGGATCTCGCCGCGGCCCTGCTCGCCGCTCCCCGGGACGCCGTCATCGAGACCAAGGCGCTGCTGCGCGAGGCCGCGTCCCGCACGTATGACGAGCAGCGCGCCGCCGAGCGCGCGGCCCAGGGCCGCCGGCTCCGCGACCTCGCGGGCCTCGCGGACTGACGGCCGCGCCGCCGCGCCCGGGCCGGGAGACAGTGTCCGGCGACGGCGTCCGAGGGGTGTCCCTGCGCCGCGCCCGCACGCTCCGGAACGGGCGGGGCGGGCCCGTGCGGGACACCCGCGGGCGACCGCCGCCCGCGGGTGACCCGCACGGGCCCGCTCGCTCACTCACCCACGCCTTCGACGGACGTGACGACGACGGCCACCGACACGGGTGACTCCGGACGGCCGCTCAAGGACGCGGCCACCGCGCGCCGCACCGCCAGAGCCACGTCGAGCGCGCGGTGACCGGCACGTACGGCCAGCTCCACCTGGATGTGCGTGGCAGGCAGCGCCGGGCCGCCGGGTGCGGGCCGTTCCTCGACGAGTACGGAGCGTCCGGGGCCGCGCAGCATCCCGGTCAGCCCGGCCACCCCCGGCACCGCCTGGGCGGCGGCCGCGGCCCGTGCCTGCGCCGCCGGCTCCGTACCGTCGGCGGCCCCACCGCCGCCCTCGCCGCCGGTCGCGGGCGCGGCCCCGGAGGCGCCGCCGACGGGGCCCGCTCCGGCTGTTCCCGTGCCGGGGCCGTCTCCCAGGGCTTCCGTGCCGGGGAGGCCTCCCGCCGCGACCGGTTTCCCGTCCGACGACCGGGCCGCGGACCGCGATCCGCCGGCAGGGGTCTCTCCGTACCCTGCGCCGACGCTGCCTGCGGTCGCGTCAGGACCTGCCCCGCCCCCTTCCCCGACGTCCAGCAACCCCGACACCCGCAGATCCACCGCGTCCAGCACCAGCCCCAGCCGGGTGTCCGCCGCCTCCGCCAGAACGGCCCGCAGGCCGGCCGCGGCCGTCGGCAAGGGGCGCTCCGCCGTCGCCGCGAAGTCGGCGGTCAGCAGGAGCGGGGCCGGAGGAAGGCCGCTCGGCGGTGCGTTCACGACGGGTGCGGACACGGTGGCGCCGGGGGGGAGGGAGAGCCGCAGAGCACCGAGCCGGGTTCCCGGAACGGCACGTGCGGCGTCCCTCAGCACCGCCCTCGCCGCGCTCTCCGCGATCCAGGCGCCGTCCGACGGTCCGCCCAGGGGCAGCAGCCGCCCCAGACCCAGTTGTCGTCTCACGGCTCGGGTCCATTGGTCCGCAGTCACCGTGATCACTCCTTCCGCCGGACGTTCCCCCAGCTTGACGCATCCCCGGGGCGAGACCGGGTACGCGGACTTAGTGTGGGCGACGTGGCCCGGAGCTCCACCCGGAGAGAGAAGCGCATCATGACCGAGACAACAGTCAACGAGGCAGCGGGTCCCACCGCGAAGACCGTGCGTGGCGGCGGCGATCCGGCGACCCGGGGCAAGACAACCATCGCCGACGGCGTCGTCGAGAAGATCGCCGCGCTCGCGGCACGCGATGTGGACGGTGTCCACGACCTGGGCAGTGGCGCCTCACGTGCGTTCGGCGCCATGCGCGAGCGCGTCCCCGGCGGCCGGCCCTCCGTGAGCCGGGGCGTGAAGGTCGAGGTCGGCGAGGTGCAGACGGCGATCGATCTGGAGATCGTCGTCGTCTACGGCGTCGCGATCGCCGAAGTCGCACGTGACGTGCGCGAGAACATCATCTCGGCCGTCGAGCGCATGACCGAACTCGAGGTCGTCGAGGTCAACATCGCGGTCACCGACGTGAAGCTGCCCGGCGAAGAGGACGAGTCGGAACCGAGGCTCCATTAACCCTCAGCAGCACGCGAGGAGCACACGATGAGCATGGCCGTAATCGGACTGCTGGCCGGCATGGGGCTCGGATTCGCCGGATACTTCGGCGGCTTCGGCGCGTTTCTGCTGGTAGCGGCGCTCGGCGCCGTCGGATTCGTGGCGGGCAGGTTGCTGGAGGGCGACCTGGAGCCCGGAGACTTCTTCCGCTCGCGCGACAGCCGGCGGCGGTGAGCCCGGGTGCCGTCCGACGCGGAGCAGCAGGTGGAGCCCGGGAAGCGGGGCGGGCTCCGCATCGCCGACCGGGTCGTCGCGAAGATCGCCGCGCAGGCCGCCCGCGAGGCGCTGCACGGCCTGCCCGATGACGGCAACGCTCCGCACGCCACCGTCGACGTGCACCGGGACATCGCCAGGGTCGGCGTGACCGTGGAACTCGGCTACCCCTCCGACATCGGCCGCCAGTGCGCCGATGTCCGCCGCCGCGTCACCGAGCGGGTGGAGACGCTGGCCGGGATGCGGGTGCCAGGTGTCTCCGTACGCGTGGAACGGCTGCACTCGGCGCTTTCCGTCGGCGCGCGTGGGAGAGTCCGATGAGCGACACCCCGCCCGAAGGCGGCACACGGAAACTCCCCGTCGTCGAATCCCCGCCCGGTCCGGGAGAGCCGCAGGAGGGACTCGACCGGTCCGCTTCCTCCGGTCCCCCCACCCCCGCCCCGGGGGACGAGGTGAAGGACCGGCGCGAGCGCCGCTTCTGGTCGGAGCGCCGGGTCCCCGCCGCGCTGGTCGCCGCGGTCGTCCTGGCGGGCGCGGGCCTGCTGCTGTACGACATCGTCTCGGTACGGGCCGGTCGGTCCGCGACGCGCCTGCGCCGCAGTCTCACCGACGAACTCGCCACGCGGCCGCTGGACGACGTCTGGGTGCTGGCGGGCGCCTCGGTGGCCACGGCGCTCGGCATCTGGCTGCTGGTCCTTGCCGTCACACCGGGCTTGCGCGGCCTGCTGCCGATGCGGCGCAACCGTTCCGACGTCCGGGCCGCCCTGGCGCGGGCCGCCGCCGAGCTGATGCTGCGCGACCGTGCCATGGAAGTCCCCGGCGTACGCTCCGTGCGGGTCGTCGTCGGCCGGCGCAAGGTGAAGGTGCGGGCTCTGTCCCACTTCCGCGACCCGGACGACGTACACGCCGATCTTGACGCGGTGTTCGCGGACGCGCTGCCGGACCTCGGACTCGCCAGGGAGCCCGGCCTGTCCGTACGCGTCCGCCGGGCGAACCGGAAGGGATAGGGAGGCGGCGTGAACAGGCGGCTCAAAGTGTGCAACCGGCTGCTGACCGGTCTCGCCGGTCTCGTCCTCGTCCTGCTCGGCGGGGCGGTCCTGGCCGCCGGGGCAGGTGCGGACGTGCCGTCGTGGTGGCCCTTCGACGGGCACGGGGACGTGCTGCTCGCCGACGAGGACCGGGGCAGGTGGCGCGACGAGGGCTGGTGGTGGCCCGCCGTCATCTCCGTCCTGGCGCTGCTCGTGCTCCTCGCCCTGTGGTGGCTCCTCGCGCAGTTCCGGAGGCACCGGCTCGGCGAGGTGCTGGTGGATTCCGGCGACGGAGAGGGCGCGCGGCTGCGGGGCAAGGCGCTGGAGGGGGCGCTCACGCGGGAGCTGGGGGACATGGAAGGGGTGCGGTCGGCGACGGCGAGGCTCACCGGGCGCCGTACGGCCCCCCGGGTCGGGGCCGGGCTCGTCCTGGAACCGTACGCCCGCCCCGCCGCGACCCTGCGGGAGCTCACGGACCACGCGCTGGCCCACGCCCGCGACTCGGCCGGCCTCGCTGCCCTGCCCGCCGAGGTCCGCCTCCGCGAGGCCCGTCACCGCGCCCGCCGCGTGCTCTGACGTCTCCCGGCGCCGGTCCCGCCCCCGGGCCGGGACACCTGCGGCGGTACCGGACCGCCGACCCGGTTGGTGTCCTACCCCGGCCGATGCCCAGCGTCCGGGCGCATGCCACGGCACGGCGGCGCCTCTCCGACCTCGCCCCTTCGGCCAGTGGCGCCGGTGCCGACGTGCCCCCGCCGGGGCCTGCTGCTGCCGGGCCTTCGGCCCGGGTGTGTGCCCGGGGCGGGTGTGTTTGTGTCGTCCGTGGAAGCGGTGCCGCATCCTGCGGTCGGCCCGCCTGCCCGGGCCGGGGTCCGGCCGTATGGCTGTCGGTCGCCGGTTCCGTGCGGGGCTGTGGTTCCGGGCCCGGCCCTGCGGGGCCTTCGGCCCGGGTGTGTGCCCGGGGCGGGTGCGCCGGTGCCGTCCGTGGGTGCGCCGGGCTGCCCCACCCTGTGACCGGCCCGCCCCGGCCGGGTGCGGGGTGCGTCCCTGGGCGCGTCCGGCCGTCGTTGCTTTCCATCGGCCGCCCGGCCCGGCCGGGGCGTGGCGGGTGCGGGGCAGCCGACCGGTTGCAGGTTCCTGACCGCCCGGCCGGGGGAGCCAGGGGCGGCACGGCCCGTGGGGCGTACGGGAGGACGATCCCCCGGCCGGGCGGTCGAGCCGGGGGCCTGCCGCCGCGGGGGACGGGTCGCTCACGGCTTCCGTGGGTCAGAAGCCGTGCCGCGCGCCGCCGTCCACCGAGAGCATCACTCCGGTGATGTACGACGCCGCGGGCGAGAGGAGGAAGGCCGCGGTGCGGCCGAACTCCGCCGGGGTGCCGTAGCGGCGCAGCGGGATGCGGGACTCGTTGGCCGCGCGCGTCGCGTCCGGGTCGCCGGACAGCTCGTCGAGCTGCTTCATCCGGTCGGTGTAGATCCGGCCGGGCAGCACGCCCACCACGCGGATGCCACGCGGTCCCACCTCGTCGGCCAGCGACTTGGCGAACCCCGCGAGCCCCGGGCGGAGCCCGTTGGAGATGGTGAGGCCGGGGATCGGCTCGTACACGGACCCGGACAGGACGAAGGCGATGGCCCCGCCCTCTCCCAGCTCGGCCGCCGCGGCCCTGGCCAGCCGCACGGCTCCCAGGAACACCGACTCGAACGCGGCCTGCCACTGCTCGTCCGTGTTGTCCGCGGCGAAGCCGGGCGCCGGGCCGCCGACGCTGACGAGCACACCGTCGAAACGGCCGAAGTGCTCGCGGGCGGCGGCGATCAGCCGCCCGGCCGAGGCGGGGTCGGCGTTGTCGGCGACCACGCCGACCGCGCCCTCGCCCAGCTCCGCGGCCGCGTCCGCGACCGACTTCTCGTCGCGGCCGGAGACGACGACCTTCGCCCCGTCCGCGACCAGTTCACGCGCGGATGCGAAGCCGAGCCCGCGGCTCGCCCCGGTCACCACGTACACACGGTCCTTCAGTCCAAGATCCATAGCCCCTATCCTGCCGTCTCCTCCCCGCCGAGGGCGAGGGCGGTGCCGATCAGCCCGATGTGGCTGAACGCCTGGGGGAAATTGCCGAGCTGGCGGCCGGACACCGGGTCGTACTCCTCCGCGAGCAGGCCCACGTCGTTGCGCAGGGCCAGCAGCCGCTCGAACAGCTCGTGCGCCGCCCGCTCGCGGCCGATGCGGTGCAGCGCGTCCGCCAGCCAGAAGGAGCAGGCCAGGAAGGTTCCTTCACTGCCGGGCAGGCCGTCCACCGTCACACCGTCGGTGCTGTAACGGCGTACGAGACCGTGGTGGCCCAGGTCCCGCCGGACCGCGTCGACCGTACCGACGACCCTGGGGTCGTCGGCGGGCAGGAAGCCGAAGCGGGGGATCAGCAGTGTCGCGGCATCCAGTTCGGCGGAGCCGTAGTACTGGGTGAAGGTGCCCCGCTCGGCGTCGTAGCCCTTCTCGCAGACCTCCCGGTGCACCTCGTCGCGCATCCTGCGCCACGCGTCGAGGTCGCCCGAATGCTCGGCACCCGATTCCAGCAGCCGCACGGCACGGTCGGCGGCCACCCAGGCCATCACCTTGGAGTGCACGAAGTGCCGGCGCGGTCCGCGCACCTCCCACAGGCCCTGGTCCGGCCGGCGCCAGTTCGACTCCAGGAAGTCGAGCAGGGCCTGCTGGAGCGACCAGGCGTGCTTCTTGGTGGGCATTCCCGCGGCGCGGGCGACATGGAGGCTGTCGATGACCTCGCCGTACACATCGAGCTGCAGCTGATCGACGGCGGCGTTGCCGATGCGCACCGGGACCGAGTCCTCGAACCCGGCGAGCCAGGGCAGCTCCGTCTCGGGGATCCTGCGCTCGCCCCCGAGGCCGTACATGATCTGCAGGTCGGCGGGATCGCCCGCGACGGCGCGCAGCAGCCAGTCCCGCCAGGCGACGGCCTCCTTCTGGTAGCCGGCGCTGAGCAGCGCGCCCAGCGTCAGGGTGGAGTCGCGCAGCCAGCAGAAGCGGTAGTCCCAGTTGCGGACGCCTCCGATGCCCTCGGGCAGGGAGGTGGTGGGAGCGGCGACGATGCCGCCGGTAGGCTGGTGGGTCAGTGCCTTGAGGGTGATGAGCGAGCGCAGTACGGCGTCCCGGTGAGGCCCTCGGTACGTGCACCGGCCGGACCACTCCCGCCAGTCCGCGAGGCTGCCCGCCAGCGCCTTGCCAGGGTCCACCTGCCGGGGGCGCGGCTCGTGCGAGGGATGCCAGGTCAGGACGAAGGAGACCCGCTCGCCCTTGCGGACCGTGAACTCCGAACAGGTGCTGAGGCCCTTGCCGTACGTCTTCACCTCGGGCTCGGAGCGCAGCCACATCGAGTCGGGGCCGGCGACGGCGACCCGGTGCCCGTCGACACGCCTCACCCAGGGCACGACCCGGCCGTAGTCGAAGCGCAGCCGCAGTTCGCCGACCATGTCGACGCTGCCGGAGATCCCCTCGACGATCCGCATCAGATCGGGCGCGCGGTCACGCTGAGGCATGAAGTCGGTCACCTTGACGGCGCCGGACGGGGTCTCCCAGAAGGTCTCCAGGACGAGCGAGCCGTCGACGTAGGAGCGGCAGGTGCAGGTCGGTCCCGCGTCCGCCGGGGCGAGCCGCCAGTGCCCGTTCTCGTGGTCGCCGAGGAGCGCGGCGAAGCAGGCCCCGGAGTCGAAGCGGGGCAGACAGAGCCAGTCGACGGACCCGTCGGTGCCCACCAGGGCGGAGGTCTGAAGGTCGCCGATGAGGGCGTAGTCCTCTATGCGTAGCGCCACGCAGAGCCGCCTTCCCCCGCTCACCGGTGACAAAAGCGCTCCGCCGCCAGTCCAGCGAGTCACCCGCGGGTCCGCACAATTCTGCCCGCTTCTGCCTGCTTTCGGTCACTTCTGGGGCGTCGGACTGCTCGCCGGCGGCCCGGAGTCCCGCGCCCCGGAGGCGGGGACGTATGTCACTCGGAAGGGGGATACGCCGCCGACGGGCCCGGCTGACGGTGCGCTGCCTGACGGTGCGCTGGCTGCGGTGTGCGCCTGACGGTGTGCCGTCGGCGCCGCCCGGCGTTCTCAGTCCGCCGCGGCGGGCTCCGGCAACCGGGGCGCGCCGGCCTGCCCGTCGCCCCGGTCCTTGGCGGCCTCGGCGAGCCGGTCCCTGCGCTCCCGTCTGACCAGGACCACCCAGCCGACCGGCACGCCCGCCGCGAACAGCCACCACTGCACGGCGTACGCCATGTGCGTGCCGATGCTGTCGTGGTCCGGCTCGGCGACCGGCTCGGGCTTGCCGCCCCTGGGCTCGGGCGCGGTCAGCTCGATGTACCCGCCGAGCACTTCGCGGCCCAGGGCCTTCGCCCGCTGCTCGCTGTTGATGAGCATGACCTGGCGGTCGGGCAGCCCGGCGAGGTCCTTGATGCCGCTCGCCTCGGTCGTCTCGTCCGGCATCAGCCGCCCGGTGACCGTCACCTCGCCCTTCGGCGCGGCCGGGACGTCCGGATAGGCGGTCTGGTCGGCGCCGGGCGCGACCCAGCCGCGGTTGACGAGCACGGTGCCGCCGTCCTTGAGGACCAGCGGGGTGACGACGTAGAAGCCGATGGTCTGCTCGTCGGCGGCCGTCCTGCGGCGCACCACCACTTCGTGTTCGCCGTCGAAGGTGCCTGTTGCGGTCACCGGGTGCCAGCGGTCCTCGTCCGGCACCTCGTGACCCGGGGAGGTGAGCCGCTGGACGGGCACGGGGTCGGCGGTCAGGGCGTCCGCGATCCGCTGGTTGCGCTCCACCCGGTTCTCGTGGCGGTGGAACTGCCAGAACCCCAGCTCGACCATGGTGGGGATGAGGCCGAGGCAGACGAGGGTGAGGATCACCCACTGCCGGGACAACAGGAAGCGGTACACCCCTCGACGGTACCCGGAACGGAACGGCCCTCTCGCGGCGGGTGCCGCCAGAGGGCCGGGGAAGTACGGGGAGACCGGGGTGCGCGCACGGTCAGACCTTGTCGACGATGCCCGTCCTCCCCTCGGCGCGGGCGCAGTGCCCACCGCAGTACCAGTGGCCCTGGACCTCGACCCCCTGGCCGATGATCTGGACGCGACAGTGCTCGCAGATGGGTGCCATGCGATGGATGGCGCAGGCGAAACAGTCGAAGACGTGCACGACGCCCTGCGCGTGCACCTCGAAGGACATGCCGTAATCGTTTCCGCAGACCTCGCAACGTGCCATGCGCCACAGAGTGCGGCGCGAGGGCGGCGGCGGGCGAGCGGGCACCGGGCGAGTCGCGCCCGGTTCACTCCTTTGTCTGCGCCGTGCTCCCCGCTGCCGTCCGCGCCCCCGCACCGGCCGCCGCGGTCCGGGGCGCGGGCACCGGGGAGGCGGCCGGGGCCACGTCCCGGAGCAGCTGGGCGAAGGCCGCCTCGTCGACGATCGGCGTACCGAAGGACCGCGCCTTGACCGTCTTCGACGTGCCCGAGTCCGGGTCGTTGGTGACCAGGAGGCTGGTGAGCCGGGAGACGCCTGACGCGATGTGCAGTCCGGCCTCGGCCGCCCGGTCCTCCAGCAGTTCGCGGTCGACCGAGGTGTCGCCGGAGAACGCCACGCGCATGCCCTGCATCAGCGGTTTGCCCGTTTCGTAACGCCCGGGGTTCGGATAGGGGCACGGCGGGCGCTTGCGGGAGGGGCGCCAGCTGCCGTGCCCGTACGGCGGCCGGTGGCCGGCCCTCGGGGTGACCGGGGACTCGGTCCACTCCGTCAGCGGGCGGCACTCGAGCAGCGGCAGCCGCAGCCCGTCCCGCGCCGCGCGGTGCAGGCTCGGCCGGAACGCCTCGGCGAGCACCCGGGCGTCGTCGAGCGCGTGGTGCGCGCGCTCCTGCACCACGCCGTAGTGCGCGGCGAGCGACTCCAGCTTGTGGTTCGGCAGCGGGAGCGCCAGCTCCTTCGCCAGCGCGATGGTGCACAGCCGCTGCCTGACCGGAGCGGTGAGCCGGGCGCGCGCGAACTCCCGCGCCAGCATGGACCAGTCGAAGGCCGCGTTGTGCGCGACGAGGACCCGCCCGTCGAGCCGCGCCGACAGCTCCCCGGCGATGTCCGGGAACAGGGGCGCGTCGGCGAGCATCGCGCTCGTCAGGCCGTGGATCCACACGGGCCCGGGATCACGCTGCGGATTGACCGTCGAATACCAGTGGTCCTCCACATTGCCCTGTGAGTCGAGCCGGTAGACGGCAGCCGACACTATCCGGTCGTCACGGGCGAGGCCGGTGGTCTCCACGTCGACGACCGCGTACCCCTGTGGGTACGCGGCCGGCCAAGAGGCTGCGGTCGTACGGTCTTCGAGCATGGTCCATGAGGATACGGGCCCGGACTGACACGCCGTGCGCCGGACCGGCCGGCCCGAACGCGCCCACCGGCCGGGGAGTTCACCCGGCGTCATCCCTGCCAGTCCCCGCGAGTGTTCGGCGACGCTTACGAATACTCAGCGGTAACCACATCTAGCGGGCGCCCGCCGGGCGGACCTATCGTGCCGCCATGCCGAACCTGCCCGATGTCGTGCTGTGGTCCATACCCGCCTTCCTCCTGCTCACCGTCGTCGAGATCGTGAGCTATCGCATCCATCCCGACGAGGACGCGGAGGGGTACGAGACGAAGGATGCCGCGACCAGTATCGGTATGGGACTGGGGAGTCTGCTCTTCGACGCCTTCTGGAAAATACCGATCGTGGCGATTTACGCCGCGATATACGAGTTCACCCCGTTCCGGGTCCCGGTCCTGTGGTGGACGATCCCGCTGATGCTGCTCGCACAGGACTTCTTCTACTACTGGAGCCACCGCGGACACCACGTCATCCGCATCCTGTGGGCCTGCCACGTCGTGCACCACTCCAGCCGGAAGTTCAACCTGAGCACCGCCCTGCGCCAGCCCTGGACGAGCCTGACGTCGTGGCCGTTCTACGTGCCGATGATCGCGCTCGGAGTGCACCCGGCCGCGGTCGCCTTCTGCTCCTCGGTCAGCCTCGTCTACCAGTTCTGGATCCACACCGAACGGATCGGCACACTGCCGCGCCCCGTCGAGTTCGTCTTCAACACCCCCTCGCACCACCGGGTGCACCACGCCTCGCAGGGCGGCTACCTGGACCGCAACTTCGGCGGGATCCTCATCGTCTGGGACCGTCTCTTCGGCTCGTTCACGCCCGAGACCGAGCGGCCCGTCTACGGGCTGACGAAGAACATCAGCACCTACAACCCGCTGCGCGTCGCAACCCACGAGTACGTGGCCATCGCCAGGGACCTGCGGGCGGCCGCGAGCTGGCGCGAGCGCGCGGGCCGGGTCCTGCGCGGTCCCGGCTGGCAGCCGAAGGACACCGGGCCGGGCGCCGCGGACACCGCTCCGGCGGCCCCCGCGTCCGCCACCGCCGCGGAGCGCGCCGCGTGACGCGCGCCGGGATCAGCCGCGAGCGGATCACCCGCCTCTTCCTCTCCGCCTTCGTCCTCGCGGTCGCCGCGGACCTGCTCTCCCTCGTCGCGGACGTGTCGACCGGGCACCGGATCGCAAAACCCCTCCTCATGCCGCTGCTGCTGGCGTACGCGGCCGGCCGCGGCGCGCCCCGGCTGCTGCTCGCGGCGCTGCTGTGCGGCTGGGGCGGCGACGTGCTGCTGCTCTTCGACGCCGAGGCGGCCTTCCTCGCCGGAATGGGATCCTTCGCGGCGGGACACGTCTGCTACCTGGTGCTGTCCGCCCGGCACGGCCGCCGCGGCGAGGGCCGGACGCCGGTCCTGCTCGGCGGCGGCTACGCGGTCGCGCTCGCGGTGACCCTCGCCCTGCTGTGGAACGATCTGCCCGCCGGCATGCGGGCACCCGTCGCCGCGTACAGCCTGCTCCTCACCGCCATGGCGTTCCGCGCCGGCCGGTTCGGCCTGCACGCGGGCGTGGGCGGGGCGCTGTTCCTGCTCTCCGACACCCTCATCGCGACCGGTGTGGCCCAGTGGCCGCAGCCGCCCTTCGCGGACCTGTGGGTCATGGGCACCTATCTCGCCGCCCAGTTCCTGCTGACGAAGGGGATCCTCCGGGCGGTGGCGCCGGAGCGCCGGGCCGCTGCAGGGACGGCGCGCGGGGAGGCCCGTACCGCGGTCTGAGCGAGGGGCCGCCCCGCCGGGAAAACGCCGGGAAAACGCCGGGAGAGCGCCGGGTAGGCGGAACGGCCCGGCCGCGACGGCCGCGGCGGGGCGCCGCCCGGTGCGCAGCCGCCGGCGTCACTTCACTCCGTCTTCGTCACCGCGTCCGGCGCGTCGGCCACGCCCATGCAGGGGAGCGGCGCGAGGTCGGGTGGGTGAGCTCGCCGTGTGATGGCCGGCCGGCGGGCTTGCGGTGTGCCGGGCTGTTCGGGCTCCGGTGGTCGTGCGATCCGGAACGCCGGATACGGCGTCGGAGTGCGGTGCCCCGTTCCACCGGAGTGATTTCGCGCCGGGACGCCAGGCGCCGTCCGTCGTGTCACAGCGGGGCGTTCCTGGTGACGCCCGCGGAAGTGACGCCGCGCACGGTGCGGACGATACGGGCGAAGTCCGGGTTCGCGGAGTGCACGACGATGACGCCGGTCCGGTCGTACGCGTGGACGACGGCGCCGCCCGCCCTGGCGACGGCCCTCTGGACGCATACCGGATCGCCGCTTCCCGGAAGCACGTTGACGACGTGGCTGAGTGTGGGGGAGTCCGTGTCCGCCGCCGCGGGAGCCGCCGCCGCGCCGCCGGCCCGGCGCGCGTCCGCCGTGCCGGGCATCAGCGCGAGGGCGGAGGCGAGGGCCGTGCCCGCGGGCACGGCGAGGACGCGGCGGGACGGGACCGTGCGAGGCGCTCAGGTCATCGGTTCTCCATCCCGGTGCCCGTGGTGCCGGAACCGGTTGTGCGGGTGCGGCTGCCCGGTACCTGGGCGGTGCCGTACCGGTGCGGCTGCGGCTGCGTGCCGGGGCGTGAACGCCAGGCGCCGGGCCGGGGAAGTCCCCGGCCCGGCGTGGTCACAGCGGTTGAGCGGTCGGCTCAGTCCTCCGTCACGGCGTCGAGTGCGTCGACGATGCCGTGGCCGTAGAAGCCGTTGTACGACTCGCCGCCCTCACAGGTGGAGTCGGCGACACCGTTGCCGTCGGGGTCGTAAAGACCGGTCGGGCAGCCCGGGTTGTCCGCCTGCGCCTTGAGCATGGCCTGCAGCTGGCGCGGGCTCGCCTTCGGGTGGACGGACTTCAGCAGCGCGGCGACACCTGCGGCGTGCGGGCTGGCCATCGAGGTGCCCTGCAGGTACGCGTAGCCGTTGTTCGGCATGGTGGACAGAATCCGCCCGTTCTTCGACGGGGTGTCCGGAATCTGGTACTTGTCTCCGCCGGGCGCGGCGATGTCGGCGACACCGAGGCCGTAGCTGGAGTAGTACGACTTGAGGTTCTGCACACCGGTCGCGGTGACCGTGACGACGCCCGGCAGCTGGGTCGGGATGTCCCAGCACTTGGACGGGTCGATGGTGCGCTCCACCGGAGTGGTGTCGTCCGGGCTGCTGTCGTCCACGATCGCGTCGGACGCCAGGTCGTCGTTGGAGTTGCCGGCCGACGCCAGGTGCAGCGTGCCCTTCTTCTGGGCGTACAGCGACGCCCGGTTGACCGCGTCGACGATGGCCCGCTGGTCCGGGTCGTCCAGGCAGTTGTACAGCCACGGGTCGATGTAGTAGCTGTTGTTGGTGATCTCGATGCCGTGGTCGGCGGCGAAGACGAAGGCGCAGACGACGGCCTCGGGGAAGAAGAGGCTGGTGTCCGGCTCGCTCACCTTGATGGAGGCGACCTGCACGCCCGGCGCCACACCGGCCACGCCGACGCCGTTGCGCGCGGCGGCGATCTCACCCGCGACATGCGTGCCGTGGTAGTCGTCGCTCGTGTACGGACGCCAGGCGCCCTCGCTGGTGTCGGCGACGCCGCCCACGCAGTTCGCGGACTGGCTCGCGGAGAAGTTGGGCGCGATGTCCGGGTGGGTGTCGTCGACGCCGGTGTCGATCACGGCGACGGTGACCTTCTTGCTGCCCGGGTTGATCCCGGCGGCCTTGTCGGCGCCGATCGCCCGCAGGTCCCACTGGTCGGCCTCGAGCGGCTCGGCGCCCTCCGCGGCGTCCTCGGCAGCGGCAGCGGCCTCGGCGGCCGAGACGTAGTCGGGCGTGCCGACCTCCGTCGTGCCGGCGGCCTGGAGCGGGGCGGTGCGGGTCGCGCCCGCGGTCTGCACGCCCTTCACCTGGCGGATCTGCTGCGCGAAGCCGGGGTTCGTCGAGTGGACGACGATGACGCCGATCTTCTCGTGCGTGGTGACGACGGTGCCGCCGGCCTTGGCTATGGACTTCTTGACCGAGGCGATGGTGCGCCGGTCGGCCTTGGTGTTCACCACGTAGCTGAGGTTGGGGCCGTCCGTGGTCACCGCGGCAGGGGTGTCCTGCGTGGCGGCGGACGCGGCACTCGGCAGGAACCCGAGTGACGCGGTCAGCGCCAGACCGAGCGGCACCGCGAGGGCGGCGCGCCGGTGTCTGGAGCGGAGATGAGCCATGGGTACTCCACATCGTCAGTGAATCCGCCCGCGCGCGGTCTACGCGCGGACAGGTACATGACGAAGGAAGCTATCGCTGATCATCCCGGCACTTCAATGAGTTCCGGAACAAATTTCGAACACTCCGCTGAAGAGATGTCAGACCGGCGTTTCTCGAACGGGCTCGCCGCGCCGGAGGCGGCCGTTTCCGGCCACCGGGGCCGCGGTGCGACGGGTCACCGGCCGCCGGGGCGTGGACGGCGACCACACCCGGTTCGCCCAGGGCCGTGCCGTACCGCGGCGGCGGGCGGTCCCCGAACAGCCGTTTTCCGCACCGCCGACGACTCGGGCGGCCACGAACCGGCCACGAAGCGGCCACGAACCGGTCGCGAACCGGCCGTGAAGCGGTCGTGAAGCGGCCGCGGACCGGCAGGCAGGCCGCATCGCCGGAGAGGCGGGTCCATCGCGGGCGCCCGTCCGCAACCGCCGGGAGACCCGCCCTGAGCTGCGGTGTCCGTCACAGCCCATGCGTGTCCGGCTTCACGGCCCCCGTGTGTCCGGCTCCACCGCGACGGAATCCGAACGCACCCGGTCGTCCTCGAATCGACTTCCGGTCCGGGATGAACCGTTCCCCGCCGGGGGCCGTGCCGTTGTCAGAAGGAGGACGGCCGCCGGGACGCGGCGCCTCCGCCCCGGCAGCTGCTGCACAGCATTTGCCTTGTGTCAACTGTCATCTTCCCCTCGCACCCCGCAAGGAGAGTCCGTGGCCACCGCTTCATCGCCGCCGCCCGGCACCAGGACGGACGTCCGCCCCGTGCAGCCCACGCCCGAGGACTTCTTGGAGGAACAGCAGAGCCCGGAGTTCGCGGATCTGCGCCGCACGTACCGATCGTTCGCCTTCCCCCTGACGGTCGCCTTCAGCCTCTGGTACCTGCTCTACGTGCTGATGTCGAACTACGCCGGCGACATCATGGGCACCAAGCTCTTCGGCAACATCAACGTCGCCATGGTCTTCGGGCTCGCCCAGTTCGCCACCACCTTCCTCATCGCCTGGCTGTACTCGGACCACGCCGCGAAGAAGCTCGACCCCAAGTCCGAGGCGATCAAGAACCGTCTTGAGTACCCGGAGGCCGGCAAGTGAGCCAGACCCTTCAGCTCGCCGCCGACGCGAGCCTCGCGGCAGCCGGTGCGAGCGAGCACCGTCCGCTGATCATGACGCTCTTCGGGGCGTTCGTCCTCGCCACCCTGGGCATCACCATCTGGGCCGGCAAGCAGACCAAGAACGCCTCCGACTTCTACGCGGGCGGCGGCTCCTTCTCCGGTTTCCAGAACGGCCTCGCCATCTCCGGCGACTACATGTCCGCCGCGTCCTTCCTGGGCATCGCGGGCGCCATCGCCCTCTACGGCTACGACGGCTTCCTGTACTCGATCGGCTTCCTCGTGGCCTGGCTGGTGGCGCTGCTGCTGGTCGCCGAGCCGCTGCGGAACTCCGGCCGGTTCACGATGGGTGACGTCCTCGCGTACCGGATGCGCCAGCGGCCCATCCGCACCGCCGCGGGCACCTCCACCATCGTGGTGTCGATCTTCTACCTGCTGGCGCAGATGGCGGGCGCGGGCGTCCTGGTCTCCCTGCTCCTCGGCATCACCGGCGACGCCGGCCAGATCGCCGTGGTCGCCGGAGTCGGCATCCTCATGATCGTCTACGTCTCCGTCGGCGGCATGAAGGGCACCACCTGGGTCCAGATGGTCAAGGCCGTGCTCCTCATCGCGGGCACCCTGCTGATCACCTTCCTGGTGCTGCTGAAGTTCAACTTCAACATCTCCGACCTGCTCGGCCAGGCCGCCGAGAACAGCGGCAAGGGAGCCGCCTTCCTGGAGCCCGGTCTGAAGTACGGCGCCACGGGTACCTCGAAGATCGACTTCATCTCCCTCGGCATCGCCCTGGTCCTGGGCACCGCCGGTCTGCCGCACATCCTGATCCGCTTCTACACCGTGCCCACCGCGCAGGCCGCGCGCCGCTCGGTGAACTGGGCCATCGCCATCATCGGCGGCTTCTACCTGATGACCATCGCGCTCGGCTTCGGCGCGGCGGCACTGCTCTCCCCGGACGAGATCATCTCCTCGAACGCGGCGGGCAACACCGCGGCACCGCTGCTCGCCCAGGAGGTCGGCGGCGGAGCCGACTCCGCCGGTGGCGCGGCGCTGCTCGCGATCATCTCCGCGGTCGCCTTCGCCACCATCCTCGCGGTGGTCGCCGGTCTGACCCTGGCCTCGTCCTCCTCCTTCGCGCACGACATCTACATGAACGTCATCCGCAAGGGGAAGGCCACCGAGAAGGAGGAGGTCCGCGCCGCCCGCTGGGCCACCGTCGGAATCGGTGCGGTCGCCATCTTCCTCGGCATCTTCGCCCGCAACCTCAACGTGGCCGGCCTGGTCGCCCTGGCCTTCGCCGTCGCGGCGTCGGCCAACCTGCCGACCATCCTCTACAGCCTCTTCTGGAAGAGGTTCACCACCCAGGGCGCGCTGTGGTCGATCTACGGCGGTCTGAGCGTCTCCGTGGGCCTGGTGCTGTTCTCGCCGGTCGTCTCCGGCGCTCCCACCTCGATGTTCCCCGAGGCCGACTTCCACTGGTTCCCGCTGAGCAACCCGGGCCTGATCTCCATCCCGCTCGGCTTCCTGCTCGGCTACCTCGGCTCCAAGTTCAGCAAGGAGGAGCCGGACGTCGCCAAGTACGCCGAACTCGAGGTCAAGTCCCTCACCGGCACCGGAGTGGCCGGGGCCGTCCAGCACTGACCCCCAGGTCACGCGCTCCGGTCCACATCCCGGCCCGGCCGCGCCGTGAGCCCCCACAGGGGCTCTGCGGCGCGGCCGGGCCGTTTTCCGTGCCCTCCTCCCCGCCGACGACCTGCGCGCCGTGTCAGTGCCATCCCGTAGGCTCGACAGCACGTACATGGATCCGACGGGCGAGGGGGCCCCGCGTGCTCATCGACACCTTCGGCCGGGTGGCCACCGACCTGCGTGTCTCACTCACCGACCGGTGCAACCTGCGGTGCACGTACTGCATGCCGGAAGAAGGCCTGCAGTGGCTGGCCAAGCCCGATCTCCTGACGGACGAGGAAATCGTCCGGCTGATCCGTATCGCCGTCACCGATCTGGGCATCACCGAGGTCCGCTTCACGGGCGGCGAGCCGCTGCTGCGCCCGGGTCTCGTCGGGATCGTGGAGCAGTGCGCCGGCCTCGAGCCGCGGCCCACGATGTCCCTGACCACCAACGGCATCGGCCTGCGGCGCACCGCCCCCGCACTCAAGGCCGCCGGCCTCGACCGGGTCAACGTCTCACTCGACACCCTGCGCCCCGACGTCTTCAAGCGGCTCACCCGCCGCGACCGGCACCACGACGTCATCGAGGGCCTGCGGGCCGCCCGCGCCGCCGGTCTCAGCCCGGTCAAGGTCAACGCCGTGCTGATGCCGGGGCTGAACGAGGACGAGGCCCCCGACCTGCTCGCCTGGGCCGTCGAGAACGACTACGAGATCCGGTTCATCGAGCAGATGCCCCTCGACGCCCAGCACGGCTGGAAGCGCGACGGCATGATCACCGCCGGCGACATCCTGGTCTCCCTGCGCACCCGCTTCGAGCTGACCCCCGAGGGCGAGGAGAAGCGCGGCTCGGCCCCAGCCGAGCGCTGGATCGTGGACGGCGGACCGCACCGCGTGGGCGTCATCGCCTCCGTCACCCGGCCGTTCTGCCGCGCCTGCGACCGCACCCGGCTGACCGCCGACGGGCAGATCCGCACCTGCCTGTTCGCCACCGAGGAGACCGACCTCCGCGCCGCTCTGCGCTCCGGCGCCCCGGACGAGGAGATCGCCCGGATCTGGCGGCTGGCGATGTGGGGCAAGAAGGCCGGCTCCGGGCTCGACGACCCCGGCTTCGCGCAGCCCGAGCGTCCGATGTCCGCGATCGGCGGCTGACTGCGCCGCCCCGGCCCCTCCGGGCCCCGCGTGCGCCCTACGAGCCCGGTATCCCGAGACTCTCGCCCTCGGGCCCACCGCCCCGGGAACAAGAGCCCGCGCGGCGCCCTCCACGACGCTGTCAGCCCTCCGGGCCGTCCTGCCGCTCCCGCCGCTCCCACTCGCTCAGCGGCACGACGTCCTTCAGGAAGCCCCGTACGGCCAGGAACTGCGACAGGTGCTCGCGGTGCTCCTCGCAGGCCAGCCAGGTCTTGCGGCGCTCCGGCGTGTGCAGTTTCGGGTTGTTCCACGCCAGCACGTGCACGGCGGCGGCGCGGCAGCCCTTCGCGGAACAGATCGGCGAGGTCGGGGAGTCGAGCGGCACAATCACGCCCCGACCCTAACCCGCCCGCCCGGCAGGCACCGGCGGCACCCCTCGCACGGCGACGCCGAGCAGCCACGGGGGGAGCTGCCCGGCGTCGGTCCGTCGCTCCGACGGGGGATGCGGAGCGCGTAGGAAGTATGTCACGCGCGACCCTGCGCGGTGCACCGGAACCACATGATTGATCTGAGCTTTTCCTGAGCTTCGACGGCCGGCCCCGAGCGGCCCCGGTCAGCGGTGCTCCCGCTCCCGATCCTGCGCCCGCTCCCGCGGTCCGGATTCCGCCGCGGATTCCGCAGGCCCGTCGTGCGCGGCCGCGGAGGGCGGTTCGATCACGGGCGGCGTCGGCACGGACACGAACGTGGAGGGCAGCGAGGGCGCGTTCTCCCGTCCCCCGTTGGCGATCACCACGGCGACGTAGGGAAGGACCGCGCCCAGCACCAGCGCCACGATCGCCACATGGCGTTCGACGCCCCACAGCACCGCCGCCAGCACGACCGACACCGTCCGGACCGACATCGAGATCACATAGCGACGCTGCCGTCTGCGCACATCCTCGGCGAGCCCCTGCCGAGCCCCCGTGATCCGGAAGACCTGTGCCTTGCCCTGCTTCCGCATCACGTTCCACCACCTCACTGAAACACCGGCCCACCCCCGGTCCTGGACCTTTTCACGGTACGCCCAGGCTGCGCCGCCGACGAGACCGGGGCACCC
The DNA here is from genome assembly GCF_009916105.1 of Streptomyces sp. GC420. Taxonomy (GTDB): domain Bacteria; phylum Actinomycetota; class Actinomycetes; order Streptomycetales; family Streptomycetaceae; genus Streptomyces. The sequence goes on along the minus strand of NZ_JAAAXQ010000016.1, from coordinate 17,481 downwards.
CGATCCGCTACGTACCGGGCACGTCGCATCGCGTACACCGCCGCCCGACGTGCGACGTAGGCGTTATGGACACAGACTGGCACCAGCGCACACGACGCCGCGCGAGGAGACGACATGAGCTGGTTGTGGGCGATCATCGTGGGCTTTGTGCTCGGTCTGATCGCGAAGGCGATCATCCCCGGCAAGCAGGCCATCCCGCTGTGGCTGACGACGATCCTGGGCATCCTGGGCGCCGTCGCGGGCAATGCCATCGCCGCCGCCCTGGGCATCGAGGAGACCAGCGGCATCGACTGGGGCAGGCACATCTTCCAACTCGCCGCGGCCATCGTGCTCGTCGCGCTGGGCGACCGGGTGTGGGTCTCCATGCGGGGCCGGGGCAGGGGCCGCGAACGGGTCTGAACCGCCGTGACACACGACGGCGCCGCGGCCGGAACCCTCCCGGCCGCGGCGCCGCCACCGCTTGCTCAGCCCTGGACGACCTCGACGGCCGCCAGGTTCTTCTTGCCGCGCCGCAGCACCAGCCAGCGGCCGTGCAGCAGTTCCTCCGCCGTGGCGACGGCGTCCTCGGCGGTCACCTTGACGTTGTTCACGTACGCCCCGCCCTCCTTCACCGTCCGGCGGGCCGCCGACTTGCTCGGTGCCAGACCGACCTCGGCGAACAGGTCCGTCACCGGCCCCAGCGCACCGACCTCGGCCCGCGGCAGCTCCGACAGCGCCGCACCCAGCGTCGCCTCGTCCAGCTCGCCGAGCTCCCCCTGCCCGAACAGCGCCCGGGACGCCGCGACGACCGCCGCGCACTGACCGGCGCCGTGCACCAGCGTCGTCAGCTCCTCGGCCAGCGCACGCTGCGCCGCCCGCGCCTGCGGCCGCTCCGCGGTCTGCCGCTCCAGCTCCTCGATCTCCTCGCGCGACTTGAAGGAGAAGATCCGCAGGAAGGCCGGGACGTCCCGGTCGTCGGCGTTCAGCCAGAACTGGTAGAAGGCGTAGGGCGTCGTCAGCTCGGGGTCGAGCCAGACCGTGCCGCTCTCCGTCTTGCCGAACTTCGTACCGTCCGCCTTGGTGATCAGCGGAGTGGCCAGGGCGTGCACCGCGGCGTGCGGCTCGACCTTGTGGATCAGGTCGGCTCCCGCCGTGAGGTTGCCCCACTGGTCGCTGCCGCCGGTCTGCAGCGTGCAGCCGTACCGCCGGTACAGCTCCAGGAAGTCCATGCCCTGCAGGATCTGGTAGCTGAACTCGGTGTAGCTGATTCCGGCGTCGGAGTTGAGCCGCCGCGCGACGGCCTCCTTGGCGATCATCTTGTTGACCCGGAAGTGCTTGCCGACGTCCCGCAGGAACCCGATCGCCGACAGCCCGGACGTCCAGTCCAGGTTGTTGACCATCGTCGCCGCGTCGGGCCCCTCGAAGTCCAGGAACCGCTCGACCTGCCCGCGCAGCCGCTCCACCCAGCCGGCCACCACCTCCGGGTCGTTGAGCGTCCGCTCGGCGGTCGGCTTCGGGTCGCCGATCAGGCCGGTGGCGCCGCCGACCAGACCCAGCGGGCGGTTGCCCGCCTGCTGGATCCGCCGCATGGTGAGGATCTGCACCAGATTGCCGAGGTGAAGGCTGGGCGCGGTCGGGTCGAAGCCGCAATAGAACGTGACAGGACCGTCCGCGAACGCCTTGCGCAATGCGTCCTCGTCCGTGGAGAGGGCGATCAGCCCACGCCACTTCAGCTCGTCGACGATGTCCGTCACGGTCTCATAGCTCCTTGATCGTTTCCGCGGGCCGCACACGGCGGCCGACGGCCGCACATGAGCGGCCCGCGTACGAGGTTATACGCCCTGGCTGACTGAGCTCATATTGAAATCGGGCACCCGCAGCGCGGGCATCGCCGCCCGCGTGAACCAGTCGCTCCACTCGCGCGGCAGGGCCTTCTCCGTACGCCCCGCCTCACTCGCCCGGGAGAGCAGGTCGACGGGCGACTCGTTGAACCGGAAGTTGTTCACCTCGCCGACCACCTCACCGCCCTCGACGAGATACACGCCGTCCCTGGTCAGACCGGTGAGCAGCAGCGTCGACGGATCGACCTCGCGGATGTACCACAGACAGGTCAGCAGCAGGCCGCGCTCCGTGTCCGCGATCATCTCCCGGAGCGAACGGTCGTCGCCGCCGTCCATGATCAGGTTGCCGATGCCAGGCGCCACGGGCAGCCCGGTCAGGGCCGCACTGTGCCGCGTGGTCAGCAGCCGCGTCAGCTCGCCCCGGCCGATCCACTCCGTCGGCGCCAGCGGCAGCCCGTTGTCGAAGACGGAGGCGTCGTCGCCGGAGGAGTGGGTGAGCACGAAGGGGGCCGACTCCAGCCCCGGCTCGTTCGGGTCGCTGCGCAGCGTCAGCGGCAGTTCCGCCAGCTTCTCGCCGATCCGCGTGCCGCCCCCGGGCCTGCTGAAGACCGTCCGGCCCTCCGCCGCGTCCCGGGCGGTCGACGACCACATCTGGTACACCATCAGGTCCGCCACCGCGCTCGGCGGCAGCAGGGTCTCGTACCGGCCCGCCGGCAGTTCGACACGCCGCTCCGCCCAGCCGAGCCTGACCGCCAGCTCGGCGTCCAGCTCCGCCGGGTCCACGTCCTTGAAGTCCCGCGTGGAGCGGCCCGCCCACGCCGAGCGGGTGCGGTCCGGGGACTTGGCGTTCAGCTCCAGCGTGCCGGTGGGCTGGTCGTGCCGCAGCCGCAGCCCCGTCGACGTACCGAGATAGCTGGTCACCAGCTCGTGGTTGGCGAAGCCGTACAGCTCACGCCCGCCGGCCCGCGCCCGCGCGAACGACTCGCCGAGCGCCGGGGCGAAGTCCGCGAACACGGCGGACGAGGTCTCCGCCGGCCCGTCCGTGAAGGCGGGCGAGGCGGGCACCCCCGTGACGAGCGGCTGCGCGTCCTCGGCGGGGCCGGCGCCGCGCGCGGCCGCCTCGGCGGCCCGCACCAGCGGCTCCAGGTCGTCCGCGGTCACCGCCGAGCGGGACACCACGCCGGAGGCGGTGCCCTCGGCACCGTCCACAGTCGCGATCACCGTCAGGGTCCTGCCGCGGGTCACCCCGTTCGTCGTCAGCGCGTTGCCCGCCCACCGCAGGTTCGCGGTCGAGTGCTCGTCCGCGATGACGACGCACCCGTCGGCCGTGGACAGCTCGAGAGCCCGCTCGACGATCTCGTGCGGCTTGTTCGTGACTGTCATCGCCCCGCCTCCTGCGTGGTGTTCAAGATGCTGACGCCCTGGAAGAGGGCGGAGGGGCAGCCGTGGGAGACCGCCGCGATCTGGCCGGGCTGGGCCTTTCCGCAGTTGAAGGCGCCGCCGAGGACATACGTCTGGGGGCCGCCGACCGCCGCCATCGAGCCCCAGAAGTCCGTCGTCGTCGCCTGGTACGCCACGTCCTTCAGCTGACCCGCGAGCCGCCCGTTCTCGATCCGGAAGAACCGCTGCCCGGTGAACTGGAAGTTGTAGCGCTGCATGTCGATCGACCAGGACCGGTCGCCGATCACATAGATGCCGTGCTCCACGCCCGCGATCAGCTCGTCCGTGGACGGTCCTTCGGGCGCGGGCAGGAGCGACACGTTCGCCATCCGCTGCACCGGCACATGACCGGGGGAGTCGGCGAACGCGCAGCCGTTGGACCGGCCGAGTCCCGTCAGCCGCGCGATCCGCCGGTCCAGCTGGTAGCCCACCAGCGTGCCGTCCTTGACCAGGTCCCAGGACTGCGCCTCGACGCCCTCGTCGTCGTAGCCGACGGTGGCGAGCCCGTGCTCGGCCGTACGGTCACCGGTGACGTTCATGATCTCGGAGCCGTACTTCAGCTTGCCCAGCCGGTCGAAGGTGGCGAACGACGTTCCCGCGTACGCCGCCTCGTAGCCCAGGGCGCGGTCGAGCTCCGTGGCGTGGCCGATCGACTCGTGGATGGTCAGCCACAGGTTGGACGGATCGACGACCAGGTCGTACGAGCCGGGCTCGACGCTCGGCGCCGCCATCTTCTCCGCCAGCAGCCCGGGGATCCGGGCCAGTTCCGCGTCCCAGTCCCAGCCGGCCGCGCGGCCGCCCGTCAGGTACTCCCAGCCGCGGCCCACCGGAGGCGCGATCGTCCGCATCGAGTCGAACTCGCCGGTCTTCTCGTCCACGGCGACCGCGGTCAGGGAGGGATGCAGCCGCACCCGCTGCTGGGTGGTGACCGTTCCGGCCGTGTCCGCGTAGAACTTGTTCTCCTGGACGGTCAGCAGCGAGGCGTCCACGTGCGCCACCCCGTCCGCCGCGAGCAGCCGCCCGCTCCACTCGGCCAGCAGCCCCGTCTTCTCCTCGTCGGGCACGTCGAAGGGATTGATCTCGTACGAGGACACCCACACCTTCTCCGAGTGCACCGGCTCGTCCGCGAGCTCCACCCTCTCGTCGGAGCCCGCCGCCGCGATCACCCGCGCCGACAGCTTCGCCATCGCCACCGCCTGCCCCGCCACCCTGGCGGCGGCGTCCATGGTCAGGTCCACCCCGGAAGCGAAACCCCAGGCGCCGCCGTGCACGACGCGCACCGCGTAGCCGAGGTCGGTGGTGTCGTGCGAACCGGAGGGTCTGCCGTCGCGCAGCCGCCAGGCCGCGCTGCGCACCCGCTCGAAGCGGAAGTCCGCGTGCTCGGCGCCCAGTGCCCGCGCCCGGGCCAGCGCCGCGTCGGCCAACGCCCTCATGGGCAGTACCAGGAATGACTGATCGACCTCATGGGCCACGAGCGGCCTCCCCTTCTCACCGACCGAGGTGTACTCGTCCGAAGTGAATCATGCGGTGCCGATTTTCCGGCCGCCATCGCATTCCGCCCCCGCCCGATGTGCGCGCACATGCCTGTGGCCGCCCCCGGACGTCCGGCGGGCGGCCACGAGCACACTGACCGGGTCAGAGTTCCCCGGAGATCACGCCCTGCCGGAACGCCGCCCACTCGGACGCCGTGTACCGCAGGGGCTCGGCCTCGGGCCGCTTCGAGTCCCGCACGGCCCTGCCGCCCCCGGGGAGGTCGGCCACCTCGACGCAGTTGCCTTCTCCGCCGCTGGCGGACGCCCTGCGCCAGACGGCAGCCGACAGGTCGTAGGCGTACAGCTCGGCCGTGCGCTCGTCGTTCACCGGAGTTGTCTCTCTTCCATGCGGGCGATCAGGGCCAACGAATCGTCGGTCGACATTGGCGGCGGCCACGATGCGTTCGAAGGCATCGGCGAGGGTTCGCACGTCGTCGACTCCCTCAACGTAGGACGATCCGATGAGATTCTCCAGCAGGACGACGTCCGGCATGGGGCCAGGGAAGCCAACGAGGCTGAAACCGCCAACACTTCCGGGGTGAGGGGTGGCGTCGAGAGGCATGACCTGAATGGTCACGTTCGGCAAATGGGATACGTCGAGCAGGCGTTGGAGCTGGTCGCGCATGGTTTCCGGACGAACGGCAAAGCGCTGATGCAGCACGGCCTCGTGAACGACGGCCCACAGCTTGAGGGGCCGTTCGGGGGTGGTCAGGACAGCCTGGCGGGCCCGACGGACCTCTGTGAGCGCGGCTACCTCCGCGGGTGTACGGGTGATGGCGTTGGCGGCGATGGTCTCGCGCGCGTACGCGGCAGTCTGCAGCAGGCCGGGCACCAGGAGCGGGGCGAACTCGCGGACACTCTCGGCATCGGACTCCAGCGAGATGTAGTCCGCGTAAGCCGGCGAGACGATGTCGCTGTAGGTCTGCCACCACCCCTGTTTGCGGGCGTCCTTGGCCAGTCCTTCCAGAGCGGAGATCACCTCGGGATCGTCGATGCCGTACACCTTCAGGAGAGGTGACACCTCGGCCGGCCGGATGTGGGCATTGGCGGTCCGCCGCCGCAACCAGGGCTTCGCCGCGCACCTCAGTGCCTCCGTGCGCTCCTTCCGTTCGGTACGCGCGCTGACTGCCGAGGTACTCGCGGAGTACGACGTGGATGCGGACGCCGCCGAGAGTGCGCAGCTCGTGGTCTCGGAGCTGGCGGGCAACTCGGTCCGTGCGCTGGGGGATCACGTGCCGCTGGTCGTGGAGGTGTACGCCACGGCCTTCGGGGTCGCCGTGAACGTCCACGACCCGGACCCGGTGCTGCTGCCCCGGCGCCGCGCCGTCGCGCCGGACAGTGCGGAAGCGGAGTCCGGGTGGGGGCTGGCTCTGCTGGACCTGCTCGCTCCCGGCTGGCAGATCCGCAGGTCGGCCATCGGCAAGCAGATCCGCTGCCACCTCGCCCGCTGACCGCCGGCTGTGCCGTGATCCCGGGACACCCCGGGCGTGGGGCGTGTGTACGGATGGACCTCCAGGCGGGCCGGTATGGCCGAACTGATCCCGGTTGCCATGTTGACGTGCGGTTTCGTCGAATGTCGTACTTCAGGGGTAGTGTCGTGCGGCACGGGAGGCTGACGGTCAACTTCTCGTGTCAGAACGGCCGTTGGGGAGGGCATGCATGGTCGGGCGTGAGTTGTCCGCCGCGGATCACCCGAAGAAGGAGGTCCGGCTGATCCTCGACAGACTGCTGGCCCAGGGGTGGGCGCTCCGCAAGGAGGGCCACTGGGGGCGACTGTACTGCCCCTGTGAAGGGCGGTGCCTGACGATTCCCGTGCCGGGGACTCCGCAGAACGCCGACCGCGCGGCCCGGAGGATCGCGGGCAGGGCCACGCTCTGTCCGTTGCCGGAAGGCGATCCGAGGCGTGTCCCGTAAGGAGTGTTGTCGTTTGACAACGGGGGTCCGCTGGGTAACCCTGCTGACAGGGGAGGCGGGCTCTGACGCAGGGGTTCGGAGGGTGCCTGCGACCCGGGGGAGTGAGGGGCCATGGAGTACGAGTTTCTGTTTGTCGTGGAGGGAATCGACGTCGATGACGACATCGCCGTCGGGGTGGTCTTCGACGAGTTCGACGGGTTGCTGACCCGGCACCGCAACCGCCACCTGCTGGACGTGGCAGGAACCGGGGCGAACGCTGTCGAGGCTGCTCACCGCCTCGTCGCCCGGCTGCGCCGGGCACTGCCGGGACTGCGGATCGTCCGGCTCGACCCCGAGTTGGTGGGGGTGGCCGACATTGCCGAGCGGACCGGCCGCAGCCGGCAGAACGTCCTGCAGTGGGCGGATGGCGCGCGTCACGCCGACCGGCCGTTCCCCGAACCCGAGGGAGCCGTGGGCCGGTCCCTCGTGTGGCGGTGGGCCGAGGTGAACCAGTGGCTTCAAGGGATCGGCGCCGGGGACGGCTCGGCCGCGCCACTCAGGGAGGAAGCACTGCTGATCGACCTCATGCTGCCCCAGTGGCAGCATGCTCTGGACGACGGGCTGCCCATGGTCAGAATTCTCTGCGCGCAGGACGAATGGCAGGGCGAGCGCACGGCGGTGATGCAGGTTCTCCAGGACGCGCTACGGCGGTCCGAGGTCATGCGCACGGTGGCGGCACTGCCCCGCAGCGAGCCCGACAGGCTGTCCGTGGTGTGCGCTGTCGTCCAGGACCGGCTGAGTGCCGTTCTCGAACAGATCGCACCCGACGACGCCTCGGCCCTGCTCGCCGTACGGGGCGACGACACCGTCCTGCATCTGCTGGGTGTGGCCTCCCGGGCCCTGCCGGGCACCGTTCCGCTGTCCCGGCTCGGACTGAGCGGCAACGCCACCGTGGGGGACCTGCTGCTGGTGGTCGCCTCCGGTTCTGTGGAGCCGACGACGCCTCTCGCGCTGTCCTGAACACCGCGGCGCACCCGTCGGACCTCCGTGAGCGCGCTGCTGCAGGCGAGGCGGCCGCCGATGAGGCGGCAGGTGCAGGACTGCCGGGTCTCTTGCCGGGTCGATGATCGGCCTTGGTGGGATCCGGCGTATGAACGCTTCTGCTTCCGGGGGAGCCCCGGCGACGGCGACGTACGACCGCATCGGCATCGGCTACCGACATGTCCGCCGGCCCGACCCGCGCCTGGCCGCTGTCATACGCGAGGCCCTGGTCGGCGCCCCGCACGGTCGTCAACGTCGGTGCGGGCACGGGGTCCTACGAGCCGGCCGACGCAGACGTCACCGCGGTCGACCCGTCACAGGCCATGCTGGACCAGCACCGCGGTCGACCCGTCACAGGCCATGCTGGACCAGCACCCCGGTCGACGGAAGGTGCCGGCCGGTGCGGAGAACCTGCCCTTCGGGGACGGCGAGTTCGACGCGGCGATGGCGGTGATGACCGTGCACCATTGGCCCGATCTTCACCGAGGGCTCGGGGAACTGCGGCGTGTCTCCCGCAGGCAGGTCGTGTTCACCTGGGATCCCCGGCATCTGCCGGAGCTGTGGCTGATCGAGGAGTACCTTCCTGAGATCCGGCAGCTCGAACATGCCCGCTTCACGCCCCTGTCCACCGTGGTGGAAGCCCTGGGCGCGCACACCGTGCTGCCCTTCCCCGTCGCGCACGACTTCGCCGACGGTTTACTGGCGACGCCCGGAGTTCTACCTGGACCCCGTCATCCGTCAGGCGAGTTCCACGTTCGCCCAGCTTCCGGCGTCCGTAGTCGAACCGGCGATCGCGAAACTGCACGCGGACCTGGCGTCCGGAGCCTGGCAGCGCCGCCACGCCGACCTGCTGACCAGGGAGTCCATGGACTACGGCTACCGCCTGCTCATCGCGGGAGGCAGTGATTCCGGGACGGCATGACACGAGGCGCCTCGGAGACCGAGGTAGTATTACGTGGTACGTCTACCACGCGATACCCTGCCGGACTGGAGGTCGAGATGCTCCTCAACAGCAAGGGGCAGGTCACCATCCCCGCCGCTCTGCGAGCCAAGTACAACCTTCACGAGGGCGACGAGGTCGACGTCATAGAGGATGACGGAGTCCTGCGGATCGTCCGCGTCGAAGGGGCTGAGACACCCGGACAGCGGCTCGTCCGCCGGATGCGGAGCAGTCGCGTGAGCAAGGACGTGGACGGTATGTCCACCGACGAGATCATGGAGTTGCTGCGTGGCGACTGAGCGTTCCCGGCCGCGCCTGGTCGGCGCGGCGCAGTCGCCCGCCTCGGTGCTCGTCGATTCCCGCGTCATCCTCGACGTGGTGACCGGCGACCCCACGTGGAGTGAATGGTCTGCCGACAGGATTGCCCGGGCGAGGGACGAGGGCGTCCTGGTGGTCAGTCCCCTGATCTACGCGGAGATCTCCGTGGGTTTCGACACGGTCGAGGCCCTGGACGAGATGCTCGGAGACGACTACGAGCGGCACCCCCTGCCCTGGTCGGCCGGCTTCCTGGCGGGCAAGGCGTTCAAGCGGTACCGGGCGAACGGCGGGCAGAAGCGCTCGCCGCTGCCCGACTTCTACATCGGTGCCCATGCCGCCGTCGCCGGGCACCGGCTGCTCACCCGGGACGCGGCGCGCTACCGCACGTACTTCCCGCGTCTGGACATCATCGCTCCGCCGTGAGTGCCCCGGTGGACCGGTGCAGGGGCCGTCCTCCCGGCACGGCCCCTGCGCGGCCCCGCGCGGGCGCGGTTTGGGCCGGAGTGCAGGACGCTTCGGGGCGAGAGCACAAGAAGGGAAGCGGGAGTCCTGCGCACTCCTGATCGAGCGACCCGGCCTTCTGTAGGGACCCGACAGACGCGGCGCGCAGGTGCTGTGGGTGGCCGATTGCCCGGATCGGTCCGGGGACCGATAGGTTTTCGCAGTACCAGACCGCTATCGAAAGGGTGATCCGTTGAGCCGCTCGGTTCTCGTCACCGGAGGAAACCGGGGCATCGGCCTCGCCATTGCCCGCGTCTTCGCGGAGGCGGGCGACAACGTCGCGATCACATACCGCTCCGGCGAGCCCCCGGAGGGCTTCCTGGCGGTCAAGTGCGACATCACGGACCCCGAACAGGTGGAGCAGGCCTACAAGGAGATCGAGGAGACACACGGTCCCGTCGAGGTCCTCGTCGCCAACGCCGGTGTCACCAAGGACCAGTTGCTGATGCGGATGTCCGAAGAGGACTTCAGCACGGTCGTCGACACCAACCTCACCGGAACCTTCCGCGTCGTCAAGCGCGCCAACCGCGGCATGCTCCGGGCCAGGAAGGGCCGGGTCGTGCTCATCTCCTCCGTCGTGGGGCTGCTCGGCTCGGCGGGCCAGGCGAACTACGCCGCCTCCAAGGCCGGCCTGGTCGGCTTCGCCCGCTCGCTCGCACGCGAGCTGGGCTCCCGCAACATCACGTTCAACGTCGTCGCGCCCGGTTTCGTCGACACCGACATGACCAAGGTGCTCACCGAGGAGCAGCGCGCCGGCATCGTCGCGCAGGTCCCGCTGGGCCGCTACGCGCGGCCGGAGGAGATTGCCGCGGCGGTGCGCTTCCTCGCCTCCGACGACGCCTCGTACATCACCGGAGCCGTCATCCCTGTCGACGGCGGATTGGGCATGGGTCACTGATCGCCATGAGTGGACTTCTCGCAGGCAAGCGCATCCTGGTGACGGGTGTCATCACCCAGGCGTCCATCGCCTTCCACGTCGCCAGACTCGCCCAGGAAGAGGGCGCGGACGTCGTACTGACCGGCTTCGGCCGGGTCTCGCTCGTCGAGCGCATCGCGAAGCGGCTGCCCAAGCCCGCTCCCGTCATCGAGCTGGACGTGCAGAACAAGGAGCAGCTCGACTCCCTCGCCGCCAAGGTGGCCGAGCACTTCGGCGAGGACGCCAACCTCGACGGTGTGGTCCACTCCATCGGCTTCGCGCCGCAGGACGCGCTCGGCGGCAACTTCCTCAACACCGAGTGGGCCTCGGTCGCGACGGCCGTCGAGGTCTCCGCGTACTCGCTGAAGTCGCTGACCATGGCCCTGCTGCCGCTGCTGGAGAAGCGCGGTGGGTCGGTCGTGGGCATGGACTTCGACGCGCAGGTGGCCTGGCCGAAGTACGACTGGATGGGTGTCGCCAAGGCGGCCCTGGAGTCCACCAGCCGCTACCTGGCCCGTGACCTCGGTCCGAAGAACATCCGCTGCAACCTCGTCTCGGCGGGACCGATCGGCTCCATGGCCGCCAAGTCCATCCCCGGCTTCGAGGACCTGGCGACGGTCTGGGACGACCGCTCCCCGCTGAAGTGGGAGCTGTCCGACCCGGAGCCGGCCGCGCGCGGCGTCTGCGCCCTGCTGTCGGACTGGTTCCCGAAGACGACGGGCGAGATCGTCCACGTGGACGGCGGTCTGCACGCCATCGGCGCCTGACCTTCCGGGGTTCGCCCCCGCCGGCCGTACGACGACGCCTCCGGTCCCCTTGCTCCACAGGGACCGGGGGCGTCGCCCGTTCGGGTCCCGTGCCGCGCGGGACCGGCGCGTCGCAGGCACGCTGAAGTCATGTTCCGTGGCTCGCGTGGTGTGGCCCAGGCCCTGGCGGGGGTGTTCCTGCTCGCGGCCCTGCCCTCGGCGGCCGTCCCGGCGCTGGCGGCGCCGACCGTGCCCGGCGTGCCCGGCGTGGTCGGCGAGCGGCACCCCGTGCAGACCAGAGATCCCTTCGGTGCGGAGTGCCGTACGAGCATCCACGGCTCCCACGTCACGGCGCACTGCTTCAACCCGTACCCGGCGACCGACCGGGTGCGGCTGCACATCGAGTGCGACCGCTGGTGGGACGTCGACGCGGACAGCGCGCCCCTCATGGCACGGCCCGCGCGGACGGTGAAGCTGACGGGCCGCTGCTGGAAGGAGGTCCGGGCGGTCTGGGTCAGCCACGAGCGCAGCTGACGGTGGCGCGGCTGACGCAGGCGCGCCGGTCCGGTGCGACGCGGCCGCGGGTCACGCGCCGTCCGGTGCGGAGGCCCCGGGCGCGGGGGCGCAGGAACCCGACGATCCGAACGCGTAGCGCGCGGCCCCGGCCCCGGCCGCACGCGCGTCACCGGCCCGGATCGCCGCGACCAGGCGCCCGTGGTCCATCAGCCGCTCGGGCCGCATGTCCCGGTCCACGTCCTCGCGGAGCCAGTCCCGCAGCACATCGCCCAGATCCGCGTAGAGCGTCGTCATCACGTCGTTGTGGGAGGCCGTCACGACCGCCATGTGGAAGGCGGAGTCGGCGGCCACGAAGGCCTCGCGGTCGCCCGACTCCCAGGCCTCCTCACGGTGCCTGAGCAGGGCCTCCAGCTGGGCCAGGTCCTTCTCCGTACGCCGCTCGGCGGCCAGCCGCGCCGACGATGCCTCCAGGGCCGAGCGCAGCTCCGCGACGTGCCGGGGGTCGGCGCCGGCGAACCGCCGCTGCATGACCCCCGCCAGCTCGCTCGTCGCCGCGACATAGGTGCCGGACCCCTGGCGGATGTCCAGCAGCCCGTTGTGCGCCAGCGCGCGCACCGCCTCCCGCACCGTGTTGCGCGCCACGCCGAGCTGCTCGACGAGCTCCGGCTCCGTGGGAATGCGGGAGCCCACGGGCCACTCGCCCGAGGTGATCTGGTTGCGCAGGGCGGCGATCACCTGATCGGCGAGCGCGGAACGGCGGGGGGAGGACAGCGGCATGGGACTCCTCGTGTTCCTCGTGTCCTTCGTGGTCCTCGGGCCGCCGTGGCGGCAGCCAGAGGCTAGTGCCGAGTCAGCCAGGGTTCGCCCCGTCGCGACGCCCTGCACGGCACTCCCCCGCAGCCCTCCGGGCGCGGGAGGTACCCCCACGCTGCGTTGGCCGAAAGCCCGAGCAGGCCCACTACGAGGGCTTCCGGCCGCCTTGCGATGCTCCCCCTGCCCCGAGCACCGGACGCCGCTCCTCAGCGGGCAAACCCCGACCGACGCGGCACCAGTGGACGCCGGCCGGTGCCACGGAACCCTGGACGGTAATTCATCCTATGATTCTATGATGGGTGCATGCCCGACGCCGAGCAGTCCCCACGCGCCGAACACACCCAGGGGCCGGACCTCGCACCGCCGTCGGGGCAGCCGGCGCCCGTGCACTGCCCCGAGCGCCGCACGGCCGCCGCCACCTCGCCCGGACCGGTTCCCGTTCCCGTTTCCCTTCCCGGTGTGCCGGGGCGGCCCGATGGTCCCGGACCGGCCCGCGACCCGGCCGGGCTCGCCACGCTGCTGCTACCCGCCGGACTGGTCCTCGCCGCCGTCAACCTCAGGCCGGCCATCACCAGCCTCGGCGCGCTGCTGGACGAGGCCCGCGACGGACTCGGCATGAGCGGCACCGTCGCCGGGCTGCTCGCCTCCGTACCGACCCTGTGCTTCGCCCTGTTCGGGGTGGCCGCGCCGCGGCTGGCCCGGCGCTTCGGGCCCGCCGCCGTCGTCTGCGCGGGCATGGCCGCGATCGCGGCGGGCACGGCCGTGCGGCCCTTCCTCGGCACCACCGCCGGCTTCCTCGCCGCCGGCGTGCTCGCCCTGGCCGGCATAGCGCTCAGCAATGTGCTGATGCCGGTCCTCGTCAAGCGCTACTTCCCGCGCCGGGTGGGCCCGATGACCGGCCTGTACTCCATGGCGCTCGGGCTGGGGGCCGCCCTCGCCGCCGCCGTCACCGTGCCGGTGACCGGGGTCCTGGGCGGCGACTGGCGCACCGGGCTCGCCGTCTGGGCGGTGCCCGCCGTGATCGCCGTACTGCTCTGGCTGCCGCACCTGCGCGACCGGGCCGCGCCGGAGCCGGCCGCGGGGCCGGCCGGCGTACCGGCCGCATCCGCCCGGCCGGTACGCGTCACCCGCAGCCGCACCGCGTGGGCGCTCGCCGTGTTCTTCGGCCTCCAGGCCGGCGGGGCGTACGTCGCCATGGGCTGGATGCCGCAGATCTTCCGCGACGCGGGTGTCCCCGGCTCGACCGCGGGCGTGCTGGTCGCCCTCACCATGGGCTTCGGCGTTCCGCTGTCCTTCGTGCTGCCGAGCGTCGCGGCCCGGATGCGCAGCCAGGGAGTCCTCGCCGCCGCACTCGGCGCCTGCGGACTGGCCGGGTACGCGGGCCTGCACTTCGCCCCGGCCGGCGGCGCCTGGCTCTGGGCGATCCTCCTCGGCCTCACCAACTGCTCGTTCCCGCTCGCCCTCACCCTGATCGGCATGCGCGCGAGGAGTGCGGCGGGCGTCACGGGCCTGTCCGCGTTCGTCCAGAGCGCCGGGTACCTGATCGCCGTTCCGGTCCCCCTGCTCGTCGGCGTCCTCTACCAGCACAGCGGCGGCTGGGGAGTACCGCTCGGGCTGATGACCGCGCTGCTGGTCCCGCAGATCGTGGCGGGAACGCTGGCGGGGAGGGACCGGTTCGTGGAGGACGGGAGCTGAGTGGGACACTGGCGCCATGCCAGTGCTCGATCCGAATCCCCAGAACGGCCAGAAGAAGCTGCTGCTCGTCTTCGGCGCCATGATCGCCATCACGGTGGTCATCGGCATCGTCGCGAGCATCTTCGCTCCCTAGCAACCGCAGCCCTCGCCGCCGCGGCCGCACGCCGCGGCAATCCAACCGCAGCCGCCGCAGCCGCGGCCGTGTCCACGACCGGTGTCCCGCCCGCGGGAACGGGGGTTTTCCCCACCATCCCCTAGGGGGCCAGTGTCAGGGTGAAGTGGGTGGATCACCGGATGGGAAGGGGCGCTCGTCCTCCGTAGATTCGAAGCGGACAGGGAGAGCCCCTGTCCGAAGCCCACGGAGGCGGTGGCCATGCCGGTCCCCACTTGCACCCGGTCCGAGTCCGGTGCGGCCCGCGGCGTCGGGGCCCGGCTGCCCTGGTGGGCCCTGGTGCTGCCCGCGATCGCCTTCGCCGCTCTGCTGACGCTGCTGGCCGGCTCCACCGGTGCGCGGGCGGCGGGCGGAGAAGGGCGTCTCGGCGATGTCGTCCAGCAGATCCACCAGGTTCTGATCCTCACGACGCCGTGAGTCCGCCGCCTCGGTCGAACGGCGGGTCACCCCCTCCGGCTATCGCCGTGGGCGCCCCCGGACACCGCACCCGGCGTCCCGGATCGCACGCTCACGCTGCCCCGGTCGGCCCGGAACGCCGCAAGCCTGCGAGCCGGCCATCACACGATCGAGCCGATTCGGCCTCGTTCACCCTCCTCGGCAAGCAGTCGCCAACCCCCTGCGCCTCGTGGCTGCTTTCGTGCGAAGCTGGGGAGCATGAGCGCCGCTGTGTCTTCCCGGGGGCAAGCCTCCGGATCCTCCATGACCCGCAGGATCGTCCTACTCCGGCATGCCAAGGCCGAATGGGCACAGGTGTCCGACCACGAGCGACCACTTGCCGACCGCGGCCGCAAGGACGCCCCGGTCGCCGGCCGGAAGCTCGCAGACTCCGGGATCGTCCCCGACCTCGCCCTCTGCTCCACCGCCGTCAGGACCCGCGAGACCTGGAAGCTCGCTGTGCACGAGATGCCGCACCGGCCGAGGACGGTGTACGAGGAGCGGCTGTACGAGGCATCGCTGGGAGACCTCCTCGCGCTGCTCAACGAGACACCGGAGGACGTGGACGACCTCATCCTCATCGGTCACAACCCGGGCATGCACGCCCTCGCCGATGCCCTGGCCGACGACGGTGAGCCCGACGCCCTGGCCCGTATGAGCAGGGGCGGGTTCCCGACCTCGGCCTTCGCCGTGGTCGGCTTCAACGGCCCCTGGAAGTCCGTGGAACACGGCGTGGGCACCCTGCTGGACTACTGGGCGCCGCACGACTGAGCACCTCGCCGTTCGCGCCCACGCCGCGGAGCCGCGCGTCCTCACTCCCTCACCCCGCGTGTCGTCACGGCCCCGGGTCTCTTCGCTCCGTGACTCCGTGACGCCGCCGGACCGCACCGGCAGCGGGCCGATCCCGTCCTCACGACCTGTGTCCCCGTGTCACGGGCCTTCGGGCCCGTGGCAGCCCCCCGCCGTCCCCCGGACGCGGGCCGGGGGCGGGCTAGACGCCCTGGCTGTCGGCGGCCTCGACCTCTTCGCGGGTGATGCCCAGCAGATAGAGAACCGTGTCCAGGAAGGGGAAGTTGACGGCCGTGTGCGCGGCCTCGCGCACCACCGGCTTGGCGTTGAACGCGACACCCAGCCCCGCCGCGTTGAGCATGTCGAGGTCGTTGGCCCCGTCGCCGATGGCGACGGTCTGCTCCAGCGGGACGCCCGCCTCCGCGGCGAACCGGCGCAGCAGCCGCGCCTTGCCCGCCCGGTCGACGATGTCACCGGTGACACGACCGGTCAGCTTGCCGTCCACGATCTCCAGGGTGTTGGCGGAGGCGAAGTCCAGCCCGAGACGTTCCCGCAGATCGTCCGTGACCTGGGTGAACCCGCCCGAGACGACACCCACTTGGTAGCCCAGCCGCTTCAGCGTACGGATCAGGGTCCTGGCGCCCGGGGTCAGCCGCACCTCGGCGCGGACCTTCTCCACCACCGAGGCATCGAGCCCCTCGAGCAGTGCCACCCGCGCGTGCAGCGACTGCTCGAAGTCCAGCTCGCCGCGCATAGCCCGCGCCGTCACCTCGGCCACCTCCTCCTCGCAGCCCGCGTGCGCGGCGAAGAGCTCGATGACCTCGTCCTGGATCAGCGTCGAGTCCACGTCCATGACGACGAGCCGCTGCGCCCGCCGGTGCAGTCCCGCGGAGACCACGGCGACATCGACACCCAGCCTCGCCGCCTCGGGCGCCAGCGCGGTCCGCAGTGCCCCGGTCTGCGTGCCCGAGACAGCGAACTCGACCGCTGTCACCGGGTACTTGGCGAGCCGGAAGATACGGTCGATATTGCCGCCGGTGCCGGTGATGCAGGCCGCGATGGCGGCGGTCGACTCGGCGGTCAGCGGATGACCGAGCAGAGTCACATGCGAACGCCCCAGCCTGCGCGGCCGGTTGTCGCCCCGGCCGCTGATGATCTCGGCCTGCAGCCGCATCGACTCGGCCCAGCTGTGCACCGTGGCCCGCAGATCGCCCTCACTGCTCACCGTCGGCGGGGTGACGAGCGCGCACAGGGTGATACGGCCCCGTGTCACGACCTGCTCGATGTCTATGACCTCCACCGCGTAGGCGGCGAGGGTGTCGAACAGACCGGCGGTGATCCCCGGCCGGTCCTTGCCGAAGATCTTGACGAGCAGCGTCGGCTCGTCCTCGCTGCGCGGGGCTTCTGGAGTGGTCTGCGGTGCGTTCATGATGAATCCACGTTATCGGGCTCCGCCGACAAACCGCCCACCGGTGCTGTCCCGGCGGGCAATCGTCGCCGAACCGACAACCGCAGGTCACTGCGCGGACACCCGCTGTTACGGACCCCGGTGGCGGCCCTGCGGCGGATCGGGCGGCCGCGGCGGCGGAGGCTCCGGGGGCGGAGGCGGCCCTGGCCGCCGGCCGCGCCGCGGCGGGGGAGTGACGGGCCTCCCCGGGACCGTGGGGGCACCGTACACGGGCGGCTCCGGTGGCCTCAGGTAGGGGTTGGTCTCCCCGGACGCGGGCCGGTACTGCGGCGAGGGACTGTAGGGGCCGCGCCCGTACGCCTGGTCGGGACGGGCACGCCCCGGCTCCCGCCCCGAATTCTGCCCGGAATCCGACCCTGGGCCCTGCCCCGACTCGTGCCCGGGACCCGCGGCGGCCCCGGTCTCCGCCCGCCGGCCGGGCGCGGCGTACCGGTACGGCCCGGTCC
>NZ_JAAAXQ010000169.1 GCF_009916105.1 Streptomyces sp. GC420 | reverse complement strand
GGGCAGCGCGGGGCAGCGCGGGGCAGCGCGGGGCAGCGCGGGGGCGAGGCCCCATGGACCTCGCGCCCCGTGCGGGATAGCGTCCGGCGGATGCTGCGCTTTCCCCGGAAAAACCAGCAGACGCCCGCACCCCGGACCGTGCGGCCCGCAGGGCGCGTACCGCGCCGCGGCAGGGCGGCGGCCGCTCTGCTCCTCGTCCTCGGCTGTGCCGCCGCGCTCCTCGCCCTGCCGGGCGGGGACGAGGACACCGGCGGCTGCCGGGCGCTGCGGATCACCGCGTGGACCGCGGACGAGGGGACGACGACGGCGTTCGCGCGGTACGGCGACGACCCGTCCCGTACGGACGACTGGACGGGCGGCGACGGAACTCACTCGGTGCGGCTGCCCGACGGCCGTACGCTCTGGCTGTTCTCCGACACGTTCCTCGGCCGGGTCGACGCCCCGCCCAACCCGGCGGGCCAGAACCATTCCTGGCGGGACCCCGGTGCGCCGTGGACCAGGAACTCCGCCGTCGTCATGTCGGCCGGCGGCGAGCTGCGGGAGACACTCCCCGCGCCGCTGTTCCCCGACCCCGCGCCCCAGCAGTGGCGCTGGCCGGTCGCAGCGACCGTCGAGCCGCGGTCTCCCGGCTCCTCGGACGAGGTGGTGCGGGTACTGCTGTGGGTCCGGGCCACGGGGCAGGCGCCCTGGATCTACGGCGTCCCCGTCGCCACCGAGGTGGCCACCCTGTCCCTGCCCGGTCTGCGGCTGGAGGGCATCACCCGGATCTCCGACCAGACGGCGGTGGCCGACCCGGCGCGCCGGGTGCTGTTCGGGACGACGGCGGTACGGGACGGGGAGTGGACGTACGTCTTCGGCGGCAACGACGGCAAGGGAGCGCTGCCGGGCGGCGGGGCCTCGGACGCTCTGCTGGCCCGCGCGCCGGCCGGGCGGCTGGACGAGCCGGAGACATGGGATTTCTGGGACGGTGCCGGCTGGAGCCCGGAGGCGGGGGCGGCGCGGCCCGTGCTCGCCGCCGCCGGGCGGCGGGGCGTGGGCAGCGCCTTCACCGTGGTGCGGCAGGACGGCGGCTGGCTGCTGGTGACCGCCGCCACGGGGACCGACGGGCTGTCCCGCGTCACCTCGTACTGGGCGTGCGGCCCGCAGGGCCCCTGGCACGGGCCCGGCAGGGAGACCGAGCCGCCGCTTCCCCGGGACTCCTCCCCGCAGCGCGGCGCGGCCCTGTACAACCCGCAGGCGCATCCGGACGTCGCCACCCGGGACGGCCGGCTGCTGCTGAGCTACGACGTGAACTGGCTGGACGCGTCGGCGGCGAACACGACGGCGAACGTCAGCCGGAATGTCGCCCTGTACCGGCCAAGGTTCCTGCTGCTGGAGCTGGGCCCGCCGGGGTGACCGGCCCGTCCGGCAGCGGGTCGCGGGAGCGGCGCCTGGCGATCACGGCGGCGACCATCAGCTGCATCTGGTGGAAGAGCATCAGCGGCAGCACCGCGAGGCTCGCCTCGGCCCCGAACAGCACGCTCGCCATGGGCAGCCCGGCCGCGAGGCTCTTCGTGGACCCGGCGAACTGGATGGCCACCCGGTCCGCCCTGCCGAAGCCCAGCCGCTTCGGCCCGTACCAGGTGAGGGCGAGTACGGCGGCGAGCAGCACACCCTCGACGCCGAGCAGCGCGGCGAGCCTGCCCGGGGAGACCTCGTCCCAGACGCCCGCGACGACGCCCCGGCTGAACGCCGTGTAGACGACGAGCAGGATGGAGCCCCGGTCGACGAGTCCGAGGATCGTCCTGTGGCGGGTGAGGAGGCCGCCGATCCAGCGCCGCAGCAGCTGCCCGGCGAGGAAGGGCACCAGCAGCTGGAGCACGATGTCGAGCAGCGAGCCCGCGTCGAGGCCGCCCGCCGCGCCGCCGATCAGCAGGGCGGCGAGCAGCGGGGTCAGAACGATCCCGGCGAGGGACGAGAAGGAGCCGGCGCAGATCGAGGCGGGCACGTTGCCGCGGGCGATCGAGGTGAGGGCGATGGACGACTGGATGGTGGAGGGCACCAGGCAGAGGAAGAGCAGCCCGTTGTGCAG
Organism: Streptomyces sp. GC420; assembly: GCF_009916105.1. Taxonomy (GTDB): domain Bacteria; phylum Actinomycetota; class Actinomycetes; order Streptomycetales; family Streptomycetaceae; genus Streptomyces. The sequence goes on along the minus strand of NZ_JAAAXQ010000169.1, from coordinate 14,527 downwards.
CTCGGGGGTGAGGATGTGCGGCACGAGGCCCCGCGCCGCCAGCCCGAACAGCGGGAAGACGGCGAAGGTGAAGGCCAGCACCGTCAGGTGGAGCCGCCAGTGGCCGAGTCCTTCCAGTGCCTCGCGAGTGGACAGGCGCGCCCCGTAGAGGAAGAAGAGCAGCGCGACGGCGCCGGTGGAGGCTCCGCCCGCGAAGTCCGCGGCGACGCCCCTGGCGGGCAGCAGCGCGGCGAGTGCGACCGTCGCGGCGAGCGCCAGGATGTACGGATCGATCGGCAGCCAGGACGGCAGCTTGGGGCGGCTCATGTTCTCCACAGCGCTCGGGTCGTACGGAATCTGTCCTCACCGAGAGCGCCATTGCCCGGCGGCGGGTCTGCGGGGCAGGTGACGTGCCCCCGTCCATGGTGCCCCGTCCGCAGTGCTCGCTCCCCGGCCGGGTCCGGAAGCGCGCCTCGGCCCGAGCGTCCCGGCCGCCGCGCAGGAACAGGAACGGGAGCAGGGAAGCAAGACCGGGACCGGGGGCCGGGGCCGGACCGGACCGGGCACCACCGCCCCGCCGGGGGGGTGAACACCGTCCGTGGTCCACCCGTGACTGCCGAGGACAGATTCGGTGGAGATTCGCTCCCAGCTTGCTGACTCTGGAGTCAGGAAGGCTCCCCGACGGGCACCATGTAACTGGTTCCGCTGCCCGAGGAGCACAGTCCATTGCGCGAGATCACCGTTCCACCCCTGGCGACGGCGCCACAGGTCGGAGGCCTGGCCGATGCCGTCTTCGAGCGTGCTCAGAAGGAACCGAACCGGGTGGTGCTCGGCCGGAAGGCCGACGGGCGGTGGACGGACGTCACGGCCGAGCGGTTCCGCGACGAGGTTCTGGCGCTCGCGAAGGGCCTGCTGGCGCAGGGAGTGCGGTTCGGCGACCGGGTCGCGATCATGTCGCGGACACGGTACGAGTGGACGCTCTTCGACTTCGCGCTGTGGACGGTGGGCGCGCAGGCGGTGCCGGTCTATCCCACGTCCTCCGCCGACCAGGTGCTGTGGATGCTGTACGACGCCGAGGTCACGGCGTGCGTGGTCGAGCACGAGGACCACGCGATGACCGTGGGCTCGGTGATCGACCGGCTGCCGCACCTGAAGCGGCTGTGGCAGCTGGACGCGGGCGCTGTCGCCGAACTGACGGCGGCCGGGGAGCACCTCGACGACGAGGTGGTGGGCCGGCACCGGCTGGCACTTACGCCGGACACACCGGCGACGGTGATCTACACCTCGGGAACCACGGGCCGGCCCAAGGGCTGTGTCCTCACCCACGCGAACTTCATGTACGAGTCGGACACCCTGGTCACCGGCTGGGAATCCGTCTTCCGCTCCCGGCCCGGTGACGAGGCCTCCACCCTGCTGTTCCTGCCGCTCGCCCATGTCCTCGGCCGGATGGTGCAGGTCGCGGCCGTCCGCACCGGGGTGAAGCTGGGCCACCAGCCGAACCTCACCGCGGCCGCGCTGCTGCCCGACCTCGTCGCGTTCCGCCCCACCTTCATCCTCGCCGTCCCGTACATCTTCGAGAAGATCTTCGGCGCGGCCCGCCGCAGGGCGGAGGCGGAGGGCAGGGACGGCCCCTTCGACAAGGCCGTGGACGTGGCCGTGCGCTATGCGGAGGCTCTGGAGGCGAAGGCGTTCGGCACCGGGCCGGGGCCCGGCGCCGGGCTGAGGATGCAGCACCAGCTCTACGACAAGCTGGTGTACGGCAAGCTGCGGGAGGCGATGGGCGGCCGGGTGCGGCACGCCATGTCGGGCGGCTCGGCGATGGACCGCAGGCTCGGGCTGTTCTTCGCGGGTGCGGGCGTCGTCGTGTACGAGGGGTACGGGCTCACGGAGACCACCTCGGCCGCGACCGCGAACCCTCCCGAGCGGACCCGGTACGGCACGGTGGGCCGGCCCATCCCAGGGGTGACCGTGCACATCGCGGAGGACGGCGAGGTGTGGCTGCGCGGCCCCAACGTCTTCTCCGGGTATCTCAACAATCCCAAGGCCACCGACGCCGTGCTGAACGACGGCTGGTTCGCGACCGGCGACCTCGGCGCCCTGGACGAGGACGGCTACCTGACCCTGACCGGCCGCAAGAAGGAGATCATCAAGACCTCCGGCGGCAAGACGGTCTCTCCCGGCACGCTGGAGGACCGGGTGCGCTCGCACCCGCTGGTGAGCCAGTGCATCGTGGTCGGGAACGACCGGCCGTACGTCGCGGCGCTGGTGACCCTGGACGAGGAGGCCGTCGACCACTGGCTCCGGATGCGCGGCAAGGACGTGCCGGCCCCCGCCGAGCTGGTGAGGGACCCGGACCTGGAGCGGGAGATCCGCCGCGCGGTGGTGGCCGCGAACACCCTCGTCTCGCAGGCCGAGTCCATCCGCACCTTCCGGATCCTGGGCGCGCCGTTCAAGGAGGAACTGGGGCTGCTCACCCCCTCGCTGAAGCTCAAGCGCAAGGCGATCGAGAAGGCGTACGCGGCCGAGATCGAGGCGTTGTACAAAGCCGCTCCCAAGGCCTGAGGGTCCCGCCGAGTCCGCGGCGCCGGGGGTGCTCGCCAGTGTGCGGAGTGCCTGCCACGCGAGGAGGGCTCCGCGGTGCCCGGAGTGCTGGTGCCCGCAGTGTCCGGGGAGCCGTCCGGGGCCTGTGGGGCGCCCGGGGTCTTCGACCGGGGACCGCCGGGGAACGGTTCCCGGGAATGGCCGGGGAACCCCGGCCGTTCGTCGTGAGAGCAGAAACCGACGACGTAAGGAAACGACCGCTCGTGAGCAAGGTCCCCAACATCACCCTCAACAACGGCGTGGAGATGCCGCAGCTCGGCTTCGGGGTCTGGCAGGTGCCGGACGCCGAGGCCGACTCGGCGGTCACCACGGCTCTGGAGGCCGGGTACCGCAGCATCGACACGGCAGCCATCTACGGGAACGAGGAGGGCACGGGCCGCGCGCTGGCGGCCTCCGGCATCGCCCGCGAGGAACTGTTCGTGACCACGAAGCTGTGGAACTCGGACCAGGGATACGACTCGACACTGCGCGCCTTCGACACGTCCCTGGACAAACTGGGCCTGGACTATGTGGATCTGTACCTGATCCACTGGCCGCAGCCCGCCCGCGACAAGTATGTCGACACGTACAAGGCCCTGGAGAAGATCTACGCCGACGGGCGCGCCAAGGCGATCGGCGTCTCCAACTTCACTCCCGAGCATCTCGAGCGGCTGCTCGGCGAGACCTCGGTCGTCCCCGCGCTCAACCAGATCGAGCTGCACCCGCAGTTCGCGCAGGGCGAGGCCCGCGCCTACCACGCGGCGCACGGCATCGTCACCGAGGCCTGGTCGCCGCTCGGCTCGGGCAGGGGCCTGCTGGAGGTGCCGGCGGTCGTCGCGGTCGCCAGGAAGCACGGCAGGACCCCGGCCCAGGTGGTGCTGCGCTGGCATCTGCAGCTCGGCAACGTGGTCATCCCCAAGTCCGTGACGCCCTCGCGGATCCAGGAGAACATCGACGTGTTCGGCTTCGAGCTGGACGACGAGGACCTCGCGGTCTTCGCCGCCCTCGACGAGGGCAAGCGCCTGGGCCCGGACCCGGTCGCCTTCACCTGAGCGGACGTACGCGGCCGAGCACGCGCACCGGCACGAACACGGCACGGGCCTCATGGCCCGTGGCGGGCCCCGGACACGGCGTAGCCGTCCGCCGACTCGGCGGGCGGCGACGTCTCCTGACGGACACTCACCGGCACGCGGCCGAGGGCAGCCGACCGACTTTACGCGTGCCACACCCGTCCCGTATCCGGAATAAATATTTCCGAATCACATTGAGGCGCACACGCCCCGGCTCCGTACTTCTGCGCATGAGCCACCGACGAGTGAACAAGCGGACCGGTGTCATAGCCGGAGCGGGCGCGGCTGCGATCGTGGCCGCCGCGATCATCCTGCCCAACGCCAACGCGAGCGACGACACGCCCGCCCCCAGAACCTTCTCCCAGGAGACGGCCGCGCGGCTCGGCTCCACCCTCGCCTCCGACCTCGGCGCGGACGCCGCCGGATGGTTCTACGACGGCGGGAAGGACCAGCTGGTCTTCAACGTGGTCGACGAGGACGCGGCCAAGGAGGCCGCGGCGAAGGGCGCAGTGGCCCGGATCGTCGAGAACAGCATGGCGGAACTCAAGTCCGCCACGGCCACGTTGAGCGACACCGCCTCGGTGCCGGGCACCGCCTGGTCCATCGACCCGAAGACCAACAAGGTCGTCGTGCTCGCCGACCGCACCGTCACCGGCGAGAAGATGCAGACGCTGACGCGGGCCACGGAAGCCCTCGGCGACGGCATGGTGACCGTGAGGCAGACCTCCGGGGAGTTCCGGAAGTTCGACGACCCCTCCACGCTCGGCAACGCGCAGGACGACAACGGCGCGGGTGCCCAGGACGGCGGCCAGGGCGTGGACGACGGCGCCGGAGCCGGTGACGGTGCCGGAGCGGGCGACGGCGCCGGTGTCGACGACGAGGGCCAGGTGGGAGACCAGGGCCAGGAAGGGGACCAGGGGCAGGGCGGCCAGGACGCGGGCGGCGACGCCGGCGGGGCGGCCGCGGAGGGTGCCACCGACGGTGGTGACGCCATCTTCGGCGGTGGTTCCCGCTGCTCCCTCGGCTTCAACGTCGATGTCGCCGGCGCCCCGGGCTTCCTGACGGCCGGTCACTGCGGGAACATCGCCGAGCAGTGGACCTCCGACCAGGCGGGCGCGCAGGCTCTCGGCACCACCGCCGAATCCGTCTTCCCCGTCTCCGACTTCGCGCTGGTCCTGTACGACGACCCCGCCACCCAGCCGCCGAGCACGGTCGATCTCAAGGACGGCACCACGCAGGAGATCACCCAGGCCGTCGAGGCCGCGGTGGGCATGCAGGTGCAGCGCAGCGGCAGCACGACGGGGCTGAGCGACGGTGAGGTCACCGGCCTCAACGCCACCGTGAACTACGGCAACGGTGACATCGTCAACGGGCTGATCCAGACCAACGTCTGCGCCGAGCCGGGCGACAGCGGCGGTCCGATGTTCTCCGGCGACGCCGCGGTCGGCCTGACCTCGGGCGGCAGCGGTGACTGCACCCAGGGCGGCGAGACCTTCTTCCAGCCGGTCACCACGGCTCTGGAGGCCGTCGGAGCGACGATCGGAGCCGGCGGCGCGGGCGCCGGAGACGCGGGTGCGGGCGACGCAGGCGCGGGCGCCGGAGACGCGGGCGCCGGAGACGCGGGCGCCGGTGCTGAAGAGGGCATCGAGGAGGAAGGACAGGCCCCGGTCACGCAGCAGTAGTGACGCGGTGAGCGTTCAGGCACGCTCGCTGACTGCATGACCGTCGAAGGAAGCCGCCGCCCGGCCCCCAACGGGCGGCGGCTTCGCGCTGCCCGCACCGCCCGGCGCCCACGCGTGCCAGTCGCCCCGGCGCCGGACGCGCGGCAGGCGCACACCACCGGGTGCGTGCGCCTGCGGCACGGATGCCGGGCAGGGGCCCTAGCCGGGGATCGCGGGCCCCGGTTCGTCGACGGCGTCCTCCCAGCGGGTCGTCCACCGCCGACGCAGCTCCGCGAATCCCTCCGCGTCCAGTCCGTACGCGGTGACGGTCAGGCTCACCGGCCCCAATCCCACCTCGGTGAGGGGTCGTTCGGCCAGCGCGGCCAGCAGGTGATCCTCGCGGTCCACGACGAGGTGGGCGAAGCGGCTCTCGTGCCAGACCTCCTTGGCCTCGGCGGGTTCCAGCGCGGCGAGGAGGCCGGAGCCCGTCGCACGCCCGGTGAGCCGGAGTGTGCGCCGCCGCCCGGCCTCCGGGTGGCGTTCCAGCAGGAACCTGAGCTGCTGAAGGAAGACCCGCCAGCCCTCCTCGACCTCGTCGAAGCGGTCCTTGCCCTTGTCCCGAGTTTCCGTCCCCGTCACCGGCCCCGTACCCGTGTCCGTCCCCGTCCCCGTATCCGCGTCCGGGAGGATGTCGGTGGTGGTGACCCGCACCGTCGTGTGCCCACGCGCGCCGATCAGGCAGATCTCCTGCCCGCCCGGCAGCCCGACCCGGTCGGGAGGCTGCGGATCGGCATGGTCGGCGAAGAGATAGGCGACCTCCTCGGTCAGGCCCTCGTACTCCCAGCCGAACCACTCCTGGATCCGGCCCGGCACGGTGAGCGCCCGCCACACGGTGTCGGCGGACGCGTCGATGTTCACTTCCACACGGAACGCCTTGGTGAGTCCGGTCATGTACCCGGTCCTTTCTCTGAGCGCGCTGCCCGTGCCCGTAAGTACGTCGCGCCGCGTCCTACCACTCGACTCACCGCGTCGGCGATGCCGAGCGGTGTTCCTGCGGGCTGACGCCGTATTCCCGTTTGAAGGCGGCGCTCAGCGCGAACGGACTGCCGTAGCCGACCTTCCTGGCCACCGCGCCCAGCGTCGCGTCCGGTTCGCGCAGCAGGTCGGCGGCCAGGGCGAGCCGCCATCCGGTGAGGTACGCCATCGGCGGCTCGCCGACCAGCGCGGTGAACCTGCGGGCGAGCGCGGCCCTCGAAACCCCTGTCCCGGCGGCGAGTCGTGCGACCGTCCACGGATGCGCCGGGTTGTTCTGGAGCAGCCGGACCGCCTGGCCGACCACCGGGTCGGCGAGCGCGCGGAACCAGCCGGGGGCGTGCGCCTCCGGCCGGGAGAACCACAGCCGCAGCGCGGAGATCAGCACCAGGTCCAGAAGCCGGTCCAGCACCGCTTCCTGCCCCGGCTCGTCCCGGACGATCTCCTCGGCGAGCATGGACGTCATACCGCTGTTCCACTCCCGCGCGGTGAGGACGAGGAGGGGCGGCAGCGCGTCGAGGAGGCGGCGGCTGATCTCGCCGCGCATCTGATAGGTGCCGACCAGCATCACCGAGGCACCCTCGGCGGCGTTGCCCCAGGTCCGTACGCCGAGCGACATCGCCTCCGACAGGTCCGTGCCGTCGGGTGTGACGCAGCGTTCGCCGGGAAGGATCACGGCCTGGTCTGGTGTGGCGGGGTCGTCGGCCACGGTGTACGGGTCCGGGCCGCGGGCGACCGCCAGGTCACCGGGGCCCAGCGTGACCATCCGGCCGCCCGCCGCCCTCCCCGCAACCGTTCCGGACCCGGCACCCGTCCCGGACCCCGCAACTGTTCCGGTGCCGGCACCCGTTCCGGACCCGGCGCCGGTCACGACGCGGGCCTCACCGCGCGCCACGCACATCACACTGAGCGGCGCCTCGTCCTCGATCCGCACCGACCAGGGTGGATCCATGCTCACCCGCAGCAGATGCGCGCCGCGGGCACGCGGGCCGTCGAGGAAGCCGGAGAGAGCGTCCATGGAACGAGCGTAGACGCTCACGTATGCGTGCGAGCCCATCGACCATGGGCCGTATCAACTCCGGCCGCTTCACTGGAAGTCATGACACGGATAACGGACAACGGCACCGCCGCGGCGCGGGAGCCGCGGCAGAGGGTACTGGTGACGGGCGGCACAGGCAGGATCGGCCGCAGGGTCGCGGCCCGGCTCACCGCGCGGGGCGCGACGGCCCGGGTCGGATCACGTTCCGGGCGGCCCGCGTTCGACTGGAACGAATCCTCGACCTGGGCGGAGGCGCTGCGCGGCGCCGACGCGGTGTACCTCACCTACCACTCGGACATCGGCGACCCGGCGGCCGCGCCGGCACTTCGGGACTTCGCCGCCCTGGCCGTGGAGAGCGGAGTGCGCCGGCTCGTTCTGCTGTCGGCGCGCGGCGAGGAGCAGGCGCTGCCCGCCGAGCGGGCGATCCGCGAGTCGGGCGCAGAGTGGACGATCGTGCGGGGTAGCTGGTTCATGCAGAACTTCAGCGAGGGGCCGCTCGCGGACTCCGTGCGGGCCGGGGAACTGGTGTTCCCGGCGGGCGGGGTTGCGGAGCCGTTCGTGGACGCGGGCGACCTCGCGGAGGTCCTGGCCGCGGCGCTGACGGAGGGCGGACACGCGGGCCGGATCCACGAGGTGACGGGGCCGCGGCTGCTCACCTGGGGCGAGGCGATGGCCGAGATCTCGGCGGCCACGGGACGCGAGGTGCGGTATGTGCCGGTGCCGGCGAAGGACTACGGCGCCGCGCTGGAGGAGTTCGGGGTGCCCGCCGGGGAGGCGGACCTGCTCGTCGAGGTCTTCACGGGCCTGCTCGACGGACGCAACGCGCACCTGTCGGAGGCGGAGTCGGGCGAGGTGCGGCGGCTGCTGGGGCGCGCGCAGCGGGACTTCGCGGACTTCGCGCGCGAGGCGGCGGCCGCGGGTGCCTGGGACTGACATCCCGGGCCGCCCGGCGCACGGCGGGACCGGCGTTACGGCCGGGAGCACGGCGGGACCGCCGTGCTCCCGGAGCGCAGCCCGGCCGGGCCCCTGAAACGGTGCCCGGCCGGGCTCTGCTCCGGCAGCAGGTACGCCTACAGGTACGGCCGGGTGATCAGCTCGATCGCGTGGCCTGCGGGGTCCTTGAAGTACACGCCCCGGCCGCCGTGCCCGTTGTTGATCTCACCCGCGCGTCGCATCTGCGGATCGGCCCAGTGCTCGATGCCGCGATCGCACAGCCGCTGGTACGCCCGGTCGAACAGGTCGTCGTCGACCAGGAACGCGTAATGCTGCATCTGGATCTCCACCGGAGGCTCGGCGAACTGGAGCAGTACGCCGTCGGTGAGCTGGATGTTGGTGAAGGGGCCCCAGGACGGCGCTCCCGGCACTTCCAGCAACTCCCGGAAGAAGCGGGCCGACTCGTCGCGGTCCTTGGCGGCGATGATGGTGTGGTTGAACGTGGCTGTCATTCGGCTGACCTCACTGTGGTTCGGCACGAAGGCGGACTCGTCGTGGTGCACGAGCACTGGGAGGTCCGCGTGCCGAACCGAGGGGGTGCCTGGTCCGCACCCGTTGTGCGATCAGCCGTCCACCGGGTGGCCAATCCGTGTGTGGCGTATCGCCGGTCCGGTGTTCACGTCGGGTAACCGTACTCGGTCCGGCTTGCCGCGACAACGGTGCGCGGGACGAACTCCGCCTGCGGGCGGAGGTCTTGGAGGCCGGAGCCCCGTGCGGCCGGCCGCCGTGTGGTGATCCGCACATGCGGTGACCAGGTCATGAACAGTTCCCGGACTGTCCATAGGATCAACACCGTGATGACGGGTGCGACGGGCTGGGTGCCGCCCACGGAGACCGAACGGCTGCTGTACGAGGCGAGGATGCGCGACGACTGGGAGACGGAGCTCACCGTGCTCTCCCGGACCCGCCTGTATCTGCCGATCGCCCGCCTGCACGCGGACACTCCGGGTTTCACGGCCCCGCTCGTGCCCGGGAAGGACCCGTTGAGCGGCAAGCCCGCCATCCATGTGTTCACTCCCGGCATGCTGCCTCCCTGGCACCCGGAGTGGGTCCACAGGTACGTCACGCTGACCGAGCTGGCCGAGTCGTGGCCGAACGACAAGTGGCGGCTGTCGGTCAACCCGGGCACGCCGTGCGCGACCAGCCTGGAGGCCAAGCCGGTCTACCGGGAGGCATGGCAGGAGATCGGCGCGGAGACCGGAGGCCCGCGGCGGGGAGTGCTGATCACACACCTGGGCGGGCCGCTGCACGGGGCGCTCGCCCACGGACTGGCGTGCGGCGCGCACCTGTCGGTGCACAACGGGGTGCCGTGGAACCAGCTCGGCACGACGTACTTCGACTACGCCGGCGACGTCTCCCAGCTGCGCGGCACCTGGCACGTCACCAACCGCGCCCAGTACCACGACAAGCTGACCGACCTCTTCGAGGCACGGTTCGTCGACCGCCACCAGGAGTTCGCGCTGCGCGCCCGCTCCGGGCTCGCACAGCGGCTGGGCCGGGTACCGTCCCGCGAGGAGTGGCTGGACACCGTCACCCAGGCCCTCGCCCTGCGCAAGGCCGGCGACGACACGTCGGCCCGGGCCCGGGAGGCGGTGGAGCTGACCGCGCGCTGTGAGGAGCGGCTGCGTTCGGACGGGGTCCTGGGCCCCGGGCAGCACGTCGACTCGCTCGCGGCCTTCGACTACGGCCGGGCCGTCGCCTTCGTACGGCTGGGCCTCGGCTCGCGGCTGTCCGATCCGTATGCCGCCGAGCAGGCCGTGGTCAGGGTGGGCGGGCTGTGCCGGGAGACGTACCCGTCCTGGGAGGCGTTCTCGGCCGCGTACGCGCTGGCCCGCGTCATTGCCTACGACGACGCGGACGACGCGGAGCTGAAGTACCAGGAGTCGGTGGCGCAGCACCGCGTGCTGGCCCAGGACCCGGCGAGCCCGTACCGGAACCTGCCGTGGTCGTGATCGGCGTGGTCGTGATCGGCGTGGTCGTGTGGTCATGAACGGATTCGCGGACGGGTTCGGGACCGGACCCTCCTCCGGGCCCGCGCACGGGCGAGGGCAGGGGCACGGGCACGGGTACTGGGTGCCGCCGACGGAGGTGGAGCGGCAGCTGTACGAGGCCGGACTGCGCGGTGACACGGAGGCGCAGCTGCGGGTGCTTGCGGCGGAGGACCTCTACATCGGGCAGTACCGGCACGAGGTGGAGGCGGAACCGGACACGGTCTCCTGGTACTCCGTCACCGACACCGCCAGCGGACGGCTGTGCCGGCCCGTGCTGACCCGGGGCATGCTGCCGCCCTGGCAGCCGGGCTGGGTCTTCCACGAGGTCACGCTCGACTGGGTCGCCCAGTTCCCGTGGACGGACCCGGCACAGTGGCTGGCCGTCAACGGGGGCACGCCCGCCGCCGTGCACCTGGCCGCCTCCCCGCAGCACCGTGCGGTGTGGCGCCGCCGCTACGCGGAGAACGAGCTCTCCACCCGGCACCGGCTGCTCGCCCTGCGCACCGGGCCGCTGCTCGGCCCGCTCGCCTACGGCCTGGCCTGCGGGGCGCATCTCGCCGTGCGCGACGGTGTGCCGTGGAACGAGGTCGGCACCGTCTACCACGGCTACCGCGACGAACGCCGTCTGATGCTGCGTGACTGGGGCCTCGGCGACCACGACAGCTGGCAGAAGCAGCTCGCCGCGCTGCTGGACTTCGCCAACAGCCCGGCACAGTACGAGTACGCGCTGTGGGTGCGCGAGGAACTGCGGCGCGCGCGGGGCGAGTTGCCGCACCCCGACCTGTGGCGGGAGACGGCGGCCGGGACGCTCCAGGACCGGGGCGCGCCGTCCCCGGTGGTCATGGAGATGGAGGAGGTGGTCCGCCGGGTCATGCGGTACGAGGCGAGGTTCCGCGCCGACGGGCTGCTGCCGGAGGACGGGTGGGTGAAGTCGGCCGCCGGGTACGACTACGGGCGGGCGGTGTGCCTGGCACGGTGGGGCCTGTCGGCGCGGTTCTGCTCCCCGCACGAGGCGGAGCAGGCGATCGTGCACGCGGGTGCGCTGTGCAGATCGGCCTACCTCTCGTGGGAGGAGTTCTCGGCGGGTTACGTGCTGGGCCGGGTGCTGCGTTTCGACGACGAGGAGTACGGCCCGTACTACCAGGACATGCTGACCGCGCACCGGCTGCTCACGGAGAACGAGGGCAGCCCCTGGCGCAACATCCCCTGGCGCTGACCTCCCCGCCGGGTGCCGGGCTCGTCGGTCACGGCCCGGCACGGGCGGGCGGCGGCGGGCGCCGGTGCGGTACCGCCCGGTGCCCGGCACGGGCGGCCGACCGGGCCGGGCCGGGCGGCGGGGTCACTGGGCGTCGTGGGCGCCCGCGACGGCCTCTACGCGGGTGGCGAGGTCGAAGTCCAGGTGGGTGAGGGCGCCGCCGGCGCTGTGGGTGTGCACTGCGAGGGTGAGGGTGTTGTACCCGAGGGTCAGGTCCGAGTGGTGGTTCAGCTCCTCCTGGATCGCGGCCACATGGACGGCCATCGCGGCGGCGGGCAGATGCTTCCGGAGGCGGTAGGTGCGGGTCAGCTTCCCGTCCTCCACCGACCACCCGGGCAGTTTCCTCAGCCGTTCCTCGATCTCCTCGGGCGGCAGCGGCTCGGTCGGCATCAGGGTCTCCCTTCGGCTCGTACGGGGCCACGGTACGGTCGTCGCATGACGACTGCCTCGCCCGACACGGCCGGGGGCCGGCCCGGCGAGCAGCGGCCGGCGGGGTCCACGGGCGTGGGTCCGCTGCTGCGCGGCTGGCGCGAGCGGCGCCGGATCAGCCAGCTCGAACTCGCGCTGCGGGCGGACTCGTCCGCCCGCCACATCAGCTTCGTCGAGACGGGACGCTCCCGCCCCAGCGAAGCGATGGTCCTCAAGCTGGCCGAGCACCTCGACGTACCCGTGCGGGAGCGCAACACACTGCTCCTCGCGGCAGGTTACGCGCCGCACTACCCCCAGACACCGCTGGACGACCCGGCGATGGGCGCGCTGCGGGAGGGCCTGGAGAGGCTGCTGCACGGCTACGAGCCGTACCCGGCGGTCGTGGTCGACGGCACGTACGACGTGGTGGCGGCCAACCGGGGCATCCTGATGCTGATGGAGGGGCTGCCGGACCGGCTGCTCACTCCCCCGCTGAACGCGATGCGCCTCACCCTGCACCCGGAGGGCCTGGCGCCGAGGATCCGCAACCTGCGGGAGTGGCGCGGGCATCTGCTGCACCAGATGGAGCGCCAGATGTCGCTGCTGCGGTCGGAGGCGCTGCGGAAGCTGTACGAGGAGGTGGCGGCGTACCCGGTGGACCAGGACCGGGGGGCCGCGGCCGACGGGTGCGCGGACACCGGGAGCACCAGGAGCGCCGGAGTCACGGAGGGCACGGAGGGCACGGAGGGCTGTGAGGAGCCTGCCGCGTCGCCGCCCTTCGCGCTGCCGCTGCGGATCGAGCACGACGGCCGGGTGCTGTCCTTCGTGTCGTCCATCAGCACCTTCAACACGCCCATGGACGTGACCGTCTCCGAGCTGGCCATCGAGACGTTCCTCCCGGCCGACCCGGAGACGGTCGAGTACCTTCGGTCGCTCATGCCGTAGGGGCGCGGTCGAGGAAGCCGTGGACGGCGCGGATCCTGCCGTCCCCGTCCAGCTCGGCGACGTCGGATCCGGCGGCCGGTGCGGAGCCGTCCGCGCGGGAGACGAGTTCCCAGCCGAAGCGGACGACGTGATGGTGGCCGTCCACTTCCCCGTCGAGCCGGAATCGTGGCCGGGGAATTCGCCGACCGGCACCTCACGCGGTGCGAGGAGATCACGCGGGCCGCGGGCGAGGATTTCGAGGCCGAGCCGGTGGAGTCCAACGGCGAGGCGAACCATGTCCACCTGCTGGTGAACTTCCCGCCGAAGGTCACCGTGTCCAGCGTGGTGAACTCCCTCAAGGGCGTGTCCTCCCGCAGGGTCCGGCTGGGGGCACCTCCCAGCCGAAGGCCAGGGGGAGGGTTCCCCGGCCTCGTCCGCCACTTCCGGCGGGTGCAACGCCTGTGGTCCGACTCGTACTTCGCCGGGTCCGTCGGCGGTGCGCCGCTCAGCATCCTGAAGCAGTACATCGAACAGCAGAACCGGCCGCTCCGACCCGGGCTGAGGTGAACAGTACGGATCCGTACCCACAGCTGAGGTCAGAGCGGGCCGAAGATTCGCCTCACCACCGGACTGAAGCCCGGTGCACTGCGAATAGACCCGGTAGCGGCTGACGGCGTCGTCGTATCGGGTCCGGGACATGGTTGTCGCTCCTCCGGCGTACGGGTCGGCCGAACAGGTCTGCCGAGGCGATCGGCTCGTGGGATCGGCCGTGGGATCGGGTGATGGTCCGTGCTGGTCGATCCGTGCTGGTGGGAGCCAGGTCCCGGCCGGGGTGCGCCGGTCGGGGCCCGGTAACCGAAACGATGCCGGGCGGCCCGGAGGGCGTCGATCACCTCCTGGGCAAGAGTCCGGGGCAGGGGCGGCGTCGCCGCCGCCCGGCCGGGCAGCGGTGTGCCTCCTTCTCCTCCGGGTACACGACCGGCGTCAACCAGGATCAGGGATGCTCGGCAGGAAACTTGAGTGCTAACTTGTCAACTTTCCTCCCGCAAGCTATATAAGAAGTACGGCATCGCACTCATCGCAGGTCTTGTGAAAGGAGATGACCGGTGATGCTCATGCGCACCGACCCGTTCCGGGAGTTCGACCGCCTGACACAGCAGATGTTCGGAACCGCGGCCCGTCCCGCGGCCATGCCGATGGATGCCTACCGGCAGGGCGACGAGTTCGTGGTCGGTTTCGACCTCCCCGGCGTCGACCCCGAGTCGATCGATCTCGACGTCGAGCGCAACGTCCTCACCATTCGCGCGGAACGCCGCCCGACGGCCCCGGAGGGCGCCGAGGTGATCGCGTCCGAACGGCCCACCGGCACGTTCAGCAGGCAGTTGTTCCTCGGTGAGAGCCTGGACACCGAGCGGATCGACGCCTCGTACGACGCGGGCGTCCTGACCCTCAGGATCCCCGTGGCCGAGCAGGCCAAGCCGCGCAAGATCCAGGTCACGGGCGGCGAGAAGCACCGGCAGATCACGGGCTGACCGCGTCCCCCGGCGGCGGCTCGGTCCGGCCGGTGGACCACACCGGCCGGGTCTCGCCTCCTC
>NZ_JAAAXQ010000168.1 GCF_009916105.1 Streptomyces sp. GC420 | reverse complement strand
AGCCTGCATGAGCCCCACCCCCGCCACCCCTACGGACAACGACGCGGAGCACCTCGCCTCGCTCGGCTACACGTCCGAGTTCAAGCGAGACATGAGCCCCTGGGCCAACTTCTCGCTCGGCTTCACCTACCTCTCGCCCGTCGTCGGCGTCTACTCGCTCTTCGCCTACGCTCTGGCCACCGGCGGGCCGCCGATGATCTGGAGCTTCGTCATCGTCGGCCTCGGCCAGCTGCTGGTCGCCCTGGTGTTCAGTGAGATCGTCGCCCAGTTCCCCGTCGCCGGCGGTGTGTACCCGTGGGCCCGTCGCCTCTGGGGGCGGCGCTGGGCCTGGATGACCGGCTGGGTGTACCTGATCGCTCTCCTGTGCACCATCGCGAGTGTCGTCTTCGGCGCGGGCCCCTACCTCGCCGCCACCTTCGGCTTCACCGCCACGGTGAACACCACCATCGTGTGCGCGCTGGTGATCCTGGCCCTCGCCACCGTGATCAACTTCCTGGGTACCAGGGTCCTGGCCATGGCAGCCCTGATCGGCTTCGTCGCGGAGATCGCCGGTGCCCTCGCGGTCGGCGGCTGGCTGCTGATCAGCCACCGGCACCACGACCTCGGAGTGCTCTTCGACGGCTTCGGTGCCCAGGGAGACCACAGCTACCTGTGGGCCTTCGCCGCGGCCGGGCTGATCGGCGTGTACCAGTACTACGGCTTCGAGGCGTGCGGCGACGTCGCAGAAGAGGTCCCCGACCCGGGGCGGCTGATCCCCAAGGCCATGCGCCGCACCATCTACATCGGGGGGTCCGCCGCCACCTTCGTCTGCCTGGCGCTGGTGCTCTCGGTCGCCGACATCCCCGCCGTGATCGCGGGCGAGGACGCCGACCCGGTGTCCAAGCTCCTCAACGACGCGTTCGGCACCGTCGGCTCCAAGATCGTCCTCGCCATCGTGCTGATCTCCTTCCTCTCCTGCGCGATGAGCCTGCAGGCCGCCGCGAGCCGGCTGGCGTTCAGCTACGGGCGCGACGACATGATCATGGGCAGCCGGCTGCTGCGGAAGTTCTCCCAGGCCAAGCACGTCCCGCCGTACTCCCTGCTGCTCGCCGCCGTGGTGCCCGCCGTCATCGTGATCGGCTCCAAGGCCTCCACCGATGCCCTGACCAAGGTGATCAGCTTCGCCGCCGTCGGCATCTACATCGGCTTCCAGATGGTGGTGCTCGCCGCACTGCGCGCCCGGCTCAAGGGCTGGCAGCCCAGCGGGAAGTACCGCCTCGGACGCTGGGGCCTGCCGGTGAACGTCGCGGCCCTCGCGTACGGCGTGATCGCCATCGTCAACATGTGCTGGCCGCGCACCCCAGGCACCCCCTGGTACGACAACTGGATCGTGCCGCTGTCCGCCGTGGTCGTCATCGGCACCGGCCTGGTCTACATGGCCGTGCATCGCACCTACGGGCGCAGCGACGCCCCTTACGACGACGCCGTCCCCAAGGCGGGAGCCGGCCCGGAGCGGGAGCCCGGCTCAGGGGCGGACCGTATGACGGTCGACGCCTGACCGGTACCTGCGTGACGCCGGCCTCCAGGACCAGGTTCGTGGTCCTGGAGGCCGGCGTTGCCGTATGGGGAGGGCGCCGGGGCCGACGCCCCAGGGACCGAGGGGCCGAAGGGGCCCGCATGAGCCGGGGAGCCGGGGAACGAGCCGGTCCGCTGCGGCCCGCGGCGCGGCGGTGGCCCCGCGATCGGCGGCGACCAGCAGGAGTCCTGCCTGCGGCGTCCTGTACGCGGCCGCAGCACTCACCCTGTCGAGGGCCGCCCCCGCCGGCCGCGCCGTTGTCGCCGGCCACGGCTCCGGAGCGGGCCGGGGCTGAGGCGACGAGGGTGGACTCGCGGCCGGGCGTCGCGTCCCCGGCGGCACCCGCGGTCGCACGGCCGCCCCGCCGGCGCGCGGCCCTCTGTCTGCCAGGCGCGCGGCCCCGTCCCCGCCCGCGGCCGGGAGACACCCGGTACCGGTGGGCCACAGGGCGGGGCCGCGGGCTGCGGGCACGCCCCGCCGGCACGGTGCCGGGCCGCACCCGCACCGGCCGCCGAACCCGCAGCACTTCGCCCCGCCGACCGACCGGTCGACGGGGCGAAGCGCTGCGGGGCCCGGACGGGTCCCCGTGCCGCCGCGGGCACGGGGTTGGTGCGTCAGCGGAAGGCCGCCTGGCCGGTGAGGGCCTGGCCGATGACCAGCGTGTGCATCTCGGGCGTGCCCTCGTACGTCAGCACCGACTCCAGGTTGTTCATGTGCCGGATCACCGGGTACTCCAGCGAGATCCCGTTGGCACCGAGGATCGTCCGCGCGGAGCGGCAGATCTCCAGCGCCTTGGTGACGTTGTTGAGCTTGCCCAGGCTCACCTGCTCCGGGCGCAACCCCACCGCGTCCTTGCGGCGGCCCAGGTGCAGCGCCAGCAGGGTTCCGTTGGTGAGCTCCACCGCCATCTGCGCCAGCTTCGCCTGCGTCAGCTGGAAACCGCCGATCGGGCGGCCGAACTGGGACCGCTCACCGGCGTATGCGAGCGCGGCCCGGAAGGCGCTGCGTGCCGCGCCCATGGAGCCCCAGAGGATCCCGTACCGCGCCTCGTTGAGGCAGGACAGCGGGCCGCGCAGGCCCCGCACCTCCGGCAGCGCGGCCGACCCGGGCAGGCGCACGGACTCCAGGACGAGTTCACTGGTCACCGAGGCACGCAGGGACATCTTGTGCTTGATGGTGCGGGCGCTGAAGCCCGCGGTGCCGGCCGGGACGACGAAGCCCCGCACACCCTCGTCGGTCTGCGCCCAGACCACCGCGACATCCGCGACGGAACCGTTGGTGATCCACATCTTGGTGCCGTCCAGCACCCAGTCGCCGCCGTCCCTGCGGGCCCTGGTGCGCATCGAGCCGGGGTCGGAGCCGTGATCGGGCTCGGTCAGGCCGAAGCAGCCGATGGCCTCGCCCGAGGCCATCCGCGGCAGCCACTCCCGCTTCTGCTCCTCACTGCCGTGCCGCCAGATCGCGTACATCGCCAGCGAGCCCTGCACACTCACCAGGGAACGGATGCCGGAGTCGCTGGCCTCCAGTTCCAGGCAGGCCAGGCCGTAGTCGACCGCGCTCATCCCGGGGCAGCCGTAGCCCTCCAGGTGCATGCCCAGCAGCCCCAACGTGCCCAGTTCCCTGGCGAGTTCGCGGATCACCGGCAACTCACCGGACTCGAACCACTCGGCGACGTACGGGTCGACGGCGCGGTCGCACACCTGGCGGACGGCCGCCCGGACCGCCTTCTCCTCGGGGCTGAGCAGGTCGTCGATACCGGCCAGGTCCAGCGGATCGGCCCTGCGGCCGGGGGTCTTCGTACTCATCGTGTCCATCGGGTTCGTCGAGCTCGCGGCGTTCGCCGGGTTCACGGTGTTCATCGGGGCACCTCTCGTGAGGGATGGGGCAGGGGAGGGGACTGCGGGTCGGCCAGCCAGGCCCGGACGCGTTCGCCGTCCGCACCGAGGCCGGGCGGCGGGGCCGCCGGGCGGACCATGGGGGTGGAGTAGGACGCCGGGTGGCGCGGCGAGGGCGTGCCGCCGCCGGCCGGCGCGGTGGTGGGGTCCAGGCCCAGCCGCTCGGCCAGGGCGAAGCCGTCGGCCACGGTGCCGACGCGGCCCGCCGGAACCGCCGCGGCGGTCAGGCGCTCCTGCCACACGGCACATTCCGCCGTGGCCAGCCGCTCCTCGAGCGCGGCCACCAGTGCCTCGCGGTTGGCCACCCGGGCGGCATTGGCGGCGAACCGCTCGTCCGCCGCCAGACCGGGCGCGCCGAGCACCGCCGCCATCCGCGCGAACTGGCCGTCGTTGCCGCACGCCACGGCGAGCAGCCCGTCACGGCAGCGCAGCGTCTCGTACGGGGCGATCGACGGGTGGCGGTTGCCCATCCGGCCCGGCGGACGGCCTGTCTCGAGGAACGACTGCGCCTGGTTGACCAGGGATCCCAGCAGGCTGGAGAGCAGGTTGACCTCGACCCGGCAGCCGCGCCCGGTGCGGGCCCTGCCCGCCAGCGCGGCGAGCACCGCCACGGCGGCGTCCTTGCCGGTGAGCACGTCCACCAGGGCGACACCCGCCTTGGTGGGCTCGCCGTCGGCGTCCCCGGTGATGCTCATCAGACCGCCGACCGCCTGCACCACGAAGTCGTAGCCGAGCAGGTCCGCGCCCGCTCCGCTGCCGAAACCGGTCACCGAGCAGTAGACGACACCGGGATTGCGGGCCGACACCTGGTCGTAGCCGAGGCCGTACCGGTCCAGGGTGCCGGGCCGGAAGTTCTCCACCAGTACGTCGGCGCGCCGGGCCAGTTCCCGGGCCGGCGCCAGATCGCCGCTGTCCGCCAGGTCGAGCGCGACACTCAGCTTGGAACGGTTGACGCTCTCGAAGTACGTCGTGGAGGACGCCGACCACGGAGGACCCCAGGACCGGGTGTCGTCGCCGGAACCCGGACGTTCCACCTTGACCACGGTGGCACCGAGGTCGGCCAGGGTCATCGTGCACAGCGGCCCGGCCAGCACCCGGCTGAAGTCGGCGACCAGGATCCCGTCCAGCGGGCCGCCGCTCATCGCACACCTCCCCGCAGGCCGGGAAGGCCGGGAAGGCCGGCGAGGACGCGGGCCCGGTGCGTCGCGGCCGCGCAGGGGCGGACCGTCCGGCGCCTCATGCGGCGGCTCCTTCCAGAATGCCGCCGACGCGGCGTGGCACCCGCCAGGGGTTGCCGTCGCGCAGCGGTTCGGGAAGCGCCGTCTGCGGCACGTCCTGGAGGGCCACCGGCCTGGTGAAACGATCCAGGGCCGCGGCGCCCACGCTGGTGGCGTCCGGGCGGCTCGTCGCGGGCCAGGGGCCGCCGTGCTGCTGCGCCCACGACGTCGCCACGCCGGTCGGCCAGCCGTCGACCACCACCCGGCCCGTCCGCCCGGACAGCAGCGCCACCAGCCACGGCAGGTCGGGGTCGGTGGCCCCGGCCGAGGCGACCGCCGCCGCCAGGCTCGGCTGGAGCCGCCCCAGCAACTCCCGCAACTGAGCCGCGCCGTCGTACTCCACGACCAGCGCCACCGGGCCGAAGCACTCCGCCAGCAGCGGCGAGCCGGGACGCAGTGCCTCGGCGGGTGCGGCGAGGACGGTGGGGGACGCCGTGAAGCCCTCCGCTGCGGCGGCCACCGAGGCGACCGGACGCGCGCCGGCCGCCACCAGGTCCGCGACGCCCTGCCGGTAGGCGGCGGCGATATTCTCCGTCAGCAGCCAGCCCGGCTCTGCCCCGGCCAGAGCCTCGCCCGCGGCCTCCGCGGCTCCGCTGCCGCGCGGTGCCAGCAGCAGACCGGGCTTGGTGCAGAACTGCCCCTGGCCCAGGGCGAAGGAGGCGGCGAAACCGGCCGCCGCCCGCCGGACACCGCCGTCCGTGGCACATGCGGCGGGGGTCAGCACCGCCGGGTTGACCGTGCCCATCTCGGCGAAGACCGGGACGGGCACGGACCGCCGCGCCGCCCGCTCCACGAGGGCCATGCCGCCGCTCTGGGATCCGGTGAACGCCACCGCGGCGACCTCCGGCGCGTCCACCAGGGCCAGACCCGCGTCGAAGCCGGTCACCAGGGCGAAGGCGCCGTCCGGGGCGCCGGCCCGGTGCAGCGCGGCCGTCACCGTGGCGCCGAGCCGTGCGCTCAGGCGCGGGTGCGCTGGGTGGGCCTTGGCCAGGACCGGGCATCCCGCCGCCAGCGCGGAGGCGGTGTCGTGCCCCGCCACCCCGAAGCCGAAGGGGAAGTTGCTCGCGCCGAACACCGCGACCGGGCCCAGTGGCCGGTTCATCCGGCGCAGGTCGGGGCCGCCGTCGCCGCTGTCGATGCGGACGTCCAGCCAGCCGCCCTCTGCGGCGACCGAACCGTAGAAGCGGGCCTGCGCCGCCGCGCGGCCGATCTCGCCGCGCAGCCGCTCCATGCCGAGCGCCGTCTCCTCGTCCGCCAGCGCGGCCAGTTCCGCGGCCTCGCGCTCCAGCGCCTCGGCCACCGCGCCCAGCCAGCCGGCCCGCACCGCAGGCGCCACGGCGGTGACCCGCTCGGCGTCCCGGGCCGCCGCCGCTGCCAGCCGGGCCACCTCGCCCGGCGCGGTGACGGCGGGGCCTTCGGTACTGGCACCGGTGCGCGGATCCCGGCTCACCTCGGCCTGTCCGGCCGCCGCGGGGCTCACGACGCGCTCCGGATCGAGGCGGCCAGCACGTCCAGTCCCTCGCGGAGCAGGTCCTCGGGAATGACCAGCGGCGGCAGCAGCCGGATGACATTGCCGTAGGTGCCGCACACCAGGGTGAGAACACCCTCCGCGTGGCACCGGGCGGCCACCGCCCGCGCCAGTTCCGCGTCCGGCTCCAGGGAGCCCGGGCGTACGAACTCGACGGCCATCATCGCCCCGCGGCCGCGCACCTCGGCCACCGCCGGCAGCTCGGCGGCCAGCGGCTCCAGTTGCTCGCGGACGGTCCTCTCGATCCGCCGGGCACGGTGCAGCAGCGTCCCGTCCGCCAGCATCTCCAGGACTCCGAGCGCCGCCGCGCAGGCCACCGGGTTGCCGGCGTACGTGCCGCCGAGCCCGCCGGGCGCCACCGCGTCCATCAGCTCGGCCCGGCCGGTGACCGCGGCCAGCGGCAGCCCGCCGCCGAGTGCCTTGGCCGTGCAGACCAGGTCGGGGACGATCCCCTCGTGCTCGGAGGCGAACACCGTCCCGGTGCGGCCCATCCCGGCCTGCACCTCGTCGGCGACCAGCACGATGCCGTGCTCGCGCGCGATGCGCTCCACACCCGCGAGGAACCCGGGCGCCGGCACCACGAACCCGCCCTCGCCCTGCAGCGGTTCCACGACCACCGCCGCGACCGTGTCCGCGCCGACACGCTCGAGCAGCTCCCGCAGCGCGGCGAGCGCCTGCTCCGCCACGCCGCCCGGACCGCCAGGACCGCGCAGCGGACAGGCGTAAGGGGCCCGGTGCACCTCGCCGGGGAAGGGCCCGAAGCCGCTCTTGTACGGCACCTCCTTGGCGGTCATCGCCAGTGTCATCATGCTCCGGCCGTGGTAGGCGTGGTCGAAGACCACCACGCCGGGGCGGCCGGTTGCCGCACGGGCGATCTTGACGGCGTTCTCCACCGCCTCAGCGCCGGTGGAGAACAGCGCGGTCCGCTTGGGGTGGTCGCCGGGCGTGAGCGCGTTCAGCCGCTCGGCGACCTCCACGTAGCCGTCGTACTCGGTCACCAGGAAGCAGGTGTGGGTGAAGCGGGCCGCCTGCTCCCGCACCCGGGTGACCACGGCGGGGGCGCTGGCCCCCACGCTGGTCACCGCGATGCCGGAGGCGAAGTCGATCAGGTGGTTGCCGTCCACGTCCACGAGGACGCCACCGCCCGCCCGCTCCACGAAGACCGGCAGCGTGACGCCCAGCCCGTTCGGCAGCGCGGCGTCGCGGCGCCGCTGCAACTGCCGCGAGCGGGGGCCGGGGAGCGCGGTGCGCAGGATGCGGCGCTGCTCGGGCTGCGGAACGGCGGGGGAGGTGAGCGGCGCGGAGGTGAGCGGCGCGCTCGGCCCGGGAGAGGGCGCGGCAAAGGAGACGTCGTTGGTCACGGGGGTCCTTCCGAGAGCCGGAGACCTGAGGATCGTGCGCCGCATCGTAGGCACCGCCGCGACCCCGGGACCCTGGACGATCCGACCGGATCGGCGCACACATGGTGCAGAATGCACAACACTGATCCGCGACCCGGGAGGAAGCCCGTGCCGACCCTCGACGTACTGGTGCGTGCCCTCGGCGACGACCTCGCGCCGGTCTTCCCCGAGAACCCCATGCCCCGCCGAGAGGTCACCGGCGTCCACGTGAGCGAGCTGACCGACCCGACCCCCTACCTGTCCGGCGGCGAACTGCTGCTCACCACCGGCATGGGCCTGACCGGCCAGACCACCCAGGCCCGCGCCTACGCCACCAGGCTGGCGGGCCACGGCATCGCGGGCCTCGGCCTCGGCCTGGGACCGGTGCACTCCTCCGTGCCGGGAACACTGATCGAGGCGTGCTCCGACGCCGGGCTGCCGCTGCTGACCGTGCCCGCCCCGACGCCGTTCCTGGTGGTCGCACGCACCTACTGGTCACTCCTGGCCGCCGCCGGACAGGAGGAACTCACCGCCGCCCTCGGCGCCCACCGGGACCTGGTCAGGGCCGCGGCCGGGCCGGCTCCCGCATCGGCCGTGGTGCGCATCCTGGCCGCCGCCGTCGAGGGCTGGGCCGCCCGGCTCGGCCCGGCGGGCGAGGTGCTCGAGGTCTGGCCGCGCGGTCGCCGCGCCAGCGCCCGCGAGGTCGCCGACGAGGCCGCCAGGCTGCGCGCCGCGGGCCCGCACTCCTCGGCGACCTTCCCGCTCGGCGACGAGGACGTGGTGCTGCACCCGCTGGCCGGACGCGGCCGGCTCAGCGGGTTCGTGGCCACCGGCTGCCCCCGCCCCATGCGGGCGGCCGACCGGCAACTCGTGCTCACCGCCTGCGCGTTGCTGGCCCTCCAGAGCGAGCAGCAGCGCCGCGGTACCGCCGCCTCACGGGCCTCCCGCGCCTGCGTGGCCCGGCTGCTGCTGAGCGGCCGTGCCGACGCGGCCCGCTCGCTCGCGGCGGAACTCGACCTGTGCACGCTTCCGCGCCGGGTACGCGTGCTGGGCCTGGCCGGGCCGGCCGGCGCCGCGGACGACATCCTCGACGCCCTGGAGCCGGCCGTCGCCGCACCCCACCGCCAGCTGATCGCCCTGGCCGAACCCGACGAGGTATGGGCACTGCTCGACCCGGCCGACGTACCCACCGCCCTCGAGGCGGTCCGCCGCCTCACCACGGAACACCCCGTGAGGGCGAAGGCGCTGCTCGGGGCGGAGACGGGGCTGTCCGAGCTGCATCACCAGCCGGCCGCGCTGCGCCGGGCCCTCGCGGCGCAGTCCGCCGGGACGCTGCGCGACATGAGCGCGGAGGGCGAGGACACACGTACCGCCGCGCCCTCGCTGGAACCGCTGCTGTCCTACCGCCGCGCGGACCTCGTCCCGGCGGTGGCCGCCTACCTGCGTCACCGCGGGCAGTGGGAACGGGCCGCCGCCGACCTGGGCGTGCACCGCAACACCCTGCGCCACCGCATGGGTACGGCCGTCCGGCTGCTCGGCGCCGATCTCGACGACCCGGACGTCGCCAGCCGCACCTGGCTGGCGATGCGGGAGAGGGGCCTGGCCTGACCGCGGTGCCGCCCCGGATCGGGCCCGGCGGTCATACGGTCCGCGGGGTCCGAGGGCCGGCGCGCCCGAAGGCGGAGGGCCGGCGCGCCCGAAGGCCCACGGGTTGGCGCGCCCGAAGGTCCGGGAGTCCGCGAGTGCGCCGGCATGCCCGTTCCAGGCCGGCCGTTCCGCCCCGCGGCGCCGACGGGTGGGCGGGGTGGCCGCCGGATGCCCTCAGGACCGGTTGCCCCCACCCCGCCCCGCCGGGGCCAGAGGTGGGGGCGGCCGGTCCGCCGGATCAGACCGCCGGGGCCGGGTAGGTCGGGTACTCCACCCCGGAGACGTGCTGCACGACGCGGACGACCTGGCAGGAGTAGCCGAACTCGTTGTCGTACCACAGGTAGAGGATCGCGTTGTCGCCCTCGACCTTGGTGGCGCCGGCGTCGACGATCGAGGCGTGGCGCGAGCCGATGAAGTCGCTGGAGACCGCGTCGGGAGCGCTGATGAAGTCGATCTGGCGCTTGAGCGGGGAGGTCAGCGACACATCGCGGAGGTAGTCGAGGACCTCCTCGCGGGTGGTCTCGCGCGCGAGCTGCAGGTTCAGGATCGCGATCGAGACGTCCGGCACCGGCACGCGGATCGAGCTGCCGGTGATCCGTGCCTTGAGGTCGGGCAGGGCCTTGGCGACGGCGGAGGCGGCACCGGTCTCGGTGATCACCATGTTGAGCGGCGCGGAACGGCCGCGGCGGTCGGACTTGTGGTAGTTGTCCAGCAGGTTCTGGTCGTTCGTGAACGAGTGGACCGTCTCCACGTGGCCGCGCAGGACGCCGTACTCGTCCTCCATCGCCTTCAGCGGCGGCACGATCGCGTTGGTGGTGCAGGACGCGCAGGAGATGATCTGCTCGTCCGGCTTGATCATGTCGTGGTTGACGCCGTGGACGATGTTGGGGACGTCGCCCTTGCCGGGGGCGGTCAGGACGACCTTGTCGATGCCGGGGCGGAGGTGCTTCGACAGTCCCTCGCGGTCGCGCCACCTGCCGGTGTTGTCGATGAGGATGGCGTCCTTGATGCCGTACGCCGTGTAGTCCACCGAGGTCGGGTCGTCGGAGTAGATCACCTGGATCTCGTTGCCGTTGGCGATGATCCTGCTGTTCGCCTCGTCGACGGTGATCGTGCCGTGGAACTGGCCGTGGATGGAGTCGCGGCGCAGCAGCGAGGCGCGCTTGACGAGGTCCTGGCCGGCGGCCTTGCGTACGACGATGGCGCGCAGCCGCAGACCGTTGCCGGAGCCGGCCTTCTCGATGAGCAGGCGGGCCAGGAGGCGGCCGATGCGGCCGAACCCGTACAGGACGACGTCGCGCGCCTCACGGCGCTCGATCTTGTTGGCCCCGGTGGCGCCGGCGACGGCCTCGGCGGTGAACTCCGCGACCGAGAGGCCGCGGCCGTCGGTCTTGTACGTCGCGGCGAGCATGCCGATGTCGATCTGGGACGGGCCGAGATCGAGGGTGGTGAGAGCTTGCAGGAACGGCAGCGTCTCGGTGACCGAGAGTTCCTCATCGGCGATCTGCCGGGCGAATCGGTGGGTCTTGAGGATGCTGACCACCGACTTGTTCACCAAGGAGCGGCTGTGCAGCAGGACCGTGACGTCCCGCTCCCGGTGCAGCTTCCCGATGATGGGGATCATCGACTCCGCGATCTCCTCGCGGTTCTTCCAATTGGTGAACGAGTCCTCGTTGACAGTCACAGGTTCATCTTTCGAGCTAGGCGGTGCTCATATGCTAACCGCCCGCCAGTTTGATCTTTCAATTGGTGCCACGGAAGCGATGCCGCGGCCTCACCCCTCCACGATCGCGACGGACGCGAGGAGCAGAGCCGAGGCGGCCGTCTCGACCAGACCGGTCTGTTTCGGACCGAGTCCGCGCCGTGGCAGCACGACGGCGCGGACCAGATAGCCGGCGAAGGGGACGGCGTACGGCAGGGCCACCAGGCCGGCCGCCACCAGGGCGGCGGCGTGGAAGCCGGCCGACACGGCCAGCATCCGCGGGTTGCCGCGCTCGCGGATGCTGGTCCTGACGAAGAGCAGCGACCCGGTGAAGTAGAGAAGGGTCACCAGGAAGGTGCCGGTGACCCGCCAGGGCGTCACCCCGGCGGCCACGGCGACGACGGGGAGAACGAGCGCCGCGGCGAGGACCGAGACGAGGCCGTTCACCAGTGCCCGGTCGCGCCGGGCGGAGGCGAAGACCGCGTTGACCCCGAGCACCACGGCGAAGACCGGCCCGAAGAGAAGCAGTTCCGGCCGTGCGGCGAGGGTGGTGACACCGGCTGCCAGGGTGACACCGCCGTAGAGGAACACCTGGGCGCGGACCCTTTCGAGGCGATGTGTCTTGACCGCCAGCAGGGCGAAGTAGGACAGCATGTAGCCGCTCAGCCAGGCGAGGAGGAGCGGCAGCTGCACCCACGAGGCCCCGACGGTGATCAGGCCCGCGAGGTACGGGACGAGCAGCATGGCCCAGGCGCCGTGCTGCGGGGGCACCCACTGCCCACGCCGGTGGCCCCGCGCCGGGACGGCCCGGCCCCTGTCGGCGGAGGAGGGCATGCTCATCGCGGTCCTTGGTGTGAGCCCGGTGGCCGGGCGGGCGAGCACGCCCGCCGCGGCGTGAGTCACTGAACGGTAAGGCGTTCCCCCGTCGCGGTGCGTGTGCCGAACCGCCCGGCCCGGGGGGTGCCGTCCGGCCCCGGACGACGGCGCGAGCGGGGACCAGCGGCCCCTTGCGCCGGAGCCGTGGTCCGAGTGGAGGAGCGGCGTCAGTCGAACAGGTCCGGGTCCGAGACGACGATCTGGTCCCACAGCGGCTGTGCCTGGAACCAGCCCGCGCTGTGTGTGCCGACCTGTTCCCGGGTCGCCAGCGCCACGTCACGGGGAATGTGCTTCGGCGTTCCGGCGGCCATGGCGAGCAGCTGGGCCTGGCAGGAGCGCTCCATGGTGACGAACCACCACACGGCCTCCGCGACCGAGTGGCCGACGGTCAGCAGACCGTGGTTCTGCAGGATGACCGCCTTGTGGGGGCCGAGGGCCTCGCCGATGCGCCGGCCCTCCTCGAGTTCGCCGACCACACCCCGGTAGTCCGCGTACAGGCCGTGGTCCTCGAAGAACGCGCAGGCGTCCTGGGTGATCGGGTCCAGCGGGACACCGAGGCTGGCGAACGCCTTGCCGTGCAGCGAATGCGCGTGCGCGGCCGCGACCGCGTCCGGGCGGGCGGCGTGCACCTGGGAGTGGATCACGAAGGCCGCCCGGTTCACCGGGCGGTCGCCGTGCAGCACCGTGCCCGAGTGGTCGACCAGGATCAGATCGGAGGCCTTGATCTGGTTGAAGCTCATGCCGAACGGATTGACCCAGAAGGCCCGCGGATTCCCCGGGTCGCGCACGGTGATGTGCCCGGCCACGCCCTCCGAGAAGCCGAACCTGCCGAACAGCCGAAAGCCGGCGGCGAGTTGCTGCTTGCGGTAGGTCCGCTCCTCCTCGACCGAGTCGAAGACCGGGGGCGCGGGGAACGCCAGGCCTCCGGATCCGGGTCCGGCGGCAGGACCTGAGTTCTCCGACAGGATGGTCGTCATGGAGTGCTCCCGGGGTCGGTGGGCGACGGTCCGCCCTATCGGATACATCGATGTATCGGATACGTCCGCGTATCCTGACGGAGGCGCGGAGACAGCGTCAAGGCTCAGGAAGGGATGCGATGCCCAGAGGCACGACGAAGCGACGTCCCCGGACCACGGCCGCGCTGCTCGGCGCGGCGCTGGAGGTGTTCGCCGAGCGGGGCTTCCACGCGGCGACGATCGAGCAGATCTGCGAGCGGGCCGGCTATACGCGAGGCGCCTTCTACTCCAACTTCAAGACCAAGGAAGAGCTGTTCTTCGCCCTGTTCGACGCACACAGCGAGCGCGTGGTCACCAGCCTCAAGGCCCTGGTCGAGGAGGTGGGCAGCGACGCCCCGGCGCTCGGCCGCTTCGCCGAACTGCTCTCCCGGATCGAACCGGGCGAACGCGCCTGGTACCTGGTCTCGACGGAGTTCACCCTGTACGCCATCCGTCATCCCGAGGCCGCGCGGGTGCTGGCGGAGCATGACGCGCGGCTGCGGGCCGAGATCTCCCGGCTGCTCGTCGACGTCCTCCACCGCGCCGGCCGCAGCGTCGACGTCGACCCCGATCAGCTGGCCCGCCTGCTGGTCGCGATGCGGGAGGGCGGGCTCGCCCAGAGCTACGTCGAGCCGGACCGGCTGCCCCCGGGCGAACTCGAACGGCGATTCCTGCCGACGCTGTTGCTCGGCGTCTCCACCGAGCGGGGCGGCGACACCTGACCCGGCCAGGCCCGGCCCCCGGTCCGGACGGAACCGACCGGCCCACTCGGTGTCCCGGCGGGTCCGCGCTTCCCGTCGGCCCCGCCGGATTCCGGCCGTCTCCGCTCCGGCGTGCCGCGATGACGTCCTCGGAGTGTTCACGTGGCCGAGCCCCGGCTGCCCGGCGGTGCCGATCATGGCGTCGGCGGCCGCCGAAGTCTCCGGCGTGCCGCAACCCACCGGCGGCGCCCGCGTCCTGCCGCCGACCGGGGCCGTGGCCGTCATGGTCACGGCACTAGGCTGGGCGGATGCCGAAGCTGGTGGACCACGAGAGCAGGCGGGCGGAGTTGCTGGCGGCCACCTGGCGGGTGGTCCGTGCCCGCGGGGTGGAGGGGACCACCACCCGGGCCATCGCCGACGAGGCGGGCTGTTCGCTGAGCGTCCTCGCCCATTTCCTCGGCGGCAAGGACGACATCCTGGTCGCGGCTCAGACGGCCGTCTACAGCCGCATCGTCGGGCGTGCCTTCGGGCTGGGCGGAGACCTGTTCGGCCTCGACGCGCTGCGCGTGGCCCTGGACGCGGTGCTTCCCCTCGACGAGGAGCGGGCCGCCGACGCGCATGTCAACGTGGCCTTCGCCGGGGCGGCGCTGTCCAGCCCGCGGCTGGCCGCGGCGCGGCGGGACTCGCACCGGGAGATTCGGGAACTGCTGCGCGTCTGCATGCGCGAGGCGCGGGAGCGCGGCGAACTCCGGCCCGGTGTCGAGGACGACGACGTCATCGACGACTTCATCATCCTCGTCGAGGGAAGCACGCTGCTCAGCCTCGTCGACGGGTGGGCCGAGGAAGGCCGCGGCGAGCGTCTGCCGCGTCTCGCCACGGCCTTCGTCGATCAGCTGAGGGCGCCTGCGGACCCGGTGCCGTCACGCTCCTGAGACGGGGCCGCGGGCTGGGCGGCGATGACGTCGCGGAACCAGTACCAGGAGTCCTTGCGCGTCCGCCGCAGGGTCGCTCGGTCGACGTGCACGAGGCCGAACCGTTCGTCGTAGCCGGCGGCCCACTCGAAGTTGTCGAACGCCGACCACACGTAGTAGCCGCGCACGTCGACACCGTCGGCGATCGCGTCGCCGACAGCCCGCAAGTGCGCGTCCAGGTAGGCGATCCTGCGGGGATCGGCGACCCTTCCGCCGTCGTCGGGACCGGCGTCGTGGAAGGACGCGCCGTTCTCGGTGACGACCAGGGGCGGCAGCGACGGGTAGCGGTCGCGCAGTTCCCGCAGGATGCCGGTCAGCGCGGACGGCACGATCGCCCAGCCGAAGTCGGTGCGCTCGGCTCCCTCCACCGGCACGGGGGAGAACGGCAGTCCCTCGGGGAAGTCGACCTCCATCACACCGCGGTAGTCCTTGCCCTCGCGCGGAGCCTCGATCACCGTCGGCTCGTAGAAGTTGACACCGTAGAAGTCGAGCGGGGCGCTGATGAGTTCGAGGTCCTCGGCGAGTCGGCCGCCGGACGTGCCGACACCGGCCCGGATCAGCTCGTGGGGGTAGTCGCCGAGCAGGACGGGATCGGAGAAGGTCCAGTTCGTCAGGTCGGAGAAGATCGCGGCGGCCTCGACGTCGGCCGGGTCGTCGCTCGCGGGGGAGACCGGGAAGTGCTGCCCCGCGACACCGACGGCGGCTGCCCCGTGGGCGCGCAGCACCTGGACGGCGAGACCGTGCGCCAGGAGCTGGTGGTGCGCGGCGGGCAGCGCGGCCAGGCCGAGCCCGCGGGCGGGCGCGTGGTCGGTCAGCGCGTACCCGTAGAGGGTGTGGACGTTCATCTCGTTCATCGTGATCCAGTGCCTGACCCGGTCGCCGAGCCGTTCCGCCAGCACGCTCGTGTACTCGGCGAACGCGAGGGCCGTGTCCCGGTTCAGCCAGCCACCGGTGTCCTCCAGCGCCTGGGGCAGGTCCCAGTGGTAGAGCGTCGGGACCGGGCGCACCCCCGCCTCCAGGAGACGGTCCACCAGGCGGTCGTAGAAGTCGAGTCCCAGGGGATTGACGGCGGCGGTGCCCCGGGGCATCACGCGGGGCCAGGAGAAGGAGAAACGGTAGTCGTGGGTGCCGGCCTCCGCGATGTGCCGTACGTCCTCCCCGTACCGGTGGTAGTGGTCGATGGCGGTCGTGGCGTCCTCGCCGTGGCGGACGGTGCCGGGACGCGCGGTGAGGGTGTCCCAGATGCTGGGGCCCTTGCCGTCGATGCCGGCCGCGCCCTCGATCTGGTAGGCCGAGGTCGACATGCCGAACCGGAAGCCCGGCGGGAGTATGGGGATCGAGGCAGACACGAAGGTCCTCCCAGGTCTGGTCGTGTGTCAGGTGACGTCGCGCAGCCGTGGCGGACGGGCCGGCGCGAGGAGTGCGACGGCATACGGGGCCGCCCATGGCCGCCGTACCCGCGACGGGAACCGCGCCCGCCTCCGCCCCGGGATGCGCGAGGGCCGTCACGCGCCCTCCCGCGCGGCCGGTCCGGAGAGCGCACCGCCGGCGAGTGCCACGGCGAGTCCTTTGGCCGGTATTCGTCGTCCGGACACGATCACCATCACCCGGCCGTCCCTTTGGTCGATCATTTGATCCAACAAGGCGGTAGGTTAGGGGCCGGTGGGGCGGTTCGGCCAGTGAGCGGTACGAGTCTTGACGAAGGAGCAACCAGAACCCCTCCCCCGCAGTCGACGCGAGGCCCGGCTCCACCGCCGCCCAGGACGCCTCGGCGCTGGAGGCTACCGTCGGCCTGACACTCCGTCACCGGTGTCACCGGCCCTCAACAGGCCGTCCGGCGCGGGCCGTTCCGGCCGAGGCGCCCGTGCGGCGGTCGGTGGGGGCGCGGCCGCGGCGATGCGGCCCGTCGTGTCCGGTTGTGGCCGGACCGGGGCTGGACACGGCCTCCCCGGAACGGCCCTGCCTCCCCGGAACGGCCGCCTGGCGCGGTCACGCCGGCGACGGTCGTCGCGGTGCCTGAGAAGGGTGCCCCGTGTGCGCACGGGCCATTCGGGGAAAGGTGGGCCCCGGTCCCGGCCCGGCAG
>NZ_JAAAXQ010000167.1 GCF_009916105.1 Streptomyces sp. GC420 | reverse complement strand
GAACAGGACGCTGATGCGGTGGCGGGCGAGGCGGAGGAGGGCCTGGGTGTGGGTTTTGCCTCGGGCCCGGCAGCGGTCGTAGTAGCTGCGGGAGGCGGGATCGTGGAGGGCGGCGAACGCAGAGAGGAACATGGACCGTTTCAGTTGCCGGTTGCCGCCTCTCGGGGCGTGCTCGCCGTGGATCGAGGTTCCGGACTGGCGGGTCGCCGGGGCGAGTCCTGCGTAGGAGGCGAGGTGGGCAGCGCTTGGGAAGGAGCTGCCGTCGCCGACGGTGGTCAGGAGGACTGCGGCGGTCCTGACGCCGATGCCGGGCATCGAGGTCAGGACCTCGGCAAGAGGGTGGGCCTCCAGCAGGGCCTCGATCCGTGCCTCCAGGGTGCGGCGTTGTTCGTGGACGGCGGCCAGCGACTTCGCCAGCGACGGGACGATCACGTCGAGAGTGCCGGCGCCGGGGACGACGACGGTCTGCTCGTCGAGTGCGGTGAAGATGTCGTCGACCAGCCGTTCGGCCATGCGCGGGGCCCTCGGGCGGAGGACCTCGACCAGCCTGCGGCGGCCCGCCTTCCGCAGAGCCTGCGGGGATCCGTAGCGCTCGAGGAGCCAGGTGACGGCCGGGTGGTCCAGGCGCGGGCCCAAGACGCGCTCCAGCGATGGGTGGAACTGGGTGAGCAGGCCGCGGATGCGGTTGGAGGTGCGGTTGGCCTCGCCGGCGAGGTCCTGGTCGAAGCCGACCAGCATGGTCAGCTCCGCAGCGACCTCGTCGGTGAGATCCAGGGTGCGCAGGGTGTGGGGCATGGTGCGGGCGGCGTCCGCGATGACCGTGGCGTCCTTCGCGTCGGTCTTGGCCTCGCCGGGGTAGAGGTCGGCGATCCTGCGCATCGCGAGTCCGGGCAGGTAGGCGACCTGGCAGCCGACGTCCCGGGCGACGGTCAGCGGGAGGGCGCCGATGGAGGCGGGCTGGTCCACGACAACCAGGACGGTGCCGAACTTTGTGCGGAGCTTGTCGAAGACGGCCCGCAGTTTCGGTTCGGTGTTCGGCAGCGGCTTGTCGAAGACCGTCTTCCCGGCCGGGGTCAGACCGTGTCCGTGATGGGTCTGCTTGCCGACGTCCAGGCCCAGGAAGACGCCCACCCCGTCGATGCTGATCACCGTGCCCCCACATGTGTCGATGCGTGCCGGCCCCAAAGTCGGGAGCCGTTCTCGCGCATCCACGTTATGCAGACCTGCCGCCCGCGAACGGCCGGGCATTGCGCCCGACCAGGCGGTGGTCGGACCTCTGATCAGCGTCTCCGACGGCACCCTTCGGACCCGGTGACACCACCCCCCAGGTCATCCGATCGACAGGGGGCAACAGTCATGCCGGGCCCGGAGGCCAGTGGCCCTCTTGCAGGACCGCGAAGAAGATAACGGGGGCGAGCCGATGAGCGACGACAACGTGTGGCTACGCGGACGCCACGACGAGGCCGCCTCCCTCGACGCCGTCCTGCTGGCGATCGACCGCGTCCGCAACAGCGACGGCGCGGTCGTCCCGGTCCGTGGAGCCGGCGCCCGGCAGCAGCGAGGAGGAGACCACGATGCCTGACCGCCGCACTGAGGCCCTCGCCGTCGCAACCCGGCGCCGACGAGAACGCGCCGAGAAGGCAGTCGAACAGGCACTCCGCCGCGCATGCTTCACTACAGGACCAGTGACCATCGCCTCCATCGCTGCCGACGCGGCTGTGTCCACCGACTTCATCTACAAACGCCCCGTCGTCCGGCCCCAGGTCGAGGCCCTGCGCCGGACACGAGCCGGTACGGTCCAAGACCGCACCCAGCCTGCCGACGCCGACGCGGCCGAGAACACCCTGATCCGGCGCCTCACCCAGCAACTGGCCCAGATCCGCAAGGAACATCGTGAGCAGGTCGCCGAACTACGAACCGCGCTGGAGACGGCCCACGGCGAGCTCCTCGCCCTGCGCCGTCGGCTGGCAGACGGACAGTGACATGGTGCAGGAGGGCACGATCGTCTTCCGGAACGGACAGTTCAGCTCCAGCTCTGTGAGATCATCGGCCACTGGCTGTATGGCACCGGACGGCCCGTGAACGCGTCCAGGAGAACGCGGTTGCCGACCACCCGGTCCAGCTTCACCGTCACCCTTTCTCCGCGCATCTCGCCCGTGCAGTCACCGTCCTTGGCTCCGACGGCGGATGCGGACAGCACCACGCTGCCGCTCGTCTCCAGCGCGTCCACGGCGGGGCCGTCGTCGCAGGACCCGTGGGTGGCCACGACGGTAACGGAGCGGCCATCCTCCGCCACCTTGATCAGCCCGCCAAGCGGCGCGAGCACGTCGGTGGGCACCTCTCGCCCCACCGGCTTGATGGGCGGCTCGGGCAGCTTTGACGGGCTGACACCAGCCCGCTTGAGCGGTGTGTCGTAGCCCTCCAGGGTGAACAGCCAGGCCGGTACCGTCGCCGGTCCGCGACTGGTGAGCACAGTCATTTCTCCCAGCCTCGCTCCGGTCACCGTCAAGCGCGGTCCGGGGCTGCTGTCGCGGTCCAGGGCCTCATACGCCTTCTGGGCCCCCATGAGCCGCACGGTGAGCGAGCCGCCGCTCTCCCACGTCACCTTGCCGTCTATGTGCGGGGCGGAGGGAAGATCTCCGTGCAGGTCGAAATTCCCGGTTTCGTAGGCTCGCTTGTCGGCTTCGTCGTGGAGGCCGTTCTCGGGCAACTGGACCACTTCACCCATCGGGTAGTAGCCCTTGTGCCACTTCTCGGCGGCCTCGGAGCCGTCCCAGGCGTCGGCAACCTGGCGGGCGCGTGCCCCCAGCTGCGGCGCCGACTCCGTGACGCGTGCCTCTGCACTGCGGCTGTCGGCCTGCTCGTTGCCACAGCCGACGACAGCAGTGGCTCCCACGGCACAGAGAGCGAGTGCGGCGAGCAAAGTGGCGGTACGCGTGGAGTTCGTACGCATGGGTCTCCCAAGGACTGAGGGGGGCAAGCTATGCACAGGAGCGGCGGAGGTCTCGCCGCTCCTGTGACGCGTCGACCCTCGGCCGGGTTCATTCCGCTTCGTTGCCTAATCGAGTTTGTTGTCGCATCGTGACCAGACACCTGGAGGTTCGGATGCAGCTGTTCCGGGCGGACCTGTACCGGGCAGCGCCGGTACAGGTCCGCACCTACCCGCCGCGGACCATCGCACGGTGACTGCGTCCGAAGACTTGGGTGCCCTTGAGGCTCAGGCCAGGATCGTTCGTCTTCCACATCCGGAAGGAGCGGAAGTATCGGACCAGCCCCTCGACAGAGCGCTCACCGCGCAGTGGATCGGAGTTCAGTAGACAGCGAGATGGTGGTCGACGAGCACATCCTGCACGGGATGGTAGAAGGACACCCGGTCTGGTTGCGCATCTGTGTCGCCGCAGGCTTCGTCGGCATAGTTGCCACCGGAGTTGATGCCCAGGGCGGTCGTCCCGGTGAACATGGGGCCTCCACTGTCGCCGTGCCTGACACAGAGGCTGGTCTCGATCATGTTGTAGAGCGTGGCCCCGCCGGCGTAATTCACGGTCGTGCTCGGTTCGAGCACCATGCCATCGAGGTCCTGGCTCACCGTTCCCACACGCCTCACCTTCTCGCCGTCCGAGACCCACCGCGAGTTCGTGATCTGCCCCTCGGAGCCGTCCTTGTACTGGATCGTGCCGTACGGGGAGACGTCAGGGTTGGTGTAGTCGATGATGGCCCAGTCTCCGGGCTCGTATTCCCAGTCGACCATCGTCCCCAGTTTGATGTTGCCGCTGTACCGGTACCAGGTGTAATTGCCGCCGATCATGCAGTGCCCGGCGGTGAGCATGAAC
Source organism: Streptomyces sp. GC420 (assembly GCF_009916105.1). GTDB lineage: Bacteria > Actinomycetota > Actinomycetes > Streptomycetales > Streptomycetaceae > Streptomyces. The sequence goes on along the minus strand of NZ_JAAAXQ010000167.1, from coordinate 12,821 downwards.
TTCTCACCTGAGCTGTTCTGAACGTTGAACCCCGCGGTGCACAGCCAGTCGTTGGAGACCATGCCGAGGCCGCCGCGCATTGCATAGGCGGTGCGTTCCAGCTTGCCCGAGTGGCTCTCGATGCGTACCGCATCTGCGTGATCCGCAGCAACGTGTTCGATCCGCGCCCGATCGGCGGCGGACACGCCGTCGTAGATCTTGACGGTCACCTGGTTGCTGCTGGGGTCGACGCCCCACGAGGTGTTGGGGATGCCGGCTAGTTGATCCAGATCGGAGTGGATGGAGTCGAGCTGAGCCGCACTGTGTCGGACAATCTCCGCCGTCCCTCCTGCGCTCCGCACCGACTCCGCGGCAGCTTCGTCGGTGACCGCGACGACGAGCTGCCCGTTCTTGTAGTAAACGCCGGCGGTGCGATTGCCGCCGAGCTTGGCGGCCACCGCTGCCGCCTTGGCCGGATCCGTGAGCGGCGCCGGAGCCGCGTGGGCGGAAGGCGCCATGAGCACCGTGAGCAGACCGCCGACCGCCCCCACTATTCCCGCGCGGTGTATCCGGTGTCTTCTCATCTGTTCCTCCCCCAATAGACGAAGAGCGCGTTTTGTAGATCAACGCGCTCGAAGGGAGGCTGGCTGCGCTGGGTTGCCGACCGGTGAACAGGAGTCGACAACTCCTAAGAAGCCGTTGTCTTTCCGAGAGCGGCGGGTTTGTTTTCGCTGGTCAGGTGTAGGGGTGGTGTTTCGGCGGGAGGGACGGGGTGTCGTGTCGTCTCTTCGGTGGAGGTGCCGGGATGCCGTCGGTGATGGGGTTGCTGGAGGAGCGTGAACGCGCCGCTCGGCAGCGGGTGGAGGCTCTCCAGGTCGAGCTGCGGGAGGCCGAGGCGGTGTGGGAGCGGTTCGTGATCGCCCGTGAGACGGTGGGCGTGGTTCTGGCGGAGCCCCGCGGAGGCGAGGATGGGGCGCCGGTCGTGGTGGCCGGCGAACGGCCGGTGCAGGTCAGGCAGGCGGTGCCCGGCTCAGTGGTGCCGCACTGGGAGGAAGGGCTCGCACCGGCGGTTCTCGCGCCGGACTATCAGCGGATCATGGAGGTCCTGGCCGGCGGGAACGGGATGCGTGGGGAGGCGATGGACTGTCGTCAGCTCGCGGCCGCCCTCGGGCTGGAGCCGGCGATGCATCCCGCAGCGGGGCTGCGCTGCGGCGGGCGACGGCGGACTCCAGCGCGGCCACCGCGAGGCGGGACTTCATCCGGGCGTCGATGGAGTAGCCCACGATGCGGCCGGAGTACGCGTCCTTGACCGCGCACAGATACAGCTTGCCCTCGCCGGTCGCGTGCTCGGTGATGTCCGTGAGCCACAACCGGTTCGGCCCGTCCGCGGTGAAGTTCCGCCGCACCAGGTCGTCGTGGACCGGTGGTCCGGCTCTGGGTGTTCTTCCCGCGGCCCCTGCGTTTGCCGAAGGCACTTCACCAGCCGTTGTCCCGGCAGATCCGCCAGGCGGTCCTCTCGGCCATCGCCTCACCGGCGGCGCGGGCCTCGTCGAGAAGGAAGCGGTGCCCGGACTCGGGATCGTCGCGGTGCGCGTCGAACAGGGCGTTGGCACGGTATGCCTCGGTCAGTTCCGCGTCGGTGACCGGGCAGGCCAGCCACCGGTAGTAGGGCTGGCGCGCCAGCCCGAGCACTCGGCACGGCACCGCCACCGGCACCCGGTAAGGGGCATCGGCGACGGCCGGCTCACGGACGAGCGGGTAGATCATTTTGCCGGAAGGTTCGCCTGCGACAGATACGCCGCCGCCCTCCTGAGCACCTCGTTCTCCTGCTCCAGCAACCGGATCCGCTTGCGGGCCTCGCGCAGCTCGGCCGACTCACTCGGCGTCGTTCCGGGCCTGGCGCCCTCATCGGTCTCGGAGCGGCGCAGCCACTTCGACAACGTGATCGGGTGGACCCCGAAGTCGGCGGCGATCTGTTCCAGCCTGACGCCGGGCTCTCGGTTGCGCGCGACCCGCACGACGTCCTCGCGGAACTCCTTCGGATACGGCTTGGACACTGCAACATCCTTCCAGGCCGCTTCTCAGCAAGCCAGGTCAGGTGTCACCTGATCGTGCAGCAGTCCCGAACGATGGCGCCGGCCCCGGGCATCGCGAGGCAGGTCTGTGCGCCACTGTTCACTCACGAGTGGCCTCAAGTTCCGGCAGTCACGACCTACATCCAGGGGTCGGGGCGGGACACTCCCTCCGACCGGTCCAACACGCCTGCTCCGAAAGGTCTCTTGTCGATGAAACTCAGTCTGCGCGCGCTCGGGGGAGCCGCGGCCGCCGCCATCGCGCTGGCAACGATCAGCTCGCCCCCCGCTGCGCATGCCGCCACCACGGTCCCGTCGCAGGGTTCACCGACGCAGCTCGACGTCGGCAACTGGAACGTCGAGTGGTTCGGCGCGCCGGACTTCGGCCCGACCGACGAGGCGCTGCAGCAGCAGAACGTCCGCGACGTTATGGCGGGCGCCGACATGGACGTGTGGGGCCTGTCCGAAGTTGTCAGCACCTCGGCGTTCGACTCGCTCGTCGCCGGTATACCCGGTTACACCGGTGTCGTGGCGAACGATCCGATCGTGACGAACGGGGCGCAGTACTACTCCGACTTCAGCAACACCGAGCAGAAGGTCGCGCTCGTCTGGCGCAGCAGCATGGCCACCCTCGTGAGCGCGAAGGTCATCCTGCCCGAGCAGAACAGCAACTTCGCCGGCCGCCCGCCCGTGGAGTTCAAGCTGCGCGGCACCTTCGACGGCGTGACCCGTGACCTCGTCTTCATCGTCCTGCACGCGAAGGCCGGGTCCACCCAGGATGCCTGGAACCAGCGCAACCCCGCGTCACAGGCTCTCAAGTCCTACCTCGACACGACCTACCCGACGCAGGACGTCTTCGTCATCGGCGACTGGAACGACGACGTCGACACGTCCATCACGCCCGGGCAGGCGTCGCCGTACGCGAACTTCGTGAACGACACGGCGCGCTACGGCTTCCCGACGCGCGCCCTGTCGCTGGCTGGGGTGCCATCGACGGCGGGCTACCCGGACTTTATCGACCACCAGCTCAACACCAATGAGGTCATGGCGAAGTACGTCGCGGGCTCGGCCGAGGCCTTCCAGCCGCAGGCATATGTGCCGAACTACACCTCTACCACCAGCGATCACTACCCGGTCCTGGCTCGCTACGACTTCGTCACCGGCGGCGCGGGCGGCGGGAACCAGTCGCCCACGGCGGCGTTCACGCACTCTTGCACCGACCTCACGTGCAGCTTCACCGACGGCAGCAGCGACGCCGACGGCACGATCGCGAGTCGCAGCTGGAACTTCGGCAACGGCCAGACCTCGACCGCGACCAACCCGACCGTCAGCTACGCATCGGCAGGCACGTACGCGGTGTCGCTGACCGTGACCGACAACGGCGGTGCCACCCACACCACCACCCGCAACGTCACCGTCACAACGGGCGGCGGAGGCGGTCCCGCCAATGTCATCATCAACGAGGTGCTGGCGAACGAGCCGGGCAGCAACACCGCCGGCGAGGCCGTCGAGATCGTGAACACCGGCGGCACCGAGATCAGCATCGCGGGCTGGACGGTCCGCGACGGTTCGGGAGTGCGGCACACCTTCGCGGCCGGGACCACGTTGCAGCCCGGCAAGGCGATCACCGTGTTCGGCGGATCCTCCAGCATCCCCGGCGGCATCGTGGCGGTGGCGGCAAGCACCGGTGGCCTCAACCTGTCCAACAGCGGTGACTCGGTGAGCCTGCGGGATTCGGCTGGAGCGACGATTCAGTCGATGAGCTACTCCTCGAGCCTGTCGAACTCGGACGGCGTGTCCGCCAATCGCAGCCCCGACCTCAACGCGACTGGAGCCTGGGTCAAGCACAACACGATCAGTTCACTGTCCCAGTCGCTCGGCCAGCGCGCCGACGGAACGGTGTACTGACGGCGTCGAGCGTTGACCACGCCGGGGATCGTTGGCGCTGCCTCGCGTCACGGTCCCCGGCGCAGCCGACGTCGGCAGCCGCCGTCGGTCGCATGCGCAGCACGTCCACCGCGACGTTCTGCTCCCCGCAGTCGGCGCGCACTCTGTACGAGGCCGCTGCCCAGCTCGGTGAAGCAGGCCGCACCGCCGAACGCGCCGTCGCGGCACGCGTCGACCAGGCGCGGCATCACTGGTGGATCCGCGAGGTCCACTGGTCCCGGCTCAGCCGGGCCCGCAAGCGCAAGCTCGGCCCGCGAGCCGACGCCCGGCAGACCGTCGTCCCCGGCATGGACCCCTGCGCCCGCCGCTACCCGCGGCACTCCGCCACAGGCCGCGCGGACCACCGCACAGCATGGGAGATCGAGGCCCACCGCATCGAAGTGGGCCGGTTGGCCGTCGAAGCCGCCGAACTGGAACGCCAGGGACGACTTGTCGACCCCGCACGACTGGGCCCACGCCGGGCCGACCCCTCATTGGCGGCCGCCGCCTGACGGCCGGCCCCGGTACATGCCGTCTTCCCCACCAGCCGGACCGATTCCGAAGATCACTACAAGTGACCATGCGGCTGCCGATTGTCAGTGGTGGGTGCAAGCATGGTGGTTCGCCGCAGGGGGCGGCGAACCGGGAGGGGGAACACCGTGCCCTGGATATCGAGTTACATCAAGCGAGACGGGACGGCGGTAAGGGCTCACTGGCGCTCGTCACCGGGCGCGAAAGCGTCGTTGACCGGCTTTGCTGTCGTCATTCTGGCGTTGTTAGGAAGCGGCCGGGACGGCGCCACCGGGGACGGGACCACACCCCAGCCCCGGCCGACGGTTTCCTACCCGATCAAGTTCCCGGGCGTGGAGAAGCAAGCGGCCAAGCCGCTCCCTCGTCCCACCGTCTCGTATCCGATCAAGTTCCCCGGCTCAGGGCAGAGGACGCGGCCGTCGGCACAGCCCAGCGTCTCCTACCCGATCCGCTTTCCCGGCGCGGACGGCGACCGATGACGGGCCGGCGGCCGGCACGGCGCCGCAGTGGACGGCGGCGGACGAGGAAGCCGCGGGGCGGGGAGGGCCTGGCGGTGCTGGGGGCGGCCGCGGCCGGCCTCTGGCTGATCGTCACCATCGCCAACTGGCTCCTCGAGCACTGGTGGATCCCGGCCGCTCTCGCCGCCGCCGCGGCCGCGGCAACAGGGTGGTGGCTCCACCAGCGGGCCCAGCAGGCCAAATGGGAACGGGTTCGGGCCCGCGCCCTCAGGTACGCGCTGCCTCAGCTGGACGCGCTGCACCACCGGCAGTTCGAACTCGCGGTACGCGACCTTATGCGTCGCGACGGCTGCGCCGATGCCGAGCAGGTCGGCGGCGCCGGTGACAACGGCGCGGACGTCAAGGCCACCGATCCGTTCGGGCGGCGCTGGGTGATCCAGTGCAAGCACCGCCGCGCCGGACTGGCCGGGTCCCCGGTCCGTACCCCGGACCTGCAGGTGCTCAACGGTACGGCCCGGCAGGTGCACGGCGCCGACGTGGTGATCCTTGTGACGAACGGCCGGTTCACCGCCAACTGCCGGCCGTTCGCCGAGTCCCAGCGGCTGCACCTGGTCGACCGGCACCTGCTCGGCGAGTGGGCCGCGGGCTCCCGCCCTCTGTGGGAACTGCTGCACAAGCTGCCGCCGCCCCGCCGGCCGTCTCCTCTGTCCTGAGGCTGCGGGCGGCCCCGTGAAAATGGTGCGGATCCACGGCGCGATTATCACGGCGTGATAATTCCCGGGACGGCTTGCCTCACCGTCACCAGCGGCCACGCAGCGATCGACATGGCCAGGAAGACGGGTGCCCTGTGAACGAGGAAGCGCGGGCGCGGAGGACCGGGGTTGCATAGTGCAAGGCGCAGAGGGGGTTGCTCCCACTTCGAGTGCGGACGGTCCGTGGCCTGGATCGCTCGGACGACGTTGGGTCGGCCCGACCTCGCCCGGCTGTCCAGGGCCGGGTCTGAATGTCAGGGATGCGACAACCTGAACTTCACCGCAAGGCTAAGTTGGCCGTGGGCCAGGCATTGGAAGGGGTGGGGTATGGATCCGGTGTCGGTGGGGTTACTGGCGGCGCTGGCCGGCGGCGCCGGCGGTGAATTGGGGCGGCAGGTGTGGGCTGGGCTAGGTGCGCTGGTGCGTCGGCCGTTTCGGCGTGGCGAGGTCGGCGAACAGGTTCCTGCAGTGAGTTCGGGAGAGACAGAGCTGGCCAGGCTGGAGGAGGATCCGGCGGATCCGGTGCGGGCGCAGGAGCTCAGTACAGCTTTGGCGATGCGAGCGGCAGTGGATATGGACTTTTCCGCGGGGCTTCAACAGTGGCTTGGGCAGGCGAAGCTGGTGCGCAGTGGGGATGGTGAGACGCACAACGAGATCAGCGGGGGGACGTTCCACGGCCCGGTGATCCAGAGCCGGGATGTCTCCGGGCTGTCCTTCACCGCTTCGCCACCGCCGCCGACAACTCCGGGATCCACCTCCCGGAGCTGAGCGGCATGGCGGATGCCGACGACCGCGGGCTGCCCGTTCCGGATGGTCTGGCCTCGGCAGTGGGGAATCAGATCAGCGGAGGAGTCTTCTTCCATGCCGTCATCCAGGGCCACACTGTCGCCGTGCACCTGCCACCGGAGGTGCTGCCGGCACTGGCGGGGTTGCCGACCGCCAGCCCCGGGTTCACCGGCCGGGACCGGGAACTGGATCTGCTGCTGGGGTTGCTGGATCCCGGCATCGATGACACCCCGACGGTCTGCTCCGTGGTGGGACTGGCTGGTGTCGGCAAGACGGAGCTGGCGATACAGGCGGCACACGCCGCCCGGAAGCGCGGCTGGTACCCGGGCGGAGTCCTCTTCGCCGACCTGCAGGGATACGACGACGAGCGGCGGGTCGAGCCCGCGAATGCGCTGCACGGCCTCCTCCAGGCGCTCGGGGTGCGCAGCGAGCACATACCGTCCCAGCTGCAAGACCGGGCGCGGCTGTACAGGTCGGTCCTGGCCGCGTTCGCCGAGCAGGGGCAGCCCATCCTTGTACTGGTGGATAACGCCTCCAGTGCCGAGCACGCGCGGCCACTGCTGCCGGCCGACCGGCGGACTCGGGCGATTGTGACATCGCGTCATACCTTGTCGACGCTGGATTCCCGGCTGCTCGGCCTGCACGTACTCAACGAGCAGTCGGCCTTCGACCTCCTCAGCCGTCTCCTGGAGGTCGCACACGGCAGGGACGCCCGCCTCGCGCAGGAGCGACAGGCGGCAAACGAGTTGGCGCGGCTGTGTGGATACCTGCCGCTTGCGTTGCGGATCGTCGGCGCGCTCCTGGTCCAGGACCCGCGCAAGCCGCTGGCCGTGATGATCGAGGACCTCTCCGACGAACGAGCACGGCTCGACGCACTCGCCGTCGACGGTCTGGCGGTGCGAGCCGCATTCGATCTCTCTTACCAGGCCCTGAGCGTGCAGGCCGCCGGCCTGTTCCGCATACTGCCGCTCAGCCCTGGCCCGGAGATCTCCACCGAGACCGCCGCTGCGCTGTTCGGCGACGAGCCGCGAGTGTGCCGCCGACTGCTGGAAACCTTGGCCCAGGCGCATCTGGTCGAGAGCGGAACGGCGTACGGGCGGTGGCGCCTCCACGATCTGGTCCGCGCCTTCGCCACTGAGCAGATGAACCTGCACGTTCCGGAGCAAGAGCGGGGTGCGGCTGTCCACCGGCTGGTGGGTCATTACCTGGACACGATCCGAAACCTGCGAACTCGTCCCCGGGACGCGCGCGGCGACGAAGAGATCCAACGCTGGCTGATGGCCGAAGGCAGCAACCTGATCGCCACCGGCAACCTTGTCGCGCTGGCCGGCCGGCCGACCAGCGCCGAGCGTCTCATAAGCGAGGCGATATCGCTGACCGATGCGGCCTTCCACCGTGCTGTGGACCGTCTGTACTGGAACTGGTTCTTCTTCCACGGAGCCAGACGTTTCAAGGAGGCATTCGAGGCCCTGCAGCAGCATCTCGTGGTCATTCAGCCCGCCTGCTCCGTGCGTTTGGAAGACGCCGTTCTGGAGCGCGTTTACGCGACCCTGGACGAAGTATCGACCTCGCAGGAGGCCGTCCGGTCCCTGGAACCGGCGGTGGCAGCCCTGAATGTGGCAGGGGAGATATACGCCGAGGGCCGGGTCCTTGTCACCCTCGGCCTCGCGCTCCTGCAGGAGGGGCGTCCCGGGGAGGCGTGCGATGCGCTGCGACGGGCCATCGGACGGTTCCGGTACGGCGGACGTACGCGGTCGCCGGATGAAGTCCATGCCCAGGCGGTGCTGGACACCGTACAGACAGCGACGGGCCCTCTTGAACAGGACTGGTGGTCGCAGCGGTCCGAGATGGGCTGGAGACGACAGTCGCGTCCACGGTGAACTCATGCTGGTCGCGTCGGTCAGCCCGACGCCCTGCGGGGCGATACCGGGCTGATCTGACTGCTGCTACCGCCCTGCTCGGGCCCGTCCATGACCACGCTCCGGAGCGGCCGGTGCCCTGCTCGTCGAGCTGAGCGAGTCCGCGTGGCAGTCGATCGATGGTGATGTAGCCGTAGTGGTTCACCGTCGAGCTGCGGGCCGGGAGGTGTGACCCTGGCCGGGCGGCCCGTGAAGCTGGTACACATCCACGGCGCGATTATCACGCCGTGATAATTCCCTGGACGGCTTGCCCCACGTGCCCTCCAGCAGCCGCATGGCTGCGCCCTTTGCCCGTCACCGCCTGGCCCACGGTGCTCAGAAGCGCGGTTCACGGGTCAGAACTCGCCGGAGTCCTCTTCCTCACCCAGCCGCTGGTCCAGGTCGCCGGCCCACTGCTGCGCCCACGTCCTGAGCCGGGCGGTGTCGGCCTCGGAGAGCCCGTACGCGGCGAACTCCTCGTCGTCGTACCAGTCGGCGCCGGCGAGACGGTCGCGGAGCTCCCGGAGGCGGAACTCGTCGCGCCCGTGCCTCTCGCCCAGACGCTCCAGGTCGGCGGTCGTGCGAAGGCCGGCGGCGGCGTGGACGTCGATGAGGTCCCGGACCGCGCCGCGGTCGGCCAGGGCGCGGACCTTGGTCCCGATGACGTCGTCGAGAGCGAGGACCGGGCCGTACTCGGTGGTCTCGGGCGGCGCCCAGAGGTTCTCCTTGAGGATGTCCACTTCGCAGTCCTCACCGCTTGCGGGGTCGGCGACCAGCAGGCGTGCGGAGAGCGGATCCACGCTGACGACGGTGACCTGCCAGCCCTTTCCGATCAGGCCCTGGCGCAGGTCGTGGAGGATGTCGGCCATCGGGGCGGGGTTCTCCGTGGCGACGTCGAGGTCCTGGCTGAGACGTTCGACCAGTCCGTGTGCCTGGACGGCGTAGCCGCCGGTGATGACCAGTGGATACGGGGTACCGATGGCGAGGACGTCGGCGAGGAGCCGGCGGTGCAGATCGCTGAGGTTCATGCCGCGGCGGTCCGCCGGGCGAGCTCGTGGAAGGCGTCCTCCCACACGGCGCGGATGTGCCGGCTGACCAGGGTGCGCAGTGCGGGCCACTGGGAGATCAGCAGCTCCCGGTTCAGCAGCGCGACGACGTCGTCGCGCTGGCCTTCGGCCAGGACGGTGCGGTACAGGCTCATACGCTGCCGCGGCCGGTCCAGGTCGTACGCGCGCAGGCCGGACCAGGCGACATGCAGGGGAAGCTCGACCCGGCCGTGCACGGGCCCGGCGAGGTCTTCCAGGCGGGCCGGCAGGCGGCCCTCGTACCGCGCACGCAGCACTTCGGCGGCGGACGGAGGAGAGCCGGGCGAGGACTGTGGAGCCATGCTCCGCATTATCCCGCTTCCCCTCCACGTCCGGCACTGCGGGGACGCTCCCTGTCGTGGGTTCACAGCACCACCTCGGCATCTGACGCCAGGCTGTCTCCCCGCACCTCGCCGTGATGGAGGCTGAGCTTGATCCGCTTTGGCGGACATCCCAGATCGTCGAGCTGTGCCGGCGCGATGACCGCACGGTGGGTCAGATCGCCAAGGACTTCGATCTGACCGAGACCGCGGTGCGTGACTGGGTGAAGCAGGCCGAGGTCGACGCGGGCGAGCGCGACGGGCTGACCAGCAGTGAACGTGAGGAGCTGGCCGCGCTGCGGCGGGAAAACCGCCGACTGCGCGAGGACGTCGAGATCCTCTGGGCCGGCGACGGCGGAGAGGGCGCCAAGCAGCCGACATCGGCCGCCCGCGGACGGGCTCGCCCGACGGCGACGCAGCCGCTCGGCCGAGGCGGCCGCGCGCGCCCGGCGGGCCCTGACCTGCAGTGCATAGCTGGCGGCGACGCCGGACGTTTCGACGGAGGCCGGTCCGAAGCCGGGGAGCGACGTGCCGTGGCACGACGTCGACGCCCTGGCCCGCCTCATCTCGGAGCGCCTCTCGGAAGCCGAACGGCTCAGGCTCACCGAGCTGCTCCGCAGCCAGACGCGGGCTCAGAGCCCGTCGGCGTAGCGCCGACAGCGAGGACGAGGGCTTTGACCGCCGCCTTCGGCACGCACGCCCCCGCTTCCAGGAAGCGGAGGCCGGGGCGGCGGCAGACCCCTGGACGGAGCTGTGGATCGGTCGGATGTCTCCCGGCAGAGCAGTCCGTCAGTCATCGCTCCACCGGGCTCAGGAGGTGTGATGGATTATCACGCCGTGATAATCCATCACGGGAAGCCAACCTGCGGCGTCCGTCCTCCGCGCCGGCCAGGTGGGTCCGGATCCACATCGGCACCACGACCTGGACGGCGGCGTAGAAGCGAACGCGGTAGCCATCGCGGGCAGGGCGAGTTCTCAGTGGAGGAGATGCCCTGGCACGACGGCGTCGCCTGCGCCGAGAACGCCCTGCACAGGACGGGCCCGGCGGAGAGGCAGCGCATGATGCTGCGCATCCTCTCCGCGGACGCGCAGCCGGAAACTGAGCCGGTGTAGGTCTCCGAGGTGAGCCGGCACAGAACCCGGCCCGACGAGACCGCGGACACGAGCCCGCAGAACGAAAAGATGGCCCGTGCAACCCAAGAGGTTGCACGGGCCGCTCGCGTCACTCCCCTGTACCGAGGAGCGACGACCTTCCCACCACCCGCTCTTCCCCGGCGTGGGGTTCATCACGGTCCCCGAGCTGTCCTGGCGGCACCGAAATCGACCGGGAGCGACGCAGGCTGGCCCTCTCCCGACGACATGGGGCACCCGACCGCCCGTGACTCCCCTGCGCTGCCGTCACATGGTCCCCCACCGTGTGCGCCCGTAGCGTCATGCGCCTGCACGTTTAAGTGGAGGCGCCCGCCTGAAAGGCAGGGAGCCCGGAGAAGCCGTTCCGTTCAGCGGACAGTCTCACACCGGGTCACTAGGCTTCCCCTCGGATACGGGGGACAGCAGGTGGAGGGGCGGATGGCGGCGGTCAACGGAATCTATCTTCCGGGCTGGGAGTACAACCGTGCACTCGCGCAGGATCCCTGCGAGCCGCGCAACAGCGCTCTGCCGGGAGCCCTCCTGTGGAACGGCGCCGCGCCGCTCTGGATGTTCGAGAAGGTGTACTGCACCAAGGAATCCCTGGACAACGAACTGCTCGCCGCTCAGGAGGTGGGATGGGCTACGAGCCGGATCTTCGGGCAACTCGCCTCAGGAGTCGGCGACAGCGGCCCCATCCTGGAGCCTGTGGACTGGCTGTGCCTGGGATCCGGTACGCAGGCACTCGTGCGGCAGGCCCACGCGGCGCTCCGACGGGAGATGCCCAGCCGCCAGGTGCGGAACTGGATTGACCAGGGAGACGATCCGTCGCTCGAAAAGGTGAACTACTCGCTGCTGCAACCGGTAGCCGCCGCGAGGCACAGCATCGTCGCCGGTTCGATGAGCGGCCTGCGTCACTGGTTGTCGCCGCCGGAGAACCAGCCGGGGCCGATGCGTACGGATCCCCAGGAGCACATCCGGGAACTCCTCTCACTCATCAGTGATCCCCTCGCCGGGCGGCAGCACAACGGAGTCCGGCTGCTGAGGCACCCCCGCGACTGGGACCCCGGCGCCCTCGCCCTGCAGGATGACGTCAAACAACGCGTGGAGACACCGTTCATCCGTGATCTGCAGGCAGGTGAAGGCGACTTTGCTGGCGCGCGGGGGTTCGAGCCGTACATCGCCGGGGTCGCACAGGAAAAGGCCGCGTACGCAGAGGTCGACTCCGTCCTCCTCGCCGACTGGTCGAACAGCCTCACCCGCCTGCTTCGCCTGAGGGACGCCGCGGCGAGACACCTGTGGCCCAGCCTGCACAGCGACTGGCTCCCGGCGCTGCTCCGCGAGGACGCGGACGCGCTCGCGGACTTCCCGCGTTTCGTCAAGGGTGCACTGGTCTCGCGCCACTTCGCCGGACTGCTGAACCTCAGCACGCGTCAGATCTTCGGCGTGGTCTCCGCAGCTCTCGCCGTCGCAGCGGTGAAGGACCCGTCGGTAGCGCAGACGGCCGCATACGCCAGTGCCGGCGCAGGAGCCGTAGCGCTCTTCAGCGAGAGGCGGCTCGCCCCACGCGCCGGTCCGCTCGCCGTCTTTTATCAGGAGGCGTTCTCCACCCTGCGCTAGGGTCCTGCGCCAGTAGTTGATCGTTGGTTGTGGTCACCCAGACCCTGACTGCCGCAGGTATCGCCCACAAGTGCACCCGGCTCTACCGACTCCAGACTGGGCTTGATCCGCTTTGGCGGACATCCGAGATCAGGGGTTTGTCCCCGGGAGGATGTCCATCATGGAGAGCATGGGGAAGAAGAAGCCTCGCCCTCGCCGCTCGTTCACGCCGGAGTTCAAGGCCGAGATCGTCGAGCTGTGCCGGCGTGGTGACCGCTCGGTCGGCC
>NZ_JAAAXQ010000166.1 GCF_009916105.1 Streptomyces sp. GC420 | reverse complement strand
ACGTCCAGCCCACGCCCACGCCCCCGCCCGTGCCTCAGACCGGCGCACAGCCGCATCCGCCGCGCATCGACCGGGTCCGCGCCGAGCTGGACGAACTGAGCGACTTCCTGCGCAACGAGGGCGGCCGACCCGACGACTCCCGGGGTGAGAGCCGGTGACCGGAAGGATCGTCGCGGGGCGCTACGAGCTGGCGACGCTCCTCGGTCAGGGAGGCATGGGCCAGGTCTGGACCGCCTACGACCGGCGGCTCGACCGCCGCGTGGCCGTGAAGCTGCTGCGCCCCGACCGCGTCGCCGGTTCGGCGGACGCCGACGAGATGCGCCGCCGCTTCGTGCGCGAGTGCCGGGTCACCGCCCAGGTCGACCACCCGGGCCTGGTCACCGTCCACGACGCGGGCAGCGACGACGAGGACCTCTACCTCGTCATGCAGTACGTCGAGGGTTCCGACCTCGCCGACCACCTCGCCGAGCACGACCCGTACCCCTGGCAGTGGACGGTGGCGATAGCCGCGCAGCTGTGCGCGGTGCTGTCCGCGGTGCACGCCGTGCCGATCGTCCACCGCGACCTCAAGCCGCGGAACATCATGGTCAAGCCCGACGGATCGGTCGTCGTGCTCGACCTCGGCGTCGCCCACGTCATGGACACCGACACCACCCGCCTCACCCACACCGGCTCGCCCATCGGCAGCCCTGCCTACATGGCGCCCGAGCAGGCGATGGGCGGCGCCGTCGGCCCGTACACCGACCTGTACGCCCTCGGCGTCCTGATGCACGAATTCCTCAGCGGCAGCGTGCCGTTCGCCGGGTCCACCGCGCTCGGTGTCCTGCACCGGCACCTGTACGAGCCGCCGCTGCCCGTGCGCCAAGTGCGCCCCGAGGTCCCCGAACCCCTTGAAGGGCTCGTCCTCCGGCTGCTCAACAAGGACCCCGAGCACCGGCCGAGCAGCGCGCAGGAGGTGTACGACGCGCTGTCGCCGCTGCTGCCCGGCCGCGGAGTGCACCTGGGCGGACCGCTCGACCCGACGCGCCCCTTCCTGCGCCCGCACGCTCCCTGGCCCAACCGCGCCGTCACCCCGCCCTCCTCCGCCGTCGTGCAGCCCGAACCGGCCGCCGCCCGCTCCGACGTCGCGGACGCGGTCGACGAGGTCAAGCGGCTGCTCGGGGAGGGCCGCATCACCCAGGCCGTGGACATCCTGGGCGGCATACTCCCCGCCGCGGCCGCCAAGCACGGCGAGCACTCGCCCGTGGTACGGACCCTGCGCAAGCAGTACGCCGCGACGCTGATGGACGACGGCCAGTACCGCCGCGCCCTGCCGGAGCTGCGCCGTCTCGCCGACGAGCGGGCCGCCGAGTCGGGGCCCGCCGACCCGCAGGCGCTGCAGTTCCGCTACGAGGCCGCCCAGTGCCTGGAGCAGCTGGGCGAACCCGCCGCCGCGCTCGCCGAGTACCGCGCGCTGCTGCCGTACTTCGAGAACCAGTACGCCACCACCGACCGCGAGCTGCCGCTGGAGGTACGGCGCCGCATCGGCCACCTCCTGCTGGCCCTCGGCGACCGGCCCGCCGCCCACGAGACGCTGGCCAGGCTGCTGTACGACGCCGACCAACTGCACGGGCCCGGGCATCCCTTCAACGGGGAGATCCGCCGCACCCTGCACTGGCTGGGGCAGATGCCGGGCTGAGCGCGGGCCCCGGGCCGGGCCGCGGCCCCGGCCGGTGACGCGCGACCGCGCCCGGCCGGTGACGCCCGGCCGTGCCACCCGTGCCTACGGTGCCGCCCGCGGGCATCCCGGTCGTGAATCATCGGCCGGAACAGTGGCTACGGCAGCTCCGACTGCATAACATCGATCACCGCAAGGTCAGCAAAGCCGATCGATCCGCAGCGCCGCACGATCAATGCCGGGAGGCTCCTTTGCACCGCCGTCGCACCGCGCTCTCCGTCTCCGCCGTCCTGCTGCTGGCCGGCCCCCTGCTGACCGCCTGCGGCAGCGAGGCACATCCCGGCGCGGCGGCCGTCGTCGGTGAGGACCGGATCGAGGTGTCCGCCCTCCAGGCGCAGGTGCGCGACGTCCGGGAGGCGCAGAGCCGTTCCGAGCAGGCGTCCCAGCTGATCGAGAACACCGGTACGCTGAGCCGCGCCAAGCTCAGCACGATGATCTTCGACCGGGTGCTGGAGCGCGCCGCGGCAGACGCGGGCGTGACCATCAGCAAGGCCGAGGTGCAACAGGCCCGCGAGGCGATGGCCGGGCAGTACGGCGGTGCACGCCAGATGGAGCAGGTGCTCCTCCAGCAGAACGGCATCGCCCCCAGCCAGATCGAGGCGGCGGTGAGGGAGCAGGTCACCGTGCAGAAGCTGGCCGCCGCACTCCGGGCCGACCTCGGCACCCAGGACGGGCAGAACGCGGTCGGCAAGGCACTCACCGCCGCGTCCGAGGCGCTCGGTGTGGACGTCAACCCGCGCTACGGCACCTGGGACGACAAGAAGATCCAGCTGGGCGAGTACAAGGCCCCGTGGCTGAGCGAGATCACCAAGGAAGCCCGGATCCAGCAGCAGGCCGGCGCCTGACGCAGCCCGCGCCGCCTGTCCGCCCGCGCCGCCTGTCCGCCCGCGCCGCCCGTCCGCGGCGCGCCGCCCGTCCGCGGCGCACCGCCCGTCCGTGGCGCACCGCCTCTCCGGGGTGCGCCGTCCGTCCCCCGGCCGGCCCGCGGGACTGTCGTACGTCCGGAGTACTTTCGACACGTGAACGCATCAGTGGATCCCGTCGAGTCCCCCGGCCGTATCGTCCTGCTCACCACCAGCCACCGGGTGGCGCCCGGGCTGCTGTCCTGGTCGGCCTGGCAGACGCTGCACGCCGCCGACCGGGTGCTGTGCGCCGACGCGGAGCACCCGCAGCTGCCGTACCTGCGCGAGGCGGGGATCGCCGCCGAGCTCACCACCGGGGGCGCCCCCGTGGACGCCCAGGCACTCGTCGACGCCTGCGCGGGCGGCCGCACGGTCGTCGTCCTCGCCACCGGCGAGGGCGACCAGCCGCTCACCGACGGGCTGGCCCGCATGGCCGGCTCGGGCCGTGTCCGGATGCCCGACCTCGAACTGCTCCCCGGCTCCTACGACCTCCCCGGCGCCCGCCTCCTCGACCTCGTCCAGGTCATGGACCGCATCCGCGCCGAATGCCCGTGGTCCTCCACCCAGACCCACCGGGGCCTGGCCAAGTACGGCATCGAGGAGGCGTACGAACTCGTCGAGGCCATCGAGGCGGGAGACCGTGAGGAACTCCGCGAGGAACTGGGCGACGTACTGCTCCAGGTCGTCTTCCACGCCCGGATCGCCCAGGAGGACCCGGACGCCCCCTTCTCCATCGACGACGTCGCGGGCACGATCGTCGACAAGCTAGTCCACCGCCACCCCCACGTCTTCGGCGAGGACACCGCGCACACCCCCGAGGACGTCAAGGAGCACTGGCTGCGCACGAAGGCCGTGGAGAAGCAGCGCGACTCCGTGACCGAGGGCGTCCCGCTCGGCCAGCCCGCCCTCGCTCTCGCCGCCAAGCTCTCCTCCCGCGTGCGCACCGCCGGCCTCGACGTCCCCCTCCCCGAGGGCGCGGGCATCGGATACGAACTGCTCGCCCTGGCCGCCCGAGCCGAGGCCGGGGGCACGGACCCGGAGACGGCCCTTCGCGCGGCGGCCCGCACCTACCGCGACGCGATCCTGGCCGCGGAGGGCATCGCCGGATAGGCGCGGAGAGCGGAGCCGGACCGGCACGTGGGCGCGTCGCCGACCGGAGTGGCGCCGCCCGCCCCTGGCCGTCGCCGTCGTGGTGAGGGCGGCCCGCTCCGGGGCCGGGCCGTCCCGTTACCGTCGGGGTATGCACGACCAGCCGTCCCGCACCTCCCCGCACATGCCGGAACTCTTCACCTGGGAGTTCGCCGCCGATCCCTACCCCGCGTACGCCTGGCTGCGGGAGCACTCGCCGGTGCACCGCACCAGGCTGCCCAGCGGGGTGGAGGCATGGCTGGTGACCCGCTACGGGGACGCCCGCCAGGCCCTCGCGGACCTGCGGCTGAGCAAGAACCCGGCGCACCACGACGAGCCGGCGCACGCCAAGGGGAAGACGGGTATCCCGGGGGAGCGCAAGGCGGAGCTGATGACGCATCTGCTGAACATCGACCCGCCGGACCACACCCGGCTGCGCCGGCTGGTGTCGAAGGCGTTCACCCCGCGCCGGGTCGCCGAGTTCGCGCCGCGCGTGCGGGAACTGACGGACCGGCTCATCGACGGCTTCCAGGAGAGGGGCAGCGCGGACCTCATCCACGAGTTCGCGTTCCCGCTCCCCATCTACGCCATCTGCGACATGCTCGGCGTACCCCGCGAGGACCAGGACGACTTCCGGGACTGGGCGGGCATGATGCTGCGGCACACGAAGGCCGGTCAGGGGGGCGGCCCGCGCGGCGGCGTTGCGCGCTCGGTGAAGATGATGCGCGCGTACCTGGCCGAGCTGATCCACCGCAAGCGGGAGAACCCGGGCGAGGACCTGATCTCGGGGCTGATCCGGGCCAGTGACCACGGCGAGCACCTCACGGAGAACGAGGCGGCCGCCATGGCCTTCATCCTTCTCTTCGCCGGCTTCGAGACGACCGTGAACCTGATCGGCAACGGGGTGTACGCGCTGCTGCGCAACCCCGTGCAGCGCCGGCTGCTCCAGACGTCGCTCGACGCGGGCGAGTCGGACCTGCTCGCCACGGCCGTCGAGGAACTGCTGCGCTACGACGGGCCGGTGGAGCTGGCGACCTGGCGGTTCGCCACCGAACCGCTGACGCTGGGCGGGCAGCGCATCGCGGCGGGGGACCCCGTACTCGTCGTCCTCGCCGCTGCGGACCGGGACCCGGAGCGGTTCCAAGAGCCCGACACGCTCGATCTGGCGCGCCGCGACAACCAGCACCTGGGGTACGGGCACGGAATCCACTACTGCCTGGGGGCGCCGCTGGCGCGCCTGGAGGGGCAGACCGCGCTGGCCACCCTGCTGCGGCGGCTGCCGGATCTCCGACTCGCGGTGGATCCTGCCGATTTGCGCTGGCGCGGTGGGCTCATCATGCGTGGATTGCGCACGCTTCCGGTGGAGTTCTCCCCCACTGCTCCGCCCTCAAAAGATGATGAAGCGTCAAGTATGTGACCTTCACGTGATCTTCGCTACTCCGACTTGTGACCCGCGATCCGGACCGACTACGTTTCACCCGCAGTCCCAGTGGTCACACCGAAAGGCCGTCACATGCTTTCCGGGAACGGTCGGCACCGCCGCCCTCGCCAGGCGCCCGCTCTCGTCGTCGCCGCGGGGGTGACCGGCTCGGCCATCGCCATCCCCCTGCTGGGCGCGGGTGCCGCGTCCGCCGCCGACGGCGCGACCTGGGACAAGGTCGCGCAGTGCGAGAGCGACGGCGTGTGGAGCGCGGACACCGGCAACGGCTTCTACGGCGGCCTTCAGCTCACCCAGGAGATGTGGGAGCAGTACGGCGGCCTGGACTACGCGCCGCGCCCCGACCTCGCCAGCCGCACGAGCCAGATCGCCGTCGCCGAGAAGGTGCTCGCGGCCGAGGGCGCCGAGGCCGCATGGCCCTCCTGCGGGACCGTCGCGGGCCTGGGTCAGGCCGCCGGTTCCTCGGGCGCGGGGTCCGGTCTGCCGAACTCCGGGCGGTCGGGAGCGGACGGGGCCGCCGAGTCCTCGGACGGCGGCAGTGGCAGTGGCAGTGACGGTAGTGACGCGAACGGCAGTGGCAGCGGCGGCGCCGGCGATGCGGACGCCGGTGAGGACTCCGCCGACGCGGACGCGTCCGACGGGCAGGAGTCCGGCGACGGGGCCGGACAGAAGGACGCATCCGGCGAATCCGGAAAGTCGGACGAAGTGCCTGAAGATGGAGCTTCTCGGGGCACAGGGAAGCATCGCGGCAACTCGGCCTCCGAGGATGATGTTGCGGCGAATGCGGACAACAGCCTTGAAGCCACCGGTCGTCATGCCTCCCGCGGTGACGCGTACTTCGTGCGCGTCACGTCCGGCGAGGGCTCCGCGCCCGCCGCGGAGGGCGAATACGAGGTGCGTGGCGGCGACACCCTCGTGACGATCGCCGACGCTCATGGGCTGGACGGCGGCTGGACCGCCCTCTACGAGGAGAACGAGCAGGTCGTCGGCGCCGATCCGGATGTGCTGCTGCCGGGCCTGGTGCTGGAGCTCGGTGCGGAGGAATCGGAGAAGTAGGGCGAAATCGGGGGGAGTTCGAGGGGGAATGTCCGCTTTGGTTTGAGTGAGACATGAATCTCATCGGGCCAACGGGCCTCCCTCGCCCGCCGGGTGCCGCCCAGGGGCTCCCCACCTGCGGAAACATGGACAACCCGGGCTGACCGAAGGGTGATTTGCCCCTGATGTGACCCTTTGAAGGAACGGCTGCCCTGTGCTTAACGTCTGAGCCGCTCGCCATCGCGGGCCCCGAAGGCCGCCACGCCGAATCCTGCCGGCGGTCCGAGGGAACAGTCGTCGCTGTGCAGCGCCGTAGGCAGGAGCGGGGGACCCAAGGTAAGTGCCGGGCCCGGCCGTCGACACCCGTGAGGGTGAGGGCGGAAGGAACCGGCTCGGGGTGAAGCCGCGCAGTTCGCGCGGCCGGGCAACTCTCTCGGCCCGAACCCGACAGCTCACCTCGCAGGCGTCGGTGAGGGGATCTCTTCATGCTGTTTTCCGGCAAGGGCAAGCACCGTCGTCCCGTCGTCACCACCCATCGGGCCTCCCGGCTCGTCGCCATGGCCGGCGTCACCGGCGCCGCCGTCGCCGCCCCGCTGATCGCGTCCGGCAGCGCCTCCGCCGCCACCGCGGCCGAGTGGGACAAGGTCGCCCAGTGCGAGTCCGGCGGCAACTGGTCCATCAACACCGGCAACGGCTACTACGGCGGTCTGCAGTTCTCCGCCTCCACCTGGGCCGCGTACGGCGGCACCCAGTACGCCGCCACCGCCGACAAGGCCGGCAAGTCCCAGCAGATAGCCATCGCGGAGAAGGTCCTCGCGGGCCAGGGCAAGGGTGCCTGGCCGGTCTGCGGCGTCGGCCTGTCCAACGCCGCCTACAACGGTGGTGCGGCCGAGGCCCCCGCCGCTCCCCGGCGGGCCGCTCCCCAGCAGGCCGCGCCCGAGCAGGAGGCTCCCCGGCAGGCCGCGCCCGCGCAGGGCGCCGAGGAGCGCGCCAGCCGTTCCGCCGAGCGCGGCACGGTGAAGAAGGGCAACGGCGAGTACAAGGTCAAGTCCGGCGACACCCTCTCCCGGATCGCCGAGGCCGAGAAGGTCAAGGGCGGCTGGAAGAAGCTGTTCGACCTGAACAAGGACATCATCGACGACGCCGATGTCATCTACCCGGGCCAGAAGCTCCACCTGGCCTGACGGCCCACCGGGCCGTCCGGCGGTCCTTCCCCCATGACCCCGGGCCGGCGCGCCACCCCCGTACGCGCCGGCCCGGGGTTCCCCTCGCTCCCCCGACGGTCCGGGCCGGGTCGCTCACGCGGCCCGCCCGCCCTCCTTCTCCGTCGTCCCGCTCGTGCCTCCGGCTCCCTTCCGCTACGTTGTCCCGTGGTCTTTGTTTCGAACAGAAACAATTGGCTCTCGGTTTGTCCAGGAGCCGGGCGGTCGGGCGGTCCGGACGCCCGCGCCGGTTAGGCTCTTGCCGCAAGACCGATCGCGACCCTGCGCGTACCCGCGTCACATCCCATGAAGGAGATGCTCGTGCCGTCCATCGACGTCGTCGTAGCCCGGGAAATCCTCGACTCCCGGGGCAACCCCACGGTCGAGGTCGAGGTCGGCCTCGACGACGGCAGCACCGGCCGTGCTGCCGTTCCCTCCGGCGCCTCCACGGGTGCCTTCGAGGCCCTCGAACTCCGTGACGGTGACAAGGCCCGCTACGGCGGCAAGGGCGTGGAGAAGGCCGTCCTCGCCGTCATCGAGCAGATCGGCCCGGAGCTCGTCGGGTACGACGCCACCGAGCAGCGCCTGATCGACCAGGCGATGTTCGACCTCGACGCCACCCCCGACAAGTCCTCGCTCGGCGCCAACGCCATCCTGGGCGTCTCGCTGGCCGTCGCCCACGCCGCCTCCGAGGCCTCCGACCTGCCGCTCTTCCGCTACCTCGGCGGACCGAACGCGCACGTCCTGCCGGTCCCGATGATGAACATCCTGAACGGCGGCTCGCACGCCGACTCCAACGTGGACATCCAGGAGTTCATGATCGCGCCCATCGGCGCGGAGTCCTTCTCCGAGGCCCTGCGCTGGGGCGCCGAGGTCTACCACACCCTCAAGGGCGTCCTGAAGGAGCGCGGCCTGTCCACCGGCCTCGGCGACGAGGGCGGCTTCGCCCCGAACCTCGACTCCAACCGCGAGGCCCTGGACCTGATCCTCGAGGCCGTCAAGAAGGCCGGCTACCAGCCGGGCCAGGACATCGCCCTCGCGCTCGACGTGGCCGCCACCGAGTTCCACAAGGACGGCGTCTACACGTTCGAGGGCAAGGAGCGCACCGCCGCCGAGATGACCGCGTACTACGCCGAGCTCGTCGAGGCGTACCCGCTGGTCTCCATCGAGGACCCGCTGAACGAGGAGGACTGGGAGGGCTGGAAGACCATCACCGACCAGCTCGGCGACAAGGTCCAGCTCGTCGGGGACGACCTGTTCGTCACCAACCCCGAGCGCCTCGCCCGCGGTATCGAGGAGGGCTCCGCCAACGCCCTTCTGGTCAAGGTCAACCAGATCGGCTCGCTGACCGAGACCCTGGACGCCGTGGAGCTGGCCCAGCGCAACGGCTTCAAGTGCATGATGTCCCACCGCTCCGGCGAGACCGAGGACGTCACCATCGCCGACCTGGCCGTCGCCACCAACTGCGGCCAGATCAAGACCGGTGCCCCGGCCCGCTCCGAGCGCGTCGCCAAGTACAACCAGCTGCTGCGCATCGAGGAGATCCTCGACGACGCCGCGGTGTACGCCGGCCGCAGCGCCTTCCCGCGCTTCAAGGGCTGACGCCCCGGTAGTTGCCTACGTCCCCGGCCGCGGTCCCGTACCGTGTCCGGGGACGTACGTACGTAAGGGGCAGGAGGCGGTCATGAGTGCGGACCGGGAGCGGTTCTCCACCGCGACCAGGCTGAAGGCACTCGGCGAGCAGACCGCGGCCCGCGTCTACCGGGTGCAGTCCCGCCGTGTGATCCGCCGGGGCCAGGGCCGTCTCACCGGACGCGCCGCCCTCCTCGCGCTCGTCGTCTGCACCCTCGTCGTCGCCCTCGCCTACCCGATGCGCCAGTGGGTCTCGCAGCGCTCCGACATCGAGGAGCAGCGGCGCAGGGCCGAACAGGCGCGGGAGCGGGTCGAGGAGCTGCGCGACGCGAAGGCGCGCTGGCAGGACCCGGCGTACGTCGAGCAGCAGGCCCGCGAGCACCTGCACTACGTCAGGCCGGGCGAGACCGGCTACACCGTGGTGGGCCCCGCCGCGGACCAGGGCCGCACCGACGACCGGGACGGGGCCGGCCGCCCCTGGTACGAGAACCTGTGGGAAGACGTCGACGAGGCGGACCGCCCCGCCGAATGAGCCCGGCACAAAGGTCCCCGCGCAACGAGCACCACCCGACCGGCCACACCGAGTGGCGCACACCCCGACGAGAGCACGAACGGCACGAAGGCAGGCATGGAAGCCCCACCCCCTACGACCCCGCACACCCCGCCGACCGAGGCGGACATCGCCGCGTTCGAGGCGCAGCTCGGCCGCCCGCCGCGCGGTCTGCGCGCCATCGCGCACCGCTGCCCCTGCGGCAACCCCGACGTGGTCGAGACGGCGCCCCGGCTGCCCGACGGCACGCCCTTCCCGACGCTCTACTACCTGACCTGCCCGCGCGCCGCCTCCGCGATCGGCACCCTCGAGGCCGAGGGCGTCATGAAGGAGATGACGGCCCGCCTGGAGAGCGACCCCGAGCTGGCCGCCGCCTACCGCGCCGCGCACGAGGACTACATCCGGCGGCGGGACGCCATCGAGGTGCTGGAGGGCTTCCCCAGCGCCGGCGGTATGCCGGACCGGGTCAAGTGCCTGCACGTCCTGGTCGGGCACTCGCTCGCGGCGGGACCGGGCGTCAACCCCCTCGGCGACGAGGCCATCGCCATGCTGCCCGAGTGGTGGCGCAAGGGCCCGTGCGTGACGCCGTGCGCGGACGCCGGAGAACCGGAGGAGGAGCCGGCGGGGGAGCCGGACGGGAACGGCAACACGGAAGCGGGGAACGCGAAATGACCAGGGTCGCCGCCGTCGACTGCGGCACCAACTCGATCCGCCTCCTCGTCGCCGACGCCGACCCGGCCACCGGCGAACTCTTCGACCTCGACCGCCGTATGACCATCGTGCGGCTCGGCCAGGGCGTGGACCGCACCGGGCGGCTGGCGCCCGAGGCGCTGGCGCGCACCTTCGCCGCCTGCCGGGAGTACGCCGCGGCGGTCGAGGAACACGGCGCGGAGAGGCTGCGCTTCGTGGCGACCTCGGCCTCACGGGACGCGGAGAACCGGGACGAGTTCGTACGGGGTGTGGTGGACATCCTCGGCGTCGAGCCCGAGGTGATCACGGGCGACCAGGAGGCGGAGTTCTCCTTCACCGGCGCGACCAGGGAACTGACCGGCCGCACGGACCTGGACCAGCCCTTCCTGGTCGTGGACATCGGCGGCGGTTCCACGGAGTTCGTCGTGGGCGACGACCGGGTGCGCGCGGCCCGCTCGGTGGACGTGGGCTGCGTCCGCATGACCGAGCGCCACCTGGTGCGCGAGGGCATGGTGACCGACCCGCCGACCCCCGCCCAGATCAGCGCCATACGGGCCGACATCGACGCGGCGCTCGACCTCGCCGAGCGGTCGGTGCCCCTGCGCGAGGCCCGCACGCTCGTCGGACTCGCCGGGTCGGTGACGACGGTGGCGGCGATCGCGCTCGGCCTGAAGGAGTACGACTGGGCGGCGATCCACCACTCCCGCATCCCCGTCGAGAAGGTCAGGGAGATCACCGGGGACCTCCTGGCCTCGACGCACCGGCAGCGCGCCGCGATCCCCGTGATGCACCCGGGCCGCGTGGACGTCATCGCGGCGGGCTCCCTGGTCCTGCTGGCGATCATGGAGCGGATCGGCGCCCGGGAGGTCGTCGTCAGCGAACACGACATCCTCGACGGCATCGCCTGGTCCGTCGCCTGACCCGCTCCGGGCCGGCCAGGACCGGGAGGTCCGGCCGGCCCGCCCCTCAGATATTGCGGTGGACGTCGCGTCGGCCGCCGACGACGACGAGGATGACGAACTCGCCGTCCTCGATCCGGTAGGCGACGCGGTAGTTGCCGACCCGGAGCCGATAGAGGCCCGACGGGCCCGTGAGTTTCTTGGTGCCGGCGTCTTCACGGTACGGATCGTCGCCGAGTTCGGTCAGCGCGGCCAGGATCCGCATGGCGGCGGGACGATCGATGGCCCGGAGCTGCCGTTGTGCCGCCGCCGTGAACCGGAACGCGTACTTCACGCCGACTCTTCGGTGCCTTCGGCGAACAGGTCCGCCAGCAGCTCCGCCATGGTCACGGTCGGGCCGCCCTCGGCGAGGACCGCTTCCGCCCCGCGGGCGAGCAATACGTCGGCCGCTTCCTCCAGCGCCTCGAAGTCCTCGATGGGGACCACGGCGGCCACCGGTACGCCGTTGCGGGTGATTACCGTGGGCGTGCCCTGCTCGGCCCGGTTGATGTGATCCGCGAGGTGCGCGCGGGCGTCGGCCAGGTCCCCGAGGCCGAGCCGTTCGGTGAACTCGGCGTAGAACTGCTTCTCCAGGGCGCCCACGGCCATGTACTCGCCGTCGGCGGTCTCATAGGTGCCGTAGAAGGGGCAGGCGCCGTCGAGCAGGTTGGAGCCGCGCCGGTCCTGCCAGCCGCCGGCCGCCATCATGCCGTGGATCATCGCCGTGAGGTGGGCGGTGCCGTCCACGATGGCCGCGTCGACGACCTGGCCCTCGCCGGTGGCGCGGGCGTGCTGGAGGCCGGCGAGCACGCCGATGACGAGGTAGAGCGAGCCTCCGGCGTAGTCGCCGAGGAGGTTGGCGGGGACGGCCGGGGCCTCCTCCGGGCGGCCGATCATGCCGAGGGCTCCGGTGACGGCGATGTACGAGATGTCGTGGCCTGCGCGCTGCGCGAGCGGGCCGTCCTGGCCCCAGCCGGTCATCCGGCCGTAGACCAGACGGGGGTTGCGGGCCAGGCAGTCCCCGGGGCCGACGCCGAGCCGTTCGGCGACTTGGGGGCGGTAGCCCTCGATGAGGATGTCGGCGCGCTCGGCGAGCGCGAGCACGGCGGCGGCCCCCCGGCCGTCCTCGGCCTTGAGGTCGACGAGCACGGAACGCTTGTTGCGGTTGGTGACGTCGTACGCCGGGTCGATGGCCAGGCCCGCGCCGCCCGGCCGGTCGACGCGCACGACGTCGGCGCCGAGGTCGGCGAGCAGCATGGCGGCGAAGGGGCCGGGGCCGATCCCGGCCAGCTCGACCACCCGTACGCCGGCCAGCGGGCCGCTTGGTGTCTCCGCCATCAAGTCCTCATCACTGTGACACTACCGCTGTAACACTCATGATGTTAAGAACGTGTTCCACCGCGCACAAGCCCTGGCCGCCCGGTGCGGCCGGCCGGCGGGTGGCCGCCCCCGCGCGCGACCGGACCGGCGGGTGCCCGCTGGGCGGCGGGTGACGCGTGACGGGGATCACGGACCACGGACGTCACCGCTTCCGGCTTTCGTCGCGGCTGCATCCCTTTCAAGCTAGCCTCAGCGACCGGCAACGGCGCGAGAGCCGCGAGAGCAAGGGCTGAGAGGCTTCCATGGGGCGGCAGGACCGGCAGGACCGGCAGGACGGACCCGGGCGGGCTTATGACATCGTGCTCTTCGGTGCCACCGGTTTCGTGGGCAGGCTCACCGCGGAGTACCTCGCGGCGCACGCCCCCGCGGACTGCCGCTGGGCGATCGCGGGACGCAGCACCGCCAAGCTGGAGCGGCTTCGCGAGGAACTGACCGCGATTGATCCGGACTGCGCGGGGCTGCCCATCGTCAGGGCCGATGTGGACGATCCGGACTCCCTGCGCGAGCTGGCCCTCTCCACCCGGGTGGTGGCGACCACCGTCGGCCCGTACATCCTGTACGGGCAGGAACTCGTCGCCGCCTGCGCCGAGGCGGGAACGGACTACGCGGATCTGTCCGGTGAGCCCGAGTTCGCGGACCTGATGTACCTCAAGCACGACGCGAGGGCCCGCGAGACCGGCGCCCGGCTGGTCCACGCCTGCGGATTCGACTCCGTACCGCACGACCTGGGCGTGTACTTCACGGTGGGCCGGCTGCCGAAGGGAGTGCCCCTGAGGGTGGACGGCTATGTGCGTACCCACGCGATGTTCTCCGGCGGGACCTTCGCCTCGGCGCTGACCGCGATGTCACGCGGCCGCCGGGCGGCGGCCACCGCGAAGGCGCGCCGCCTGAACGAGCCGCGGCTGGTCGGCCGCCGGGCACGCGCGCCGCTGGGCGCGGTCCGGCACGCCTCGGAGGTGGGCGCCTGGGCGGTGCCGCTGCCCACGGTGGACCCCCAGGTCGTACGCCGCTCCGCCGCGGCGCTGGACCGTTACGGCCCGGACTTCCGCTACCGGCACTACGCGGCGGTGAAGTGGCTCCCGGTCGCGGCCGGCGGCATCGCGGCGGTCGGAGCGGTCTACGCGCTGGCGCAGCTGCCCGCCGGGCGGCGCTGGCTGTCCGACCGCATCAGGCCGGGCGAGGGGCCGGGCGAGGAGCGGCGCGAGGACAGCTGGTTCACGGTGCGCTTCGTGGGCGAGGGCGGCGGGCGGCGGGTGTTCACCGAGGTGTCGGGCGGCGATCCGGGTTACGGCGAGACCGCGAAGATGCTCGCCGAGTCCGCCCTCTGCCTGGCCTTCGACGAACTGCCCGCGACGGCGGGCCAGGTCACGACGGCGGTCGCGATGGGCGACGCCCTGCTGGAGCGGCTGCGGGCGGCGGGCATGCGCTTCCGGGTGGTCGCGGAGCGCTGAGCCGCCCGGTGGCGCGCCGACCGGCTATGTGCCGCCCGGTGATGTGCCGGCCGGTTGCCCGGCAGACCGCGTTCGGGCCGACGGGGCGGCGGGGGCGTACGCCCTGCGCGCGAAGCCGGTCGGTGCGGTGGCGTACGGCGTCGGCACGGCCGAGGCCGTGCGCGGTGCGGCGGTGACGCCCGGTGGTCAGCTCGCCGTCGCCCAGGCGACGATCGTCCAGACCATCGAGGCCACCCACCCGGCACCGGCCAGCACGGCGAGGATCAGGAAGACGCTCACCCCCCGCTCGACCGCGGGCACGGGCTCGGGCCTGGGGGCGGCGTGCCGACCGGTGCCCGTCGCCGTCCGGGCCTGCTGCGTCATCCGCATCGTGCGGGGCATCTGCGTCGTCTGCGTCATGGGAGAAAGCCTGCCGACGACAGCCGTCGCCGGACATCCGTTCGCGTACTCGGTTGTGCGACCCAGCAGCCTGAGTACCTCCGCCCATGTACCCACCCGGTCACCGGAGCCGGAGCGGCCTCACTCGCCGCTGCCCGGGTCGGGCGCCACGACTCCTATCCGGCCGGGGCCGGGCCGCTGGGATCCTGGGTGGCGGACGTGGCCTCCTTCAGGGCCCGGCGGCACAGCGCGTCCGCGTGCCGGGTGGTCTCGGGCTGGCGGTAACGGGGCGCGAGGGCGAGGGTGTGGGCGCAGGCGTTGTCCAGGCTCACGCGGTGGCCCACGGAGACGAAGACGGGTTTGACGCCCCGCCGGGTGCGCAGGGCGCGGCCGACCTCCTCGGCGCCGTCCAGCAGGGGCGCGAAGTCACCGCGCTCCGGGCCGGGTTCGCCATGGCGGAAGGTGAACGGGTTCTTGGCGACGCCGATGACGGGCAGTCCGGTGAGTACGCCGAGGTGGGAGGCCATCCCGAAGCGGCGGGGATGGGCGAGGCCGTAACCGTCGCACACGACGAGGCCGGGAGTGGTGGTGAGGCCTTCGAGGGCGGCGAGGGCCGCGGGGACCTCGCGGAAGGCGAGCAGCCCCGGCACGTACGGGAAGGAGACCGGGCCGACGGCGGTGGACTCCTCCACGACGGACAGGGTCCTGGCGTCCAGCAGGACGGCCGCCCCGGCGACGACGTCCCGTTCGTCGTCGTACGCCACGTCCACACCGGCGACGGTGCCGCACGCCCCGGGGGGCGGGCCCTCCTCACCGAGCACCACCGAGCCGCGCAACTCGTCCTGCACGGCGCGCGCCTCGGCTTCTGTGGCGGGCCAGTCCCTCGGTGTCCTCACGTTCCTCATGGTGCGCCCAACCTACCGGCCCCGTGCGGTCGCCCCGACCGGATTCCGGCCGCCCCGTGGCCCGGGGCGGCCGGCCGGACCCGTACGAATCGCGGGCCGGGCGCGCTCAGCGCTCCAGCCGTGCGACGCGCCCCTGCTCGCCCGACGCCCAGCAGCCGCCGTCCGGGGCGCAGTCGACCGTGTCGAACGACCCGGTGCCGACGGTGGTCCACGTGCGGCCGGCGTCGAGGGTGAGGTCCGTGCCGGTCGGGCCGACGGCGAGGGCCGCGCTGCGGGAGTGCGGCAGCCACGTCACGCCCGAGCGGTAGGCGGGCGGCGGCTGTCCGGCGGGGGTCCAGGTGCGGCCGCCGTCACGGGTCCGTGCGGCGGCGTCCGGGGACTCCTCGCCGGGGCGGTAGTCGCCTCCGACCGCGAGGCCGTGTGCACTGTCGCGGAACGCCAGGCCGAAGACGCCTCTGGCCGGGTCGCCCGCCGGGACGGTGGAGACGGTGGCCGTCCAGGTACGGCCCCGGTCACCGGAGTGCAGCACGCGGGCGGTCGCGGCGCCGCCCGTCGCCAGCCACACGTCGCGCGGCCCCGAGCTGACCAGGCACTGCCCGCTCGCCGCGAACCCGGCCTCGCCCGGCTGCGCCTCGGGCATCCCGGCGCTGGGCAGCACCTCCCAGCTCCGGCCGCCGTCGTCCGTCGACAGAATCCGGAACCTGCCCTCGACCGGGTCGCTCACGGCGAGGCCGTGCCGCCGGTCGAAGAAGGTGACGCAGTCGTAGAAGGCACGGGGATCGGTGTTGCGGAACGACTCGGTCCATGCCCTGCCGCCGTCCTCGGTGCGGTAGACGCGGGAAGCCTCTCCCTCCCCGATGGACAGGATCACGGCCCGCCCGGCGTCGAAGGCCTCGATGTCCCGGAACTGGAGTCCCTCCTCCGCCGCGCCGGGCGGCGAGACGTCGTCCCAGGTGCGGCCGCCGTCCGTCGTGCGCAGCACGGTGCCGGCGGAGCCCGACACCCAGGCGGTGTCGCGGCCGACCGCGGACAGGCCGCGGAACCTGGCCTCGCTGCCACTGTCCTTGAGCGCCCACCCCGGTCGTGCACCGCCACCGGCATCCGCGTGCGCCGGTCCGGCTCCCAGGACGGCGGCGAGCGCCGCCCCGCACAGCCCCGCCGACATCATCCGTCTCGTCTTCCCCGATGCCCTCATGGGCCGGAAGCTAGACGAGTCATTCCGAATGCTGACGGTGCGTCCGGGAACGCAGACAGGGTGTCCAAGGTCGTTCTGTGACAAGCGACCTGGACACCCTGCTCACCGCACTGTACGTGAAGATCGACGACGAGATC
>NZ_JAAAXQ010000165.1 GCF_009916105.1 Streptomyces sp. GC420 | reverse complement strand
CTCAACGCCCGCGACCCCCGAGCCCCGCAAGGAGGCACACCGCTGATGCGCACGATCCCCGGTACCCCGCCCGGTACGCCACCCGGCACGCCGATCGGCACACTCTTCGGCACGGAGCTGCGCAAACTCGCCTCCGTGCGCAGCACTTGGATCCTGCTGGGCGCGACCGCCCTGCTCGCCGGCCTGCACGCCGCCGGCCTGCTCATCGGCGACCCCGCCGGGGACCTGACCCAGGACACCGGCAAGCAGAGGGTCCTGTTCAGCGCCGGGATGGGATCCGTCCTCGCGATCGTGCTCGGGGTGCTGACCGGCGCCGGCGAGTTCCGGCACCGCACCATCACCGACACGTTCCTGACGACGCCGCGGCGCGGCCGGGTGCTGGCCGCGAAACTCGCGGCCGGACTCACCGCCGGCGCCCTCGCCGGCCTCGCCTCGGCCGTCACCACGTTTGCCGTCGGTGCCTCCTGGCTGGCGGCCGACGGCAACGCACTGCCGCTGGGCGAGCGGTACGTGTGGCTGACCCTGCTCGGCGGCCTGCTGTGGTGCACCGCCTACGCCGTCATCGGTGTCGCCGTCGGCATGCTGACCCGCAATCCGGCCCTCGGCATCGTCGGGGCGCTGGCCTGGCTCTACGTCGTCGAGGGCATCGTCGTCAGCGCCTTCGAGGACGTCGGGCGGTGGCTGCCCTCCGGGGCAGCTTCGGCCGTCGGCAACGCCGTCAACGACGGACTGCTGCCGCAGTGGGGCGGCGCGGTGATGCTCGGTGCGTACGCCGTGGTGATCGCGGCAGTGGCCGCGCTCACTACACTGCGACGTGATGTCACCTAGAAAACCGGCGGTACTGCGCGACGGCGGCGGCGACCGGACCCTGCGGGAACACCTGATCGCCACCGCCGCCCGCCTCATTGCCGAGCGCGGCACCCCGGCCCTGACCGTGCGGGAGATCGCCCGCGAGGCCGGGGTCGCCTCGGGTGTCCTCTACAACCACTTCGAGGACAAGGAAGAGCTCCTCGCCCATGCACTGCGCGCCCACCTGCACACCGCCATGGCCCAGATGGGCGAGGCGCCGGTCCCGGGTCGGGGCGCGGTCGAGGACAACCTGCGCGTCTACGTCACCCGGGGGCTGGGCGTACTGGCCCAGCTGCTTCCGGTCTTCGCCGGCGCGATCGCCGAGCACAAGATCCTGGCCCATTTCGGGGCCATGGGCACTCCGCGCGGGGAGCAGGGCGGGCTGCGTGCCGCACTGACCGGGTACCTCCGCGCGGAACAGGAGCTCCGGCGGATCTCCCCGGACGCCAAGGTGGACGCCGCCGCCACCATGATCATGGGTGCCTGTCACGAACTCATCCTGCCCCGCCTGTTCCACCCCGGCCCCGAACGAGGGCCGCTGGAAGTCCCCGAGCACTTCGTCGACGACCTCGTCTCCACGGTGATGAACGGCATCGGCCCGCACGACCGGTCCTGACGCCCGGATTCGGAGGCGGGGCCCGTCTCGGTGCCACGGCGGGTGACCCGCCCGAACGGGCCAGTACGACGCGCGGGCACCCGCCCGGTGGCACTGCAATGGACGGGTGACGGCACCTCCTGACGACTGCCTGGCCCGCAACGAGTGGATCTGCGGCGACTACCTCAGCACCCGCCGCGAGATCCTGCTCGACGCCGTGACGCAGCACGTCGAGCTCACGGCCCTCGCGGTGCTCATCGGTCTCGCCCTGGCCGTGCCGCTCGCCGTGCTCGCCCGCCGCCGCAGGTGGGCGGCAGGCCCGGTGATCGGACTGACGACGGTCCTGTACACCATCCCCTCGCTGGCGATGTTCTCGCTGCTGCTCCCGGTGTACGGGCTCTCGGCCTCCCTCGTCGTCGCCGGCCTGGTCCTGTACTCCCTCACCCTCCTGGTGCGGAACATCCTCGCCGGACTGCGCGCCGTGCCGGAGGAGACCCGGCAGGCCGCCCGCGGCATGGGCTACGGGCCGCTGCGGCTGCTGTTCGCCGTCGAACTCCCGCTCGCCCTGCCCGCGGCCATGGCCGGGCTGCGCATCGCCACCGTCTCCGCCGTCTCCCTCGTCACCATCGGCGCGATCGTCGGCTTCGGCGGCCTCGGCAACCTCATCTACTCCGGCATGAACACCTACTTCAAGGCGCAGGTCCTCACGGCGTCCGCGCTCTGCGTCGTCATCGCCGTCACCGCCGACCTGCTGCTCCTCGCCGTGCAGAGGCTCCTCACGCCATGGACGAGGGAGAAGAGGGAGACGAGCGAGGCGAGGAGTGCGAGTAGGGCGAGTGGGGCGACGGAGACAAGGGCGGCCGAGACGTGAACACCCTCGCCGACGCCTGGTCCTGGCTCACCACCCCGGCCAACTGGGCCGGTGACGAAGGGATCTGGCACCGGCTGGCCCAGCACCTCCACCTCACCGTCGTGTGCCTCGTCATCAGCTGTGCCACAGCCCTGCCGGTCGCGCTCGTCCTCGGGCACACAGGCAGGGGAGGGGCGTTGGCCGTGAACCTCTCCAACATCGGCCGCGCCGTGCCCACGTTCGCCGTTCTGGTGCTGCTCACGCTCACTCCGCTCGGCCGGCACGGACAGTGGCCCACCGTCGTGGCACTGGTGCTGTTCGCCGTGCCCCCGTTGCTGACGAACGCGTACGTCGGCATGCGCGAGGTCGACCGGGACGTCGTGAGCGCCGCACGCGGCATGGGAATGACGGGGCGTCAGATGCTGTGGCGGGTCGAGGCGCCGCTCGCGCTGCCGCTCATCCTCACCGGCGTACGGCTGGCCGCGGTCCAGCTCGTCGCCACCGCGACCATCGCCGCGCTCGCCGGGGGCGGCGGACTCGGCCGGATCATCACCGCCGGCTTCAACCTGGCGAGCACCCCGCAGGTCGTCGCGGGCGCCGTCCTCGTCGCGGTCTTCGCGCTGGTCGTGGAGGGTGTCTTCGAAGTGGTCCGGCGGCTGGTCCCGCACGGGGCCGGGGGCCGGATGTGACCCGGCGCGTGCCCGCCCTGCTGCTTCCGGCGGTGCTGCTGCTGACCACGGCGTGCGCCACCGGACCCGCGCTGGAGGACCGGGGCAGGATCACCGCGCCGCCCGGCAACAGCGAGGAACTCACCGTCGGCTCCGCCGGGTTCACCGAGAGCGAGCTGCTGGCCAGGATGTACGGGCTGCTGCTGGAACAGGCCGGGCACCGCACCCGCATCCTGTCCGTCACCAATCGCGAGCTGTACGAACCCGCGCTGGAGAGCGGCCAGATCGACATCGTGCCCGAGTACGCCGCCACCTTCGCCGACTGGCTGAACGCCAAGACCAACGGTCCCGACGCGAAACCCGTCGGCTCTCCCGACATCGGCGCCACCATGAAGGCCCTGCGCGCCCTCGCCGCACCCCGCGGCCTGGCCGTCCTCGACCCGGGCCGGGCCGTCGACCAGAACGCCTTCGCCGTCCCGGCCAGGTACGCGGCGCGGCACGGCCTGAGGACGCTCAGCGACCTGGGCCGGGCGAAGCTGCCCGTCAGGCTCGCGGCCGGCGACGAATGCGTACAGCGCCCCTACTGCGCACCCGGACTGAAGAAGACCTACGGCATCGTCATCACCGGCGTCGACCCCAAGGGCGTCGGCACCACCCAGGCCAAGAAGGCCGTGCAGAACGGTGAGGACCAGATGGTCCTCACCACGACCACCGACGCCACCCTGGACGACTTCGGGCTCACCGTCCTCGCCGACGACAGGCACCTCCAGAACGCCGACCACGTGGTCCCCGTCGTCAACCGGGCGCGCGCGGGCAGCGAGGAGATCACCGGGGTACTGGACCGCCTGGGCGCCGTGCTGACGACGAAGGACCTCGCCACCATGAACGAACAGGTGGACAGCCGGCGCCGGCTCCCGGAGGACGTGGCCCGCGCCTGCCTGGAACGCAAGGGGCTGTTGGAGCGGAACGGATGACACCGTCCGGGACCGATGACACCGTATGGAAGGACGACACTGTCCGCGGGAGCGCAGAGCGCAGACCGTGCCGGTGTCCCCGCCGCCCGGCGCGGGCCGTCCGCGCACTGCGGCGCGGCGGCGGCGCTCGGCCCGTATCCCTGGGCACCCGGTGTTCCACGCACCGCGCGGCGCCGGAGCCGTCGCCGCCCGCGCGTCCGGCGCACTGTCCGTGCCGCGGGGAGGCCGAGTGCCCGCCGGCGGGTCAGGCACCCGGCACCGGATCGAAGGCGGCCGAACGCCGGGAGACCCCACGCGCGTCCGCGTCCACCGAGCGGCGCAGCGCCTCGTGCAGCCGCGTCGGGGTGAGCACGCCGAGGAAGCGGGCCCCGTCGAGGACCGCCACCCAGCCGGCGTCGTGCTGGAGCATCTCCCCGAGCGCCTGCTTCAGCGGCGCGCCCACCGGCACCCACGCCTCCATGCGGTGCGCGAGGTCGCCGACCGCGGCGGCCGTGCCGGGGCCACCGGACGCCCGCTCCAGCGCCTCCGCCGACGCCCAGCCGTGGAGTCCGCCCGCCGCGGTGAGCACCACGGCCCACCGCGCGCCCTGCCCGCGCAGCCGCGCCGCCACCGCGGCGGCCGGCTCGTCGAGCCGGGCCCTGGGCGGCTGTTCCAGGTCACTCCGCTCGATCCGGGTGACCGACAGCCGCTTCAGGCCGCGGTCGGCGCCCACGAACCGGGCGACGCGCGGGGTGGCGGGGGCGCCGAGCACGGTGGCCGGGGTGTCGTACTGCTCGATTCCGCCGTCCCCGTAGACGGCGACCCTGTCGCCCATCCGCACGGCCTCCTCGATGTCGTGCGTGACCATCAGCACCGTCTTGCGGACACTCGCCTGAAGACGCAGGAACTCGTTCTGCAGGTGTTTGCGCGCCACCGGGTCGACGGCCCCGAACGGCTCGTCCATCAGGAGCACGGGAGGATCGGCGGCCAGCGCCCTGGCCACACCCACCCGCTGGCGCTGCCCGCCGGACAGCTGCGCGGGGTAGCGCTCGCCGTGCAGGGAGGGATCGAGGCCGACCAGGTCCAGGAGCTCCGCGGCACGCTGCCGTGCCTTCGCCCTCTTCCAGCCGAGGAGGAGCGGCACCGTCGCCGTGTTGTCGAGGACCGTGCGGTGCGGGAAGAGACCGACCTGCTGGATGACGTAGCCGATCCGGCGCCGCAGCCGCACCGGGTCGGCGGATGCGACGTCCTCGCCGGCCACCAGCACGCGTCCCGAGGTGGGTTCGACGAGCCGGTTGACCATCATCATCGTGGTCGTCTTGCCGCAGCCGGAGGGGCCGACGAGAGTGACCAGTTCGCCCTCGCGGACCTCGAAGGAGAGATCGCGGACCGCTGTCGTACCGTCCGGGTACACCTTGCTCACGCGCTCGAACCGGATCATGGGTTCACGCTAGGAGCGGGTGCCGCCCGGCGCACACCGGCCGGGACCGACCGAGTCACAGGAGCAGCATGAGCGCCACCTACCGCCAGCCCGGCCTGGTCATCACCGACCGTCACTTCGAGGTGCCGCTCGACCACGACGAGCCCGGAGGCGAGCGGATCGAGCTGTACGGGCGGGAGGTCGTCGCCCGCGGACGGGCGGCCGAGCCGCTGCCCTGGCTGGTCTACCTGGAGGGCGGACCGGGCAACGGGGCGCGGCGCTTCGCCGGCAAGCAGTACTGGCTCGGCCGCGCGGTGGAGGAGTTCCGGGTGCTGCTGCTGGACCAGCGCGGCACCGGCCGCTCCACGCCCGCCACCCGGCAGACGCTGCCGCTGCGCGGCGGACCGGCCGAACAGGCCGCCTTTCTCGGTCACTTCAGGGCCGACTCGATCGTCAGGGACTGCGAGGCGATCAGGCCGGGACTCACCGGCGGTGCCCCCTGGACCGTCCTCGGCCAGTCCTTCGGCGGATTCTGCGCGCTCACCTACCTGTCGTACGCCCCGGAGGGCATCGACACCGCCCTGATCACGGGCGGGCTGGCGTCGCTGGACGCGACCGCCGACGAGGTGTACCGCGCCGCGTACCCCCGGATGGCCCGCAAGACCGCCGCGCACTACGACCGTTACCCGCAGGACGTGGCCCGGGTTCGGGAGATCGTCGCCCATCTCGCCGAACACCGCACCGTGGCCGGCGACGGCCACGTCCTCGTCCCCGAGGCGGTCCAGTCCCTGGGGATCCTCCTCGGCACGGGGGACGGCAGCCACCGGCTGCACTACCTCCTGGAGAACGCCTTCGTGCGCACCCCGGGCGGCCGCACGCTCGGCGACGCCTTCCTGGAGCAGGTGCGGGCCGAACTCTCCTTCGCCGGGCGCCCGCTGTACGCCGTGCTGCACGAGGCGATCTACGCCCAGGGCGCCGGGCCGACGGCCTGGGCCGCCGAACGGGTCCGCGCCGGGCTCCCCGGACTGGACCCCGTTCGGGCGCTGGAGGGGGACGGACCGGTGCCGCTGACCGGGGAGACGATCCACCCCTGGCACTTCGACTGCGACCCCGCCCTGCGCCCGCTGCGCGAGACGGCCGACCTGCTGGCGCAGCGGTCCGACTGGCCGCGCCTGTACGACGCGGACCGGCTGGCCCGCAACGAGGTCCCGGTCGCGGCGGTCGTCTACCACGACGACCTGTACGTCGACGCCGAGCACTCGCTGCGCACCGCCCGCGCCGTCCGGGGACTGCGCACCTGGGTGACGGACGAGTACGAGCACGACGGCCTGCGGGCGAGCGGCCCCCGGGTCCTCGACCGCCTGCTGGCGCTGGCCCGCGACGAGATCTGACGGGGCCGCCCGGTCAGCCGGCCGTCCGCAGTCCTTCCAGGAGGCTGCGGACCAGGAGCCCGGCGCGTTCGCGGGCGCGGGCGGGGTCGTCGGCGGTGGCGATCGCGACGGAGATCTCGGTGAGGGCCCCGTACACCGCGGCGGCCATGAGGTCGGTGGGGTGGTCCTGGACGAGGCCGAGGTCGCGCAGCGCGGCGAGGCCGGCGCGCAACTGCCCGTGCAGGTGCCGCTGGTCGAGTTCGCGCCAGCGCTGCCAGCCCAGCGCGATCGGGCCCTGGAGCAGCACGATCTCCCGGTAGTCGGGGTCGGTGCAGATGGCGAGGAAGGCCTCGACGCCGGCGAGGGCACGCCTCCAGGGATCGGATTCCCCGGCCATGGCGTCCCGGACCCGGCGGGAGGCACGGACCTCGAGTTCCTCGAAGACGGCGACGAAGAGCCCCTGCTTGCCGCGCTCGAAGTGGTGGTAGAGCGCGCCCCGGCTGAGCCCGGCCGCGCGCACCAGTTCCTCCGCGGACACGTTCGCGTAGCCGCGCTCCGTGAAGAGTCCCAGGCCGGTGTCCAGCAGCGCGCGGCGCGTGCTCTCGGCGTACTGCTCACGGCGGGGCTTGACTTGCTCCATGCGTCATGGATATCACATACACCTTGTATGCGAGATGCGGGATGAATGGCGAGAGGGGCAGGGGATGGAAGCGGAGGGACAGCCGCGCCAGGACGTGGTGGTCGTGGGCGCGGGCGTCGCGGGGCTGGTGGCCGCCTGGGACCTGCACCGCGCGGGCCACCGGGTGCTCGTGCTGGAGGCCAGGGAGCGGGTCGGAGGCCGGCTGCTCAACGACGAGCTGCCCGATGGCACCCCGATCGACGTAGGGGGCCAGTGGGTGGGACCGGGGCAGAACCAGGTACGTGCCCTGCTCGACGAGCTGGGACTGACCACCTTTCCCACGCACGCCGAGGGCAGGCACATCGCGGAACTCGGCGGCCGCAGATCCCTCTACCGCGGGCGCATCCCCCGGCTGAGCCCTCTGGTGCTGGCCGATATCGCGCAGGGGCAGCTGCGCCTGGAACGGGCAGCCCGCGGCGTACCCCCGGAGGCGGCCTGGCAGGCGGCGCGGGCCGGCCTGCTCGACGGTCAGACCTTCGGCACCTGGATCCGCCGCAACCTGTACACCAAGGGCGGGCGGGCCTTCATGCGCCTGGTCACCCAGGCGGTCTTCTCGGCGGAACCGGAGGATCTCTCCGCCCTGTGGGCCTGCTTCTACGTGGCCGCGGCGGGCGGCCTCGACGCGCTGATCAACACCGAAGGGGGCGCGCAGGAGGAACGCATCACCGGCGGGGCACAGGGGATCGCGCTCCGTCTGGCGGAGCGCCTCGCGGACCGGGTGCGCCTCGGCCACCCGGTCGAGACGGTCGACTGGAACGGCGAAGGGGTATCGGTCACCACCGCCGGCGGCCGGCGATTCCGGGCGCACCGGGTGATCCTGGCGACGCCGCCGCCGCTGACCGCCGGCATCCGCTTCCGTCCCGGCCTGCCCGCCGACCGCGCGCAACTGCTCCAGCGGATGCCGATGGGCCGGGTCATCAAGGTGAACGTCGTCTACGACACCCCCTTCTGGCGCGCGCGGGGACTGAGCGGACAGGCCAACAGCGACCGCCGCCCGCTGGGCACCGTCTACGACAACACGCCGCCCGGCGGATCACCCGGCGTGCTGGTCGGCTTCTTCGAGGGCCGCCACGCCGACGCCGCCGCGCGCCTCGGTGAAGCCGGCAGGCGGCGGGCCGTGCTGGCCGACCTCGCCGGGTACTTCGGCCCGGAGGCGGAGGAACCGGTCGCCTGCATCGAGCGGGACTGGGCCGCCGAGGAGTACAGCCGCGGCGGATACGGCGCCTTCACCACGCCGCTCGCCCTCACCCGCTTCGGTGCCGCCCTGCGCGCCCCCGTCGGCCCGCTGCACTGGGCCGGCACGGAGACGGCCACGCGCTGGGCGGGCTACATCGACGGCGCGGTCGAATCCGGCCACCGCGCCGCCCGCGAGACCGCGGCGGCCCTCGACGCGGCCCCCTGACCCCGCCGCCTGCGACCTCGCCGGCCGGCTCTGGAAGGGGCGGCGACATCGTCGGCCTCCCCGCCGCCCGCCGGACGGCACCGGCACGGCCGCATCCGCCGCGCCGTTGGCGGCCGGGCGCGCCGCCCACCGGAGCGCCGGCCGGGCGCCTCGCTCATTCCGTGGCCGGGCATGGCGATGGCCCAACCCGCATCCCGGGGGCGGCCCTTGACGGAGCCGGCCCGCGGGGCGGTCGCCCGCCGGCGCGGCAGACCCTAGTGCCGCGTCGGTCGGGGTTTGCCCGCTGAGGAGCGGCGTCCGGTGCCGGGGGCACCTCCCGCCGGAGGCAGGGGGAGCATCGCAAGGCGGCCGGAAGCCCTCGTAGTGGGCCTGCTCGGGCTTTCGGCCAACGCAGCGTGGGGGTACCTCCCGCGCCCGGAGGGCTGCGGGGGAGTGCCGTGCAGGGCGTCGCGACGGGGCGAACCCTGGCTGACACGGCACTAGTCTGCCGACATGACGGAGCAGCAGCTTGAGCCCATGCCCGAGGACTGGCAGCGCGCACTGGCGGTCGTCGCTCATCCCGACGACCTCGAATACGGCTGTGCCGCGGCCGTCGCCGCCTGGACCGACGCGGGCAAGGACGTCGCGTACCTCCTCGTCAGCAGGGGGGAAGCCGGTATCGACGGCATCGAACCCGAGGTGTGCGGTCCGCTGCGTGAGCGGGAGCAGCGTGCGAGCGCGGCGGTGGTCGGGGTCGACACCGTGGAGTTCCTCGACCACCGCGACGGAGTGATCGAGTACGGCACCGCGCTGCGCCGCGACATCGCGGCGGCCGTCCGCCGGCACCGCCCCGAGCTGCTGATCACGCTCAACCACCGGGACACCTTCGGCGGCACCGCCTGGAACACCCCCGACCACCGGGCGGTGGGCCGCGCCGCCCTGGACGCGGCGGGTGACGCGGGGAACCGCTGGATCTTCCCGGAGCTGACGACCGGGGCGGGGCTCGAACCCTGGGGCGGCGTCCGCTGGGTCGCCGTCGCCGCCACCACCTCCCCGACGCACGCCGTCGACGCCACCCCCGGCCTGGAACGCTCGGTGCGGTCGTTGCTGTGCCATCGCGCGTACATCGAGGGCCTGACCGACGAGGATCCCGAGACCTACTGCCGCACCTTCCTCGTCGGCAACGCGCACGCGCTCGCGGACCGTTTCGGAGGGCGGCCCGCGGTGCCCTTCGAGGTCTTCCCCCGCTGAATCGCCCGCCGAATCGCCCGCCGGACCCTGTAGGACCCCGCCGGACCCCGTGGGAACCGGTCGGCGGCTCGGCGCGACCACCGGAGCCGCGCCGAGCCTGCCGCGGACTGTTCCCTTGACGTGAGCGACCGCTTAGTATGCGAGCGCCGGGACGGACCGCAGCCACGGGAGGCACCAGTTGAAAGCATGGCGCGTACACGAAAATGGGGAACCGCGTGAGGTCATGCGCCTCGAAGAGGTACCCGACCCCGAGCCCGGCGAGGGCCGGGTGCGGCTGAAGGTGCTGGCGGCGAACATCAACTTCCCCGACGCGCTGCTGTGCCGCGGCCAGTACCAGGTGCGGCCGCCGCTGCCCTTCACGCCCGGCGTGGAGATCTGCGGCGAGACCGAGGACGGCCGGCGCGTGATCACGAACCCCGAGCTGCCGAACGGCGGCTTCGCCGAGTACGTCACCGCCGACCCCGCCGCCCTGCTGCCCGCGCCCGACGCCCTCGACGACGCAGAGGCCGCCGCCCTGCACATCGGCTACCAGACGGGCTGGTTCGGACTCCACCGCAGGGCCGCGCTCCGGGCCGGCGAGACCCTGCTCGTGCACGCCGCCGCCGGCGGTGTCGGCAGCGCCGCCGTCCAGCTCGGCAAGGCGGCCGGCGCCACCGTCATCGGTGTCGTCGGCGGCGCCGAGAAGGCGGCCGTGGCCCGTGAACTGGGCTGCGACCTCGTCATCGACCGCCGCACGGACGACATCGTGGCGGCCGTCAAGGAGGCCACCGGCGGACGCGGTGCCGACGTGATCTACGACCCGGTCGGCGGCGACGCCTACCGCGCTTCCGCCAAGTGCGTCGCCTTCGAGGGCCGGATCGTCGTCGTCGGCTTCGCGAGCGGCAGCATCCCCAGCCCGGCCCTCAACCACGCGCTGGTGAAGAACTACTCGATCGTCGGGCTCCACTGGGGCCTGTACAACACCAAGGACCCGGCCGCCGTTCGCGCCTGCCACGAGGCTCTCACCGAACTCGCCGCAAAGGGCGCCATCAAGCCGCTGATCAGCGACCGGGTGCCGCTCGCCGAAGCCGCGGCGGCCGTACAGCGGGTCGCCGACGGCACCACGACCGGCCGCGTCGTGGTCGTGCCCGCGGCGGGGGAAGGAGCCGCGCGATGAGCGCCGACGCCGCGGAACTGCGCCGCCGCGCCAGGGAACTGCTCGCGGCGCACCCGCCCGCCACCACCGGCCGCGCCGGCTTCCTCCGCGCACGCTTCGACGCGGGACTCGCCTGGGTGCACTTCCCCGAGGGCCTCGGCGGCCTCGGCGCCCCGCGCGCCCTGCAGGCCGTCGTGGACGCCGAACTGGAGGCGGCCGGCGCGCCCGACAACGAGCCGCGCCGCATCGGCATCGGCCTCGGCATGGCCGCCCCGACCATCCTCAAGTACGGCACCGAGGAGCAGCGGCGGCGCTTCCTGCGACCGCTGTGGCTGGGCGAGGAGGTGTGGTGCCAGCTGTTCAGCGAGCCGGGCGCCGGCTCCGACCTCGCGGCACTCGCCACCCGGGCCGTGCGCGACGGCGAGTCCGGCGACTGGATCGTCGACGGGCAGAAGGTGTGGACCTCCGGTGCCCACCTCGCCCGCTGGGCCATACTCATCGCCCGCACCGACCCGGACCTTCCCAAGCACCAGGGCATCACCTACTTCGTCTGCGACATGACCGACCCGGGCGTCGAGGTGCGGCCGCTGCGCCAGATCACCGGCGAGGCCGAGTTCAACGAGGTCTTCCTGACCGGGGTCCGCATCCCCGACGCCCACCGTCTCGGCGAAGTGGGGGAGGGCTGGCGGGTCGCCCAGACGACCCTGATGAACGAGCGGGTCGCCATCGGCGGCATGCGCCTGCCCCGCGAGGGCGGCATGATCGGCAAGACCGCCGAGACCTGGCGCGAACGCCCCGAACTGCGCACCCACGACCTGCACCAGCGGCTCCTGAAGCTGTGGGTGGAGTCCGAGGTCGCGCGGCTCACCGGGGAGCGGCTGCGCCAGCAGCTCGTCGCGGGCCAGCCCGGCCCCGCGGGCTCCGGCATGAAACTCGGCTTCGCCCGCCTCGCCCAGGAGATCAGCGGGCTGGAGGTCGAACTCCTCGGTGAAGAAGGGCTGCTGTACGACGACTGGACCATGCGCAGGCCCGAACTGGTCGACTTCACCGGCCGCGAGGCCGGCTACCGCTACCTGCGGGCCAAGGGCAACAGCATCGAGGGCGGCACCACCGAGGTTCTGCTGAACATCGTCGCCGAGCGGGTCCTCGGACTGCCGCCCGAGCCGCGCAACGACAAGGACGTCGCATGGAAGGACCTGGCCCGATGAGCACCCCGGATCTTCTGTACTCGGAGGCGGAGGAGGATCTGCGCTCCGCGGTGCGCGCGCTGCTCGCCGACCGTGCGGGCGACCCCGGCGCCGTCGCCCGGCGGGCCGAGGCCGGCCAGGCCCTCGACCGGCAGCTGTGGCGGACCCTGGCCGCCGACATGGGCCTCGCGGGGCTGCTGGTCCCCGAGAAGCTGGGCGGACAGGGCGCCACGCACCGCGAGGCGGCCGTCGTACTGGAGGAACTGGGCCGCGCGGTCACCCCCGTTCCGTACCTCACGAGCGCCGTGATGGCGACCGAGGCGCTCCTCGGGTGCGACACCGAGAACGCCGAAGTCGCGGAGCTGCTGGGAGAGCTGGCCTCCGGTGAGCGGATCGGCGTGCCCGCCGTGCCGCTGTCCGCCGCGCCTGGGGGCCCGCTGCCGGCGGGGGTACGGGCCGAGGGCGGGTCGCTCAGCGGCAGGATCGGCGCCGTCGCGGACGCCGCCGACGCCGATGTGCTGCTGGTGCGCGCGGACGACGGGCTGTACGCCGTGGAGGTCGGGGCCCCCGGAGTGACCGTCGAGCCGCGCACCCCGCTCGACCTGACACGCCCGCTCGCCGACGTCGTACTCGACGGGGCCACCGGCCGCCGCCTGGCGGACGCCGGGACGGCGGAGGCGGCGATACGGCGCGCGCTGCTGGCCGGTGCCGGACTGCTCGCCTCCGAGCAGTGGGGACTCGCCGAGTGGTGCCTCACCGAGACGGTCCGTTACCTCGGCGAACGCCGCCAGTTCAACCGGCCGGTGGGCTCCTTCCAGGCTCTCAAGCACCGGCTCGCCCAGCTGTGGCTGGAGGTCGAGAACGCCCGAGCCGCCGCCCGCGCCGCGGCCGACGCGCTGGCCACCGACGACGCGGAGATCCCCCTCTCGGTGGCCGTCGCCCAGTCCTACTGCGCGGGCGTCGCCGTCCACGCCGCCGAGGAGTGCGTCCAGTTGCACGGAGGCATCGGCATGACCTGGGAGCACGCCGCGCACCTCTACCTCAAGCGCGCCAAGTCCGACCAGATCGCCCTGGGCACCCCCGGCGCCCACCGTGCGGCGGTCGCGGAACTGGTCGATCTGCGCGCTCCCTGACCGCCCGGGTGGGCGAGCCGGCCACATGGCCGGGTGACCATGGCCCCGCCGCCGGGTGATCCGCGCGGGGGGCGTGGCGGACGGCCGGGCAGCCGGCCGGAGGACCGGGCGGCCGGCGTCCCGGCTGCCCGGTCCCGCGTTGCCCGCCGCCCGCGGGAGCGGGGCCGGGTCCGGTCCGGGCACGCCCGCGAGGCCGCCGATCGGTACCGGCGCACAGGGGCGGCGGCGTCCGCCGGGCAGCACGCACCGCGCCCTTCCCCTGAGGCGGGCCATCGCGGGCCCGGCCGTGCTTCTCCCCGGCGGCCCGAGGCGATCCCCCGGCGTACGCCGCCACCGGTCGTGGGCACGCGGCCGACGGCGGCGCGGTGAGCGGCCTTCGGGCAGGCGGACGGCAACGGACGTGTTGTCGTTGCCGGTACGGCGGTCGGTCCTGAGGACGCCCTCGGCGCCGGCGGGGCCAGCGGACACAGCCGGCGGCGCCGACGGCACGAGCCCCGGCCCCGTGAGTGGCGCCGGCCGTGCGATGCGCCGCGACCGGCGCAGCCAGTGCCGCGTCAGCCAGGGTTCGCCCCGTCGCCGCGCGCGGCACGGCACTCCCCCGCAGCCCTCCGGGCGCGGGAGGGACCCCCACGCTGCGCCGACAGAAAGCCCGATGAGGTCCACCACGGTGGCTACCAGCCGCCTTGCGACGCACCGCACCGGACGCCCCTCCTCAGCGGGTAGACCCCGACTGGCGTGGCATCAGAACAATCGTGCATGCCGGGTGACGGACCATCACCGGCATGCGGGAGCGAACCCTTGCTGCGGGAGTGAACCTTCGGAGGCGGCCGGGCGAACTCCCGTGAGAGCACTGCGCATTGGCGGTGGCGGCCCCGATACTCGCAGGGACCGCGCAGGCTGGACAGACCCGGGGAGACGTCATGCCGCTCACCACCCGCCGCAGAGCCGTCGCAACCTTCGCCGCCGCCCTGGCGGGCGGCGTCGCCGTACCCGCGCAGGCGGCCCGGGCCGACGAGGCCGGCGGGCAGGATGCGCACCACCTCGGACCGCGCCCCCTGCGCAGGGCGCACGCGCACAACGACTACCTCCACCCGCGCCCCCTCCTCGACGCCCTCTCGCACGGCTTCACCAGCGTGGAGGCCGACATCTTCCTGGTGGACGGGCGGCTTCTGGTCGCCCACGACCCGGTGGACCTCGACCCCGCCCGCACCCTCGAAGCGCTCTACCTCGACCCGCTGCTCGCCCGCGTCCGGGCGAACCACGGCCAGGTCCACCGCGGCCACCGCCGGCCCCTGCAACTCCTCGTCGACATCAAGGCGGACGGCGTCGCGGCCTACCTGGAACTCCACCGGGTGCTGCACCGCTACCGCGGGATGCTGACCACCTTCGCCCACGGCAAGGTGCGCACCGGCGCCGTCACCCCCGTCATCTCGGGCGACCGGTTCGCCCGGGTGCCCATGGAGGAGCAGCGGGTGCGGTACGCCTTCTACGACGGCCGGCTGCTCGACATGCTGCCGGCCACCCCGGCCGCCGCCTCCTTCATGCCGCTCATCAGTGACAACTGGTCGAACAACTTCACCTGGCGGGGCGTCGGCCCGATCCCCGCCGCGGAACGCGAGAAGCTGCGCGGCATCGTCGCGGTCGCGCACCAGCGCGGCCGGCGCGTCCGG
Organism: Streptomyces sp. GC420; assembly: GCF_009916105.1. Lineage (GTDB taxonomy): Bacteria > Actinomycetota > Actinomycetes > Streptomycetales > Streptomycetaceae > Streptomyces. The sequence continues at coordinate 1,541 of NZ_JAAAXQ010000165.1, read as the reverse complement.
TTCTGGGCGACCCCCGACCTGCCCGGTCCGGAGCGGGACGCCGTGTGGCACGAACTGCTGGCCGCGGGCGTGGACCACATCAACACCGACGACCTCGCCGGGCTTGAGACCTTCCTGCGCGGGTACGACCTCGGCGCGGGCCGGTAGCCGCCGGACCGGCTCCCACCACTGGCCGGGCGCGGCCGGCCGTGAGACGGTCGGAGTGCGCCCTCCCAGCAGCGACAGCGGGAGCTGACCCATGCTCATCGGCACCTGGAACCTGGAGAACCTCTACCGCCCGGGCGGCGAGTACGGCCCGCGGGACGAGGCCGCGTACGAGGCGAAGCTCGCCTCCCTGGCCGCCGTCGTCGACCGGCTGGCACCGGACCTGCTGGGCGTCCAGGAGGTCGGCGAACCGGAGGCCCTCGACGACCTGGTGCAACGGCTCGGCGGGGGCTGGCACACGGCCCTGTCCTCGCTCCCCGACGGCCGCGGCATCCGGGTCGGATTCCTCGCCCGTACGCCGCTGGAGGTGATCGCGGACCGGGACGGCTTCCCGGCGCGGCTGCGCCCGGTGCAGAGCGACGACGGTCCCGCGACCACGGACCGGATGGGCCGCGGCGCCCTCGCCATACGCACCGAGTCCCCCGAACGGCGTACGGTCGAGGCCGTCGTCTGTCACCTCAAGTCCAAGCTGCTCAGCTACCCGGGCGGCCGGTTCAACCCGCGGGACGAGGGCGAACGCGCCCGCTTCGGCGCGTACGCCCTCTACCGCAGGGCGGCCGAGGCGGCCACAGTGCGGGGACTGGCGGACGAACTGCTCGAAGGGCAGGGCGTGGAGCGGCCCGTCGTGGTCCTGGGCGACCTCAACGACGCACCGGGCGCCGCCACCACCCAGATCCTGCTCGGGCCGCCCGGCTCCGAGTTCGGCTCCACCGGCTTCGAACGCCCCGACAGGGGAGACGCGTTCCGGCTGTGGAACACCGCCCCGCTCATACCGGAGAAGCAGCGCTTCTCCCGTATCCACGCGGGTCATCGCGAGCTGATCGACCACATACTCCTCAGCCACGCCCTCGCCGTGCACGCGGAGGCGGCGGGAACGGGTACGCACACGGGCGCGGGCACGGGTGCGGGCGCGGGCACGGGTCACGAAAGGCTTCCGGACATCGGCGAGTCGCCCGTAGAGCGCCGCGACACGCCGGGCTCCGACCACGCGCCGGTGTGGGTGCGGCTGGCCCTCTGAGCACTCGGCCGGCCCCGGCGCTTCCACCCGTTCGGGGGACGCGCCATCCACCCCTGTGCCCCCGCGTTGCGCCAGACTTGCGGCGAAACGCCGCGAATCCGGCGCGGCGGAGGAGGATGACCGTGGCCGTCTCTATCTCAGCCGTGCTGCTTCTGGCGATCCTCGCGATCGTCTTCGTGCGCAACGGCGCGCTCAAGATGTCCCACGCGCTGGTCTGTGTACTGCTCGGCTTCCTGCTCGCCGGCTCCAGCATGGCCCCCACCATCGCGAACGGACTCTCCGCGACCGCGGACCTGGTGAGCGGCCTCCACCCCTGAGC
>NZ_JAAAXQ010000164.1 GCF_009916105.1 Streptomyces sp. GC420 | reverse complement strand
TTGCTGTCCCGGACGGGGACAACGGCGGGTATGCCGTCGGCCACCTCGACGCAGTTGTCGGCTCCCCCCTCGCTGTAGCTCGACTTACGCCAGCTCACGGCACCGAGATCGGCGTTACGGCTCATGATCGGTGTTCCTCCAGGATGCGCTCGATGAACATCACCGAGTCCAATGGCGTGAGCGCCACGTCTCGGATCCGATCGTAGGCCAGGCGGTACTTGAGGATGTCTTCCGGTTCGTCGAGCAAATCACCCGACGAGCTGCCTTCCAAGTAGGCAACGGAACCGCCGTCCGGTTGCCACAGCAGGTGGAGTGAGCCACCCGGTACCGGTACAACCCCTGCACTGAATGGCAGCACTTGGACCGTGATCGACGGCTGGGCTGCCGAAAAAATGAGGTGGGTCAGTTGGTCTTCCCAGACTTTTGGGTCGGCCACGCTGCGCCGCAGCGCCGCCTCATCGATGATCGCGCGGACCGTCGGCCGGGGTTTCCGGTGAAGGAGTTCCTGTCGGCCGATGCGGGCAACGACTTGCTCCTCCAACTCATCTTCATCCCGCTGCGGCCACATGGACAGAAGCACCCTGGCGTACGCCTCGGTCTGCAACAGGCCCGGGATGACAGGGGTGTACATATGCATCACGTTGGCAGTGGCCTCAAGGCGCATGAACGCTTTGTAGTGGTCGACGAAGGCCTCCATCCGGGCCAGCTTCCACAGGCGCACGAGTACGTCGCCGGTCCCGTAGTACGTGTCCAGGTCCTCCATCACCGGCCGTTTGGAGATGCGTTCGGCGGCCTCCAGCCGGTACAGGTAGCTCTTGTCGTAGTTGGTCTCCTCGGCGAGCTGGCTCAGCGACTTGCCCGCCTTCTCGCGGAGGTACCGCAGGGTGCTGCCGAGTGCGCCCCGTGCGGAGTCCTCGTTGTCGTGCTGCTCCGGCGCTGCGTCCATCGGCGTCCCCACTCCCCTGGCTCCTGGCCCCTGGTGGCGCGTCCGCTGCCGTGCGGGGCGGCAACGCGTCGGCCCTGGTCAGACCTGCGCGCTCACGGTGATGGTGTGAGTACAGCACGTAGCGAACGACCGGAGTGCGGAAATGACGGACAAGGAACGCGAAGCGGCGATGGACGGGATTCGGCAGGCCGAGGCCGTGTGGGAAGAACTCGCGGCGGCGCTGTCCGGCGCCGGGATCACGCTGCCCTCGCTGGGGCTGGACGCTCCTACGCTCGCCGGCTATATGGCTGTTCCGCTCATCGACCTCGGGCGGTGCAATCTCGACACCGCGCGCAGGCTCGCCGCCGTTCTGCGTGCCTGCGAGACGCCCCGGTGAACGGGTCGCCGGAGCGGCTCACGGCGGACGAGCGGCGCCTGATGCTGCGGCTGCTGGCCTGCTTGGAGAGCGGTCTCGTGTGCGGGGGCGCCGGACCGGGCAAGCAACGCGGACAGGGATCGGAACCGCCATCACCGGAGTCCGCGCGGCCGGGAGACGGGCGGCCGCAGTTCCATGAGCTGAGCGAGCGGGTCCGGGAGCTCAACCGGCGGAGCGTGCGCGGGGACGGCCGGCGGTGACGGGGACCGGACGGCCCGCCGTGGACTGGCTGGCGCCGCCGCGGGGCACGGCCACGATCCCGCGCGGCACGTTGGTCGAGGATCCGGACTCCGGCCGCGTGGGGGTCCTCCAGGACGTCACCGCGTACGTCCCTCCCTGGCACGGTGATCGGCGCCCGCGCCTGCTCGCGTTCGTCAGGCCCGTCGGCGGGGGCCGTGAGTGGACCGCACCGCCGGAGCGGCTGAGGCCGCTCGGTCGGGCCGGTGAGCGGTGAGCACGGTCACGGCTCCGGTCGGCCGGCGCCGCCGGGACCGGCCCGGTAGAGCGCTTGCGCTCCGCTCCCCGGCCGGGGTGGGGTGGGGTTGGCCGTTTCGCGCCGGCCGACGCGCCATGCCCGGGGCCACCGGGACGGCCCCGGTAGCGCGCTTCCGCGCCGCTGCCAGGGTGCTGCGGGCCGTCGGTCATGGGCGTGGCCCGGAACGCGGAAGGCGTTCCGGGCCACGCCCGTTGCCGAAACGGCAGGTGGTCAGTGGTTGCGCGGGAAGCCGAGGTCGACTCCGGCCGGGGACTCGGACGGGTCGGGCCAGCGGGTGGTGACGACCTTGCCGCGGGTGTAGAAGTGCACGCCGTCGTTGCCGTAGATGTGGTGGTCGCCGAAGAGGGAGTCCTTCCAGCCGCCGAAGGAGTGGTAGCCGACGGGGACCGGGATCGGGACGTTGACGCCGACCATGCCGGCCTCGACCTCCATCTGGAAGCGGCGGGCCGCGCCGCCGTCCCGGGTGAAGATCGCGGTGCCGTTGCCGAAGGGCGAGGCGTTGATCAGCTCGACGCCCTCCTCGTAGGTGTCGGCGCGGAGCACGGTCAGCACGGGGCCGAAGATCTCGTCGCGGTAGGCGTCGGCGTCGGCCGGCACCTTGTCGAGGAGCGAGATGCCGATCCAGTGGCCGTCCTCGTAGCCGTCGACCGTGAAGCCGGTGCCGTCGAGGACGACGTCGCAGCCCTGGGCGGCCGCGCCGGTGACGTAGGAGGCCACCTTGTCCCGGTGAACCTTGGTGATCAGCGGGCCCATCTCGCTCGTCGGGTCGTCGCCGGGGCCGATCTTGATCTTCTCGGCGCGCTCGCGGATCTTCTCGACCAGTTCGTCGCCGATGGCGCCGACGGCGACGACGGCGGAGATCGCCATGCAGCGCTCGCCGGCGGATCCGTACGCGGCGGAGACGGCGGCGTCCGCGGCGGCGTCCAGGTCGGCGTCGGGGAGTACCAGCATGTGGTTCTTGGCACCGCCCAGCGCCTGCACGCGCTTGCCGTTGGCGGAGGCGGTGGTGTGGATGTAGCGGGCGATGGGGGTGGAGCCGACGAAGGAGACGGCCGCGATGTCGGGGTGCTCCAGAAGCCGGTCCACGGCCACCTTGTCGCCGTGGACGATGTTGAGGACACCGTCCGGCAGACCCGCCTCGGCGAACAGCTCGGCGAGCCTCATCGACGCGGAGGGGTCCTTCTCGCTGGGCTTGAGGACGAAGGTGTTGCCGCAGGCGATGGCCAGCGGGAACATCCACATCGGCACCATGGCGGGGAAGTTGAACGGCGTGATGCCGGCGACGACACCGAGGGGCTGGCGGATCGCGGCGACGTCGACCCGGCTGGAGACCTGGGTGGACAGCTCGCCCTTGAGCTGGGTGGTGATACCGCAGGCGAGTTCGACGATCTCCAGGCCCCGGGCGACCTCGCCCAGCGCGTCGGAGTGCACCTTGCCGTGCTCGGCGGTGATCAGTTCCGCGATCTCGTCGCGGTGCGCGTCCAGCAGGGCGCGGAACTTGAACATCACGGTGGTGCGCTGGGCGAGCGAGGAGTGGCGCCAGGTCTGGGAGGCGGCCTTGGCCGCGGCGACGGCGGCGTCCACCTCGTCGACGGAGGCGAAGGCGACCTTGGTGGTGACGGTGCCGGTGGCGGGGTCGGTGACATTCCCCCAGTTGCCCGACGCGCCCTCGACGGTCTTGCCACCGATCCAGTGGTTGACGGTCTTCGTCATGACGGAACTCCTTCGGAACGACTGTGGATGGTGGCGGCGGGCCTGCGACTTCCAACATCCCACCACGGCGCTGCGGCGGGACGGCGTGGACACAGTGTCAGCCGTTTCGGTCTCCGCTTAGACAGATGCTCGGGCGTACCGGCCGCGAGGCCGCGGACCTCCGGCGCGGGGGGCGTGGCGGGCGGGGAGTCGTCGCTCGCGCTTCGCTCCTGCCAGGGCGAAGCGGCCTCCCGCGCCGGAGGAGATCCGGGCGGCGTGCATCTCACGCTGCGGCACGCGTGACGTCCCTCAAGGTGTAGTGGTCCCGGGTGAACCATGTCAATAATTTGTCCTTACATCAGGACGACTTTGCGACACGGTTCCGTGGGCGCGGCATGTCCGTGGGGGCGCGCAGGGGTTGAGGACCCGCGCGGGTGCCCAGCGTGCCGCCCTGACTCCGGCGGCCCGCTCAGGGGGACGGCGCCGGCGGGTGACGCTCGGCGCGATCGGCGCGTCTCCGGCCGCGACGATCCGGGCGGCGGCCAGATGTCGTCCAGGGCCATGTCCTTGACGAGGACGGCGATACGCACGGAGCCGGGCCCGTGGTGATCAGCCGGGTGGCCTCGATGCCGTCCGTGCCGGGCATCAGGAGGTCCGTCGCCACGGCGTCCGGGGCGAGCTCCACGGTCAGCCGGACGGCTTCGGCTCCGGTTCCCCGCCTCGCCCACGACCTCGATGTCCGTGGTGTCGGTGATGACCATCTTCACGGCGGCGCGGACCAGGGGATTATCGTCGGCGAGTACGACGCGGACGGTCATGTGGGAGGGCGGCCGGCTGCCCGCCGGGGCTTTCCGGCTTCTTGATCTCGTCACACATGTTCCGCTTGTGCGGGGCTTCCGTCACAGCCCGGCGACAGCCCCTGGCCGCCGGGCGGGATGCGTCGTTCACGGGGCGGAGGCTGAGTGCCGCTCAGCAGACCGCCGCAGCTCCCCCGTCGGCCACCCCCAGGGCCGCCGCTGCGGCGTGCGCAGGAGGTGTGTGCCCGAGATGACCGATCACAGGCTCTGGTCGTACAAGGAGATCGCCGCCCATATCGGGGTGCAGACGGACACCGTGCGCTCGTACCGGAAGCACGGGCTGCTGCCCGCTCCCGACCTGGTGGAGAACGGCAAGCCCTTCTGGTACGCCGACACCGTCCGCGCCTGGGTCGCGAGCAGGCCCGGTAATCGCGGTCGCAGGGACGATCCGCGGGGCCGGTCCCGTTGATCGCCCAGCGGGCTCCGCGACCGCCACCGTCCCGCTCGCCCGGCCCGGGGTCGGGTCGGGCGAGCGGGACGGTGGCGCGGGCCTCGCCGACGGCGCGGGTCAGCGCCCGGCGCCCACCGTGTCGGGCGTGCGCTCGGCCTGCGGGGCGGGGGACTCGCCCTCGCTGAGGCCGAACCGGTCGTGCAGGCGGCGCAGCGGGGCCGGTGCCCACCAGGTGGCCTTGCCGGTCAGCCGCATCACCGCGGGGACCAGGAGGCTGCGGATCACCATGGCGTCCATCAGCACCGCCAGCGCGATGCCGAGTCCCAGCATCTTGGTGTTGGTGACGCGCGAGGTGCCGATGGCGACCATCACCACAGCGAGGATCACCGCCGCGGCCGTGATCAGCCCGCCCGTGCGCCGGAGCCCGAAGCGCACCGAGTGTTCGTGGTCGCCCGTCCGGTCGTACTCCTCCTTGATCCGTGAGAGCAGGAAGACCCCGTAGTCCATGGACAGTCCGAAGGCGACACAGAACATCAGCACGGGCAGGGTGGTCTCTATGTCCCCGGTCGAGGTGAAGGACAGCACCCCGGAGAGATTTCCGTCCTGGAAGACCCAGACCATGGCGCCGAACATCGCGGTGAGGCTGAGCGCGTTGAGCAGCACCGCCTGAAGCGGAATCAGCACGCTCCCGGTGAGCAGGAAGACCAGGACCAGTGTCACGATCACGATGATCGCGAGCGCCCAGGGCAGCCGGTCCCCGATGGCGTCCTTGGAGTCGACCAGCACGGCCGCCGTGCCCGTCACCGAGGCGTCGAAGGAGGTGTCCAGCGCCCTGATGTCGCCCACCAGGCGCTGGCTGCCCTCGTCCACCGGCTCGCCCTCCGGGAGCACCGTGAGGTAGGCGGTGCCGCCGTCGGTCCGGGCGGCGTCGGCGGGTCCCGGCTCCTGGGTGCGGGCCCCGTCGGTGTACTGGCCGGCGGGGCCGGCCACGGTGAGCACTCCCGGGAGTTCTGAGATGCGGGAGCTGTAGCCGGCCAGGTCTGCGGAGCTGGGGTCACCCTCGGTCAGGACCGTGAGACCGCCGCTCGGTGATCCGGGAAAGCCTTCGCGTATGTGCTCCTGCACCACGCGGGACTCCGCGCTCGCGGGCAGCTGCCGGTCGTCCGCCGTGCCGAACTTGACGCCCAGGAACGGCGTGCCGAGCAGGACCAGCACGGCTGTCGTGCCGATGGCGAAGACGGGGGCCCTGCGCATCACGAGCGAGGCCGTCCTGGCCCAGCCCGCGCCGCCCTCGGCGGCCGGAGAGGCCGCGGTGTTCCCCGCGCGCCGGCGCCGCAGCAGCCGGCGCAGGTCGAGCGCGTCCACGCGGTGGCCGAGCAGCACCAGTGCCGCGGGAAGCAGGATCAGCGCCGCGGCGGCGGCCAGCAGCACCACCGCTATTCCGGCGTACGCGAACGAGCGCAGGAAGTACTGCGGGAAGACCATCATCGCAGCCAGCGAGACCGCCACGGTCAGCGCGGAGAAGAGCACCGTGCGCCCCGCGGTGCGCAGGGTGGTGCCCACGGCCGACCGCACCTCGGCCCCGGCCGCCAGTTCCTCACGGAAGCGCCGCACGATGAACAGGGCGTAGTCGATGGCGAGTCCGAGCCCGAGGGCCGTCGTCAGGTTCTGGGCGAAGACGGAGACGTCGGTGAACTCCGTGAGGCCGCGGAGCACCGCGTTCGTGCCGATGATGGCCACGATGCCGATGCCGAGCGGCAGCAGGGCCGCCACGGCGCTGCCGAAGACCATGACCAGCAGCACCAGCGTGACCGGAAGGGCGATCATCTCGGCGCGCAGCAGGTCGTCCTGGATGGTGGTCTGCAGTTCGTGCCGGACCGCGAGCGGGCCGCCGAGGGAGACCTCGACGGGTCCGTGGGTCCCTCGGTACTCGGGGGCGATCCGGTCCAGGACCTCGCCCGCCGACGTCTCGTCGCCGCCGACTCGGGCGGCGATCAGCGCCTCCCGGCCGTCCTCGGAGCGCAGCGTGGGTGAGCCGGTCTGCCAGTAGGACCCCACTCCGCCGACCGACTTCTCGCCGGCGAGCCGCTCCGCGAGGGCCCGGCCCTCCGCGGCCACCGCGGGGTCGTCGACGCTGCCGCCCGGGCCCGCGTCGACGAGCAGCAGGAGATTCGGCTGGGAGTCGGGGAACTCGCGTGCCAGGGCCTCGGTGGCGTAGGTGGACTGGGAGTCCGGGGCCTCCCAGCCGCCGCTGGACATCCGGTCGGCGACGCCGCTTCCCCCGACCACGGCGAGTGCCGTGAACAGCAGGGCGAGCAGGAGGGTCAGGCGCGGGCGCGCGGTGGCGAACCGCGTCCAGCCGCCGGGTTCGGCGGGGCCGCCCGTCCCGCTGTCCGGACGGCGCGCGCTGTTGACTTCGGACATTGCTCGGTGTCCCCTTCACCTGACCCGGCCGCTGACACGACGGCACGGGTCCCCGTTGCCATAGACTGGCAAACACGAGCCATCGCTCGCATTCCTCAAGAATGCGAGCGGGTGCTCGTGTTTGTCAACTGCGTTCGAGAGTTGAGGATCATTCGTGCCGGAGACCAGGACGCCACGCGAACAGACCGGGACGGCCGGGAGCGACGCGACCGGGGGCGACACCACCAAGGGCGCCGACTCCTCGGGCGCCGGCCGGACAGGCACCGGCTCAACGGGCGCCGCCACCGGGAACGGCAGGAAGGGCGACGGCGCGGCCGGCGCCGCCCCGCGGCGCAGGCAGGCGCGGGGCGAGCGGCGGATGCGGCAGTTGCTGGACGCCGCCGGAACGGTCTTCTGCCAGGTCGGGTACACCGCCGCGAGCACCAACGCCATCGCGCGCGAGGCCGGGGTCTCGCCGGGCACGCTCTACCAGTTCTTCCCCAACAAGGAGGCGATCGCCGTCGAACTCGGCGACCGCCTGATACAGCGCTGGCAGGACTCGCACGGGCAGGCCTTCGATCCCGCCAACCTGACCCTGCCGCTCGACCGGCTCCTGGACGCGGTCCTCGATCCGCTGATCGTGTTCAACTACGAGAACCCGGCCTTCGCCGTGCTGATGCACGGCCCCGACGTGCCCGGCCGACTGACCCAGGAATGCGACAACCTGCACGTCGCAGTTCTGGGCCGCGTCGTGGAGATCTTCACGCAGTACCTCCCCGACACCCCGCCCGCCGAGGTGTCCCGGACCGCGAACATGGTGTTCGCGCTGTTCAAGGCGGGGCTGGACCTGATCCTGGCGCACGAGGGGGACGAGAGGCAGGCGTACGTCAGGGAACTGAAGACCGTCATGTACCGCTACCTGGCCCCGCTCGCGGACGCCTGAGTCCGGTCGGCGCTCCTTCGGCACTCCTCGGAACAAGTACCCCCTAGGGGTATAGTGGAAAGTGCGTGGGGCAACTGGCGTCCCACGCACTTCGTACGACCGTCGCGAGGAGAACGACATGACCGCCGAAACCACCACGGTGTACAAGGTGAGCGGCATGACCTGTGGCCACTGCGAGGGGGCCGTGACGAGCGAGCTCTCCGAACTGCCCGGCGTGACCTCCGTCAAGGCGGTGGCCTCCACCGGACAGGTGACCGTGGTGTCCGAGGCCCCGCTCGACGAGGCAGCCGTGCGCGCGGCCGTGGACGAGGCGGGCTACGAGCTCGTCGGCACGGCCTGAGCCGCCGGCCGGGAAAGTCCCGGTACCGAGCAGACTCCCCCGGTCCGGGCCGTACCGCCCAGCTCATACTGCCGCCGTACGGTCCGGCCCTTCCTCAGGAGAATCCGAATGACCAGCACGGCCGACACCACCGAGATACACGACCAGGGCCGGGTCGAACTCGCCATCGGCGGTATGACCTGCGCCTCCTGCGCCGCACGCATCGAGAAGAAGCTCAACCGGATGGACGGCGTCACGGCCTCCGTCAACTTCGCCACCGAGAAGGCCCGCGTCGACTTCCCCATGGGCACCGACGTCGCCGACCTGATCGCCACCGTCGTGAAGACGGGATACACCGCCGAGCCGGTACGCCCCCCGGAGCCCGAACCCCGGCCCGAGCAGGAGACCGCCACCGGGGCCGGAACCGGGGCCGCGGGCGGCCCTTCCGCGGAGGGTTCCCGCGCGCCGGACGAGCCCGATGTCCTGCGGCAGCGTCTGACGGTGTCCGCCCTGCTCGCCGTGCCCGTCGTCCTGATGTCGATGATCCCGGCACTCCAGTTCGACAACTGGCAGTGGCTGTCCCTCACTCTCGCCTCCCCCGTCGTCGTCTGGGGCGCGCTGCCCTTCCACCGGGCCGCCTGGACGAACGTCCGGCACGGCGCGGCCACGATGGACACGCTGGTGTCCCTGGGCACGCTGGCCGCCTTCGGCTGGTCCCTGTGGGCCCTGTTCTTCGGGCACGCCGGCATGACCGGCATGCGGCACGGCTTCGAGTGGACGGCCTCGGGCACGGACGCCTCCTCGACGCTCTATCTGGAGGTCGCGGCCGGGGTCACCGTCTTCCTGCTCCTCGGCCGCTTCCTGGAGGCCCGTTCCAAGCGCAGGGCGGGAGCCGCGCTGCGCGCGCTGCTGGAGCTCGGAGCCAAGGAGGTCTCCGTGCTGCGCGGCGGCACGGAGGTACGCATCTCCGCCGCGCGGCTCTCCGCCGGCGACCTGTTCGTCGTCCGCCCGGGCGAGAAGATCGCCACCGACGGCGAGGTCGTCGAGGGTGTCTCCGCGGTGGACGTCTCCATGCTGACCGGCGAGTCCGTCCCGGTGGACGTGACGGCCGGAGACCCGGTCACCGGGGCCACCGTCAACACCTCCGGCCGGCTCGTCGTGCGGGCCACCCGCGTCGGTGCCGACACCCAGCTCGCCCGGATGGCGAAGCTGGTGGAGGAGGCGCAGAACGGCAAGGCCGCGGTGCAGCGGCTGGCCGACCGCATCTCGGCGGTCTTCGTCCCGGTCGTCCTGGTCATCTCCCTCGGCACGCTGGTCGCCTGGCTGCTGGCCACCGACGACGTCACGGCCGCCTTCACCGCCGCCGTCGCGGTCCTGATCATCGCCTGCCCGTGCGCCCTGGGCCTCGCCACTCCGACCGCGCTGATGGTCGGCACCGGGCGAGGTGCCCAGCTCGGCATCCTGATCAAGGGCCCCGAGGTACTGGAGTCGACCCGCAAGGTGGACACGGTCGTCCTCGACAAGACCGGCACGGTCACCACCGGCCGGATGGAGCTGCGGGACGTCCTGCCCGCCGCCGCCGTGGACGAGAAGGAGCTGCTGCGGCTCGCGGGGGCACTGGAACACGCCTCGGAGCACCCGATCGCCCGTGCGATCGCCGCGGGCGCGGCCGAGCGCGCGGGGGCACTCCCGGTGCCGGACGGCTTCGAGAACACGGCAGGGCTCGGCGTCCGCGGCGTCGTGGAGGGCCACGAGGTCGTGGTGGGCCGCAGGCAGCTGCTGGAGGCCGGTTCCATCGCCCTGCCGGAGGAGCTGGCGGCCGGGGCGGCGCGGGCCGAGGCCGAGGGGCGCACGGCGGTCCTGGTGGCCTGGGACGGGGTCGCGCGCGGCGTCCTCACGGTCGCCGACGCGGTGAAGGAGACGAGCGCGCAGGCCGTGGCCGAGCTGCGCGCCCTGGGCCTGGACCCCGTGCTGCTGACCGGTGACAACCTGGCGGTGGCCGAGTCCGTGGCCCGCTCGGTCGGCATCACCGAGGTCTACGCGGAGGTCCTGCCCCAGGACAAGGTGGACGTCGTCAGGCGGCTCCAGGCCGAGGGCCGCAGCGTGGCGATGGTCGGCGACGGCGTCAACGACGCCGCGGCGCTGGCGACGGCGGACCTGGGCCTGGCGATGGGAACGGGCACGGACGCGGCGATCGAGGCGGGCGACCTGACACTCGTACGGGGGGATCTCCGGGTGGCGGCGGACGCGATCCGGCTCTCCCGGCGGACTCTCGGCACCATCAAGGGAAATCTCTTCTGGGCGTTCGGATACAACGTGGCCGCGCTGCCGCTCGCGGCGGCCGGGCTGCTCAATCCGATGATCGCGGGGGCCGCGATGGCCTTTTCCTCGGTTTTCGTGGTCAGCAACAGCCTCAGGCTGCGAAGCTTCAGGTAAGCATCGAGCAAAGGACGTTCACAGATCCCCCTTAGTATCTTCACCTCACGGGCATCAGTCTCCATACTGGTTCTCTTGCGTCAAAGCTGGACATATGCAAGAGACGCAGATCACAGTGATGTGAACGTAACCAAGAACGGGAGTCGTGAGTCTAAAGTTGCGATGCCATGGACGTCTTGGGGGACGTCCGAGGAGGAGCGTCTTGGGGGGCGTTCTTCCAGGCGAGCGTTGGCCGGGGCACGTACACCGGGGAGCTTTGAGCGGCCCTCCCGTACGCACCCCGGCCAGACCGCGAATCCCACCGACGCCCGGACGGATCCCGTGGGGGGAATCCGCACCGGGATTGGAAGCGCCCCGTCGATCGACCCGTGGGGGGATCGATCGCGGGGCGCTTCTCCATTGCCTCGCCGGCTCCGCGCCGTCGTCGTCATGTCACATCGATCACCGGGGCAGCGACGCCCGCATGAGTGATCACGTCCGATACGCCGCGAATGCCGCTCGATGATCGTTCAGTTCAGCGCTGCTCCACCGGCACGAAGTCGCGCTCGACGATGCCCGTGTAGATCTGACGCGGACGGCCGATGCGGGAGCCGGGCTCCTTGATCATCTCGTGCCACTGGGCGATCCAGCCGGGGAGCCGGCCGATCGCGAAGAGCACGGTGAACATCTCCGTCGGGAAGCCCATGGCCCGGTAGATCAGACCGGTGTAGAAGTCCACGTTCGGGTAGAGGTTGCGCGAGACGAAGTACTCGTCGGAGAGCGCGTGCTCCTCGAGCTTGAGCGCGATGTCCAGCAGCTCGTCGCTCTTGCCCAGCGCCGAGAGGACGTCGTGCGCCGCAGCCTTGATGATCTTCGCCCGCGGGTCGAAGTTCTTGTAGACGCGGTGGCCGAAGCCCATCAGGCGGACGCCGTCCTCCTTGTTCTTCACCTTGCGGATGAAGGAGTCGACATCGCCGCCGTTCGACTTGATGCCCTCGAGCATCTCCAGCACCGACGCGTTGGCGCCGCCGTGCAGCGGGCCCCACAGGGCGCTGATGCCCGCGGAGATCGAGGCGAACATGTTCGCCTGCGAGGAGCCGACCAGGCGCACGGTGGAGGTCGAGCAGTTCTGCTCGTGGTCCGCGTGCAGGATCAGCAGCTTTTCCAGGGCGCTGACGACGACCGGGTCCAGCTCGTACTCCTGGGCGGGGACCGAGAAGGTCATGCGCAGGAAGTTCTCGACGTACCCGAGGTCGTTGCGCGGGTAGACGAAGGGGTGCCCGATCGACTTCTTGTACGCGTACGCCGCGATCGTCGGAAGCTTGGCGAGCAGGCGGATCGTCGACAGGTGCCGCTGCTGCTCGTCGAAGGGGTTGTGGCTGTCCTGGTAGAAGGTGGACAGCGCGCTGACCACGGAGGACAGCATGGCCATCGGATGGGCGTCGCGCGGGAAGCCCTGGAAGAACCGCTTGACGTCCTCGTGCAGCAGGGTGTGCTGGGTGATCTCGCCCCTGAACTCCGCGAGCTGGTCGACCGCGGGGAGCTCACCGTTGATCAGCAGGTACGCAGTCTCGAGGAACGTGCTGCCCTCGGCGAGCTGCTCGATCGGATACCCGCGGTAGCGGAGGATGCCTCCCTCACCGTCGAGGTAGGTGATCCCGGATTTGTAGGCGGCGGTGTTGCCGTACCCGCTGTCCAGGGTGACCAGACCGGTCTGGGCGCGGAGCTTGCCAATGTCGAAGCCCTTGTCGCCGACGGTACTGTCGACCACCGGGTAGGTGTACTCGTCGTCCCCGTACCGCAGTACTACAGAGTTGTCGCTCACGTCTTCCCTCACCGACGTTGTGCCTCTTCTTCGAGGTGCCCTGACTGCCTCTACCATCCCCCATTCGGCCCTGGATGGTGCACTCGGGGTCGGCCATCAGGCCTATTGACGGCACTCAGTGCCGCCAGCCTGCCCATCCTGCCGCCTCCGTCCGACTTCCGGAAGGCCTGAGTGATGTTTGCCACCGATTTGATCGATCATTTCGTCAGACGGTGGTCCAGAGCAGTGAAACGGCGCCCCGCGGAGACCGTGCGGACCGCCTGCCCGATGGCTCTGCGGGAGCCGACGAGCACCACGAGCCGCTTGGCGCGGGTGACCGCGGTGTAGAGCAGGTTCCGCTGGAGCATCATCCAGGCGCCGGTGGTCACAGGGATCACTACCGCCGGGTACTCGCTGCCCTGGGAGCGGTGGATCGTCACGGCATAGGCGTGGGCCAGTTCGTCCAGCTCGTCGAAGTCGTACGGCACCTCCTCGTCCTCGTCCGTACGCACCGTCAGGCGCTGTTCGTCGACGTCCAGAGCGGTGACGACACCGACTGTGCCATTGAAGACGCCATTACGCCCTTTTTCATAATTGTTGCGGATCTGCGTCACCTTGTCCCCCACACGGAAGACACGGCCGCCGAACCGCTTCTCCGGCAGGTCCGGCCGGGCCGGGGTGACGGCCTGCTGGAGCAGCCCGTTGAGCGTCCCCGCACCGGCCGGCCCCCGGTGCATCGGGGCGAGCACCTGCACGTCGCGCCGCGGGTCGAGGCCGAACTTCGCCGGGATCCTGCGGGCGGCGACGTCCACCGTCAGCCGCCCGGCCTCCTCCGTGTCGTCCTCGACGAACAGAAAGAAGTCCTTCATGCCCTGGGTCAGCGGGTGCTCGCCGCTGTTGATGCGGTGCGCGTTGGTGACCACGCCCGACTGCTGCGCCTGCCGGAAGATCCGGGTCAGCCGGACAGCGGGCACCGGCCCGCCCTCGGCGAGTAGGTCCCTCAGCACCTCCCCCGCCCCCACCGAGGGCAACTGGTCCACGTCCCCGACCATCAGCAGGTGCGCGCCCGGGGCGACCGCCTTGACCAGCTTGTTCGCCAGCAGC
The DNA here is from genome assembly GCF_009916105.1 of Streptomyces sp. GC420. GTDB lineage: Bacteria > Actinomycetota > Actinomycetes > Streptomycetales > Streptomycetaceae > Streptomyces. Next base: position 2,956 of record NZ_JAAAXQ010000164.1, on the reverse strand, counting down.
AGGTCCAGCATCGAGGCCTCGTCCACGACCACGAGGTCGGCGTCGAGCGGCCTGTCCTTGTCGTAGGCCGCGTCGCCGCCCGGCTTGAGCTCCAGCAGCCGGTGCACGGTGGACGCCTCGGCGCCCGTCAGCTCCGACAGGCGCTTCGCGGCCCGTCCAGTCGGCGCGGCCAGCACGACCTTCGCCTTCTTGGCGCGGGCCAGTTCGACCACGGAGCGGACCGTGAAGGACTTGCCGCAGCCCGGTCCGCCGGTCAGCACGGCGACCTTCCGCGTCAGCGCCAGCTTGACGGCCGCCTCCTGCTCGGGGGCCAGTTCGGCGCCCGTGCGGTCCTTCAGCCAGGCGAGCGCCTTGTCCCAGGCCACGTCCTGGAACGCCGGCATCCTGTCCTCCTCGGCACGCAGCAGCCTGCGCACCTGGCCGGCGAGGGAGAGCTCCGCGCGGTGGAAGGGCACCAGATAGATCGCGGAGACGGGGTCTCCACCGTCCGCGGCGGGCACCGTCTCCCGTACGACGCCCTCCTCCCGGACCAGTTCCGCCAGGCAGTCGATGACGAGTCCGGTGTCGACCTGGAGCAGCTTCACGGCGTCGGCGATCAACTGCTCCTCCGGCAGGAAGCAGTGGCCCTGCTCGGTCGACTGCGACAGCGCGTACTGCAGGCCGGCCTTGACCCGCTGCGGGCTGTCGTGCGGTATCCCCACGGCCTGGGCGATGCGGTCGGCGGTGAGGAAGCCGATGCCCCAGACGTCGGCCGCCAGGCGGTACGGCTCGTTCTTCACCACGGAGATGGAGGCGTCGCCGTAGTTCTTGTAGATCCGCACCGCGATGGATGTGGAGACGCCGACCCCCTGGAGGAAGACCATGACCTCCTTGATGGCCTTCTGTTCCTCCCAGGCCGCGCCGATCAGCTTCGTGCGCTTGGGGCCCAGCCCGGGGACCTCGACCAGCCGTGCCGGCTGCCCCTCGATGACGTCCAGCGTCTCCAGGCCGAAGTGCTCGACGATCCGCTCGGCGATCTTCGGGCCGATGCCCTTGATCAGGCCGGAGCCGAGATACCGGCGTATCCCCTGGATCGTGGCGGGCAGCACCGTCGTGTAGTTCTCCACGGTGAACTGCTTGCCGTACTGCGGGTGGGAGCCCCAGCGGCCCTCCATCCGCAGCGACTCGCCGACCTGGGCACCGAGCAGCGAACCGACGACGGTGAGCAGATCACCACCGCCCCGGCCGGTGTCGACGCGCGCCACCGTGTAGCCGTTCTCCTCATTGGCGTAGGTGATCCTCTCAAGAACGCCTTCCACCACAGCCTGGTTGGACATGATCCGACGCTACAGCGGAGGTCGGACAACGGGCACAGCCTGTGGACAACCAGGAACGCGGCCCGTCCGGCAGGCGGGCGGGAGTCGGGCGGCCGGGGCGCACGGACAGCGGTCCGCGGCACGCCTGGCGGCCCGGGACGGCCGCGGACGGCAGGCTGTAGGCACCCCCCGGTCACACGGGGTGGAGGGTGACGGCGACGGAGGGCCCCGAGCGGGCGGACGGGAGCGCACGGATGCACGACTACGACCTGCTGGTCGTGGGATCGGCCAACGCCGACCTGGTGATCGGCGTCGACCGCCGGCCCGGACCCGGCGAGACGGTGCTCGGTTCCGACCTGGCCGTCCACCCGGGCGGCAAGGGCGCGAACCAGGCGGCCGCCGCCGCCCGCCTCGGGGCCCGTACGGCCCTGCTGGCGCGCGTCGGCGACGACGCCCACGGGCGGCTGCTGCTGGAGTCGCAGCGCTCGGCCGGGGTCGACACCGTCGGAGTCCTCGCCGGTGGTGCCCCGACCGGCGTCGCACTGATCACGGTGGACCCGTCGGGGGACAACAGCATCGTGGTCTCGCCGGGCGCCAACGCCCGGCTCACTCCCGAGGACGTACGGGCCGCCGCGAGCCTCTTCCACGCCTCGCGGGTGGTCTCGGTCCAGCTTGAGATCCCGCCGGAGACGGTCGCCGAGGTGGTACGGAACGTGGCTCCCGGCTCCCGGCTCGTACTCAATCCGTCGCCGCCCGCGCCGCTCCCGGCGGAGGTACTTGCCGCGTGCGACCCGCTGGTCGTCAACGAGCACGAGGCACGGTTCATCCTGGGCGGTCCGGCGGACGGGTCCGCCGGGAACTCCCCCGGTGCGGCTGGTGCTGCCGGTGCGGCCGCCGGCCCCGCCGCCGACGACGGCTCTCCCGAGGAGTGGGCGCGGGCACTTCTCTCCCTCGGCCCGCGCTCCGTGGTCGTCACCCTCGGCGCGGAAGGCGCGCTGGTGTCCGCGGGCGGCGACTGCGTGCGGGTGCCGTCCGTGCGGGTCTCCGCCGTCGACACTACAGGCGCCGGCGACGCGTTCACGGCGGCCCTCGCCTGGCGTCTCGGCCGCGGCGAGGACCTGGAGACGGCCGCGGCCTTCGCCGTGCGGGTGGGTGCCGCAGCCGTCACCAAGGAGGGCGCGCAGGCGTCCTTCCCGACCATGGAGGAGATCAAGGCCCTTTGAATCCTCCCCCGGCTGAAGCAGGGGGATTCCTGGCTCACGCCGCCCGCGGGTCAGCCACCCGACAGGTCTTCCGCGCTCAGCACCCGCCGGGTTGAAACCAGCCCGGTTCGATACGGTTTGGCTTTCGAACAACACGTGTACGCGCTCGGCTCTCGCAACGCACAGCGTGTGCCTCACCCGACCAGTTGGGGGTGTCACGTGCGCCGACCGCGCTCCGCACTCGGTCCGTTCCCGGCCTCGCCGGGGGTGCAGGCGTTCCGGGGCGGGTCCAGGGGCCCGCTCCCCAGGCGCACCCGGCCCGTCCCGACGTACCCGCGGGCCTGTCGGGTGCGGCAGGACGACTCATCGAGGGGGTGCCGGTCCGTCGACCGGCACCCCCTCGTGGTCCCCTCCGCGCCGGTCCTTCCCGATCCCCCCAGATCCCTCCCCGGAAGTCCC